>LFTN01000124.1:0-4784 GCA_001513495.1 Clostridiales bacterium DTU087
GTTGACATCCCTGCACGACGTGTCCGACTGGTGCTCCAGACTGACCAAGTGCCAGGCTGGAATGAAATTGATGCGGTATGCCTCATTGGTACGCGTACTCTGATGCAAGAGTTGAGGGCGATGGATCCCCTTGAATTGTTGGCATCGATAATCCTCCGGCTTGGGAGGGCTGTGGAACGGGGTAAGGAAGAACGCTTAGCGGACCCAGCATTTCTGGAAGAATTAGAGCAGATTTTGCGGGAGCTTTCGACTATTAGTTTCTAACGATGCGCGAGCAACAACAGCCGTGTTTTGAGAGCGGCGAAAGGCATCGCTGCACAGCGCCTAACGCTCAATCCACTCTCGTCAAGCGGGCTCACCCCTCGAATCGGTGCATCGGGGCCGTAGGTTCGAATCCTGCCGGGCGCAACATATATGAATGCAATTAGACCGCCAGTTTGGCGGTCTTTTCTTATCTCTTGGCCTAAGCTCTTCTTTCCAATCGGGATACGTCAGGCCTTGTATCCCAAGAGCTTGAAATAAACCAACTCCGGATCTCTCGGATCCATAGAGGTCTTCGTGAAGGTGGAGGCTTCAGTGTGCCCAGCATGGCTGCTGAGCCGATGGGTTTGATTCACCTCGCAGCTCGCCTGCACTTCATCCCTTGACACCAGGTTCCAAGCACTGGTATACTTGTGCAAATATTCACCGGAGGAGGTCTTGGTCTTGGCGGCAATGGAGGTAAACGGCCTGCATAAAGTGTTTCGCACTAAGACCAAGGAGCCGGGCTTGCGGGGCAGCGTGCAGGCACTGCTGCGGCCAACCTACAGCGAAGTTGTGGCTGTGAATGGAATCAGCTTTGAGGTGGAGACGGGTGAACTGCTGGCATTTATCGGTCCTAATGGTGCCGGCAAAAGCACCACCATTAAGATGCTGACAGGCATCCTCAATCCCACAGCGGGAAGCGCCAAGGTCTTGGGCCTGGTGCCTTGGGAGGCCCGGCGCCAGCTGGCCTACACCATCGGCGCTGTCTTTGGACAGAAGTCCCAGTTGTGGTACCATCTGCCGGCCCTGGACAGCTTTCGCCTTTTGGGGAGCATCTATGAAATCGATGGTAAGGACCTTGAACGGCGCCTGAGTCAAGTAGTGGAGCTGTTCGAACTTGACGAATTCATCAAGACCCCTGTCAGGAAGCTCTCGTTGGGTCAGCGCATGCGCTGCGAAATCGCAGCCAGTATACTGCACAAACCGAAAGTGATCTTTCTAGACGAACCCACCATCGGTCTGGATGTGGTGGCCAAGCTGAAAATCCGAGAGCTAATCAAAAGGCTCAACGAGGAAGAGAAAACCACCATCTTCCTCACCTCCCATGATGCGGGGGATATCGAGCAGCTGTGCAAGCGGGTCATCGTGATCAATCATGGCGAAATCATCCTGGATACATCCACCTCTTACCTACGGCACAATTATCTAACCACGAAGATATTGAACGTGAAGTTCGCGGCGCCCTGCCCTGAGCTGAGCCTATCTAATGTTGAGATCCTCAAACACACTGAGAAGGGTGTCAAGTTCCGGGTCAATACCAAGTTCAATTCCATCGAGAGCGTCTTAAGTGAGTTGTTCGCCCAAGTAGATACTGAGGATATCAGCGTGGAAGAACCCGCTATGGAAGTGATTATTCGCGACATATACGGACGCCCGGCTGGAGAAGGTGAGCATAATGCAGCTGGCTAGAGGCGGATCCGTGCAAAAGTACCTCAAGGTTGCTGAAATCAGCTTGACCAATAGGGTAGTCTATCTGGCAGATCATTTTGCGAGCAGCATCTTCCTCATCCTGATTCTATTTATCTTCTCTCAATTGTGGAAAACGGTTTTGGGGACAAACGCAGAGATCGCTGGGCTGGACAGTACGGGCATGCTTTGGTATATGGTCTTCACTGAGGTCATCGCCGTCTCCACCCCTGCGTCGCACAGTCTGGTCAGCGAAGAAGTCAAGAGCGGTGACATAGCCTATAGGCTAGTGCGCCCCTACTCCTACACCCTCTACTACTTCGCGGTCCACTGCGGTGAATTTCTTGTCCGCTTCATAACCAACCTGACCATCGGGGCAGCCTTTGCTTATCTCATCATGGGTCCCTTAGCGGTGGAGTGGGTACATTTGGGCTGGGTGCTGCTTGGCTTTGCCCTGTCGACTGCCATTAATTTCCTGGTGAGCTTCTCCCTGGCCCTGGTGGCCTTCTGGCTGGAAGACAACCGTCCCTTTTTCTGGGTCCTCAATAAGCTGATCTTCATCCTCGGCGGCCTCTTTGTCCCCGTTGAAGCCTATCCAGAGGGGCTAAGGCGGGTCTCATACCTGCTGCCGCTGCGCTACAGCTTTTCCGCCCCTGCCCGGCTTGTGGTCAATTTCAACTATGCCTTCCTCTGGCAGATGCTGGCGGGGCAGCTAGTCTGGGTGATCATTCTGGCCGTTTTGGTCGGGGCCATGTTTCGGAAAGGAGTGCGCCAAGTACATGTTCACGGCGGCTAAGCGGACAGTCAAATTTGTATTCCAGTACTTCTCGGCCAATCTCCAATCAGCCATGGAGTACCGGGGTGCCTTCCTGAGCCAGGTCATTTTCATGTTCATCAACAACCTCATGCTCCTCTTTTTCTGGTGGGTGCTCTTCACAAGAATCGAATCGCTCAATGGCTGGAGTTTCCAGCACATCCTGCTCTTGTACGCGGCAGCCAGTGGAGCATACGCCTGCCAGGCCCTGCTCTTCGGAGGGTCGTTTCATATAAGCAGGGCCATCGCCGAAGGGCGGCTGGATTTCTACCTGGCTATGCCCAAACCGGTGCTGCTCCATGTGCTCATCTCCAGATCCTCGGCTTTTGCCTGGGGCGATCTGGCCTTTGCACTGACCATATTCCTCCTGGCCTCTTCACCATCTCTGGGCCGAACTCTCGGTTTTATAGTCCTGATCTTTGCTGGAGGAGTGGTCATGACCAGCTTCGCGGTGCTTGCCCATTCTCTGAGCTTCTGGCTGGGACACAGTGCGCAGCTGGCGAATCAATTGATGGAAGCCCTGCTGTCATTCTCACTGTATCCTGAAAGCATCTTCTCAGCCACTACCCGCTTAGTGCTGTATACAGTCATTCCCGCGGGTTTCGTTTCTTATCTGCCCGTTAGGATCCTGCAGGAATTTACCCTGGCCCACGAAAGCTTGCTGCTCGTTTTCGCCCTTGGCCTTTCCATCCTGGCCCGCTTTGTCTTCTACCGGGGCCTCAAGCGCTACGAATCGGGCAATCTAGTGGTAATCAACGTTGTGGACTAACCATGGCAAGAACCATTCGACTCGCCTTCCTGTGCCACCCTACACCCGCCTAGGCTTTCACCCAAAGCCGCGATTTGATGGATATAGCATATTGACATACCTAGCTCTTCTAGGTAGAATTTCAGCAGTACAATACATAGAACTTCTATGTATCAGAATGGAGGTTCCTATGGATGTATCAAAGGATCTAGTCGCAGCTTCAGCTACTCCTCTTATCCTGGCCATCCTAAAGCAGCAGGATAGTTACGGCTACGAGATCATTAAGCAGATCAGAGAGGTATCTAACGATGAGCTGGTCTGGACGGAAGGTATGCTTTATCCGGTGCTGCACAGGCTAGAAAAAAATGGCCTAATCGAGTCGTACTGGAGGATGTCCGAAGTGGGACGCCGGCGCAAGTACTATCGCCTGAAAGAAGCTGGGGCAGTGGAGCTGGAGAAGCACAAGCAGCAATGGGAACTAGTGTATTCAGTCCTTACGAGGACAATTGAAGGCCATGGTGAAGGGAGTTCCTAATTGGGTTTGATCTAATGCTGGTCCTGGTACTGGGAATGGTCTTGTACACAATCTCCGCGAAGAACATCCATGACAAGCAGAATGTATTTGACTATCTGAATGCGGCCTTGATTGCCGTTGCCATCATAGTAGACGGTGTTGCCCTTTCCGCCATAGTCTTTAGGCTGTCTGAATACGGCATCAGCCCAAACAAGCTGGCGGCCTTAGGTGAGAACGTCCTGCTGCTCATCAACCTCGCAGCTTTACTGGTGTTGTATATCCGGTACATCATAGGCAGAATAGAATTTCGGCTGATTGAGGCCTGGCAAACCAGGTACTTGAGTGTCTATGCTGTCTGGATGGGGATTGTGGTGTTTGTCTTCCCCCTTGTTTTTGGATTTAACTAGAATTGAGGGCGGCACCGGCAAAACCTGGTGCCGCCCTTGCCGTCCGCTGGGACGAAGTGATACGGGCTAAGGCGTCAAAGACCCCTGGTAACCCCCCTTGAACGCACGATACCACGTCAAGAACTCCTCGGCGTGCTGGCTGTTTTTCAGGAAGACAAAGTTGAACTCCCGCTGTACGTTCATGTCGGTAACCTTTAGCTCCTTCAGTTCACCCCTCGCCAGCTCTTTCTGCGCTACAACCCGATACATAAATGTGATGCCCAAGCCATCTTTAACAAGCTGCTTGATAGCCTCCATGTTGCCGATCTCGGTTACTTTGGCAAAGCTGGTGATCGATAAATTGTGCTGATGCAGCAGCTGTTCCAGAATCTCCCGGGTACCTGAGCCCTGCTCCCGTACAATCAGGCTGTGGGAGATGAGCTCCTCAAAGCGAACCGGGCGGTTCGCCAGGGGTGAGTCTTTGGAGCAGACTCCCACAAATGGCTCCAGGGCAAACAGTTCAGAGTGGTAGGCTGTCTTGTCGAAGATGCCCTCGATCAGCGCAAATTGGATTTCCCCTTGCTCCAACTCCTCCAGGAGGTGTTGGGTGTT
>LFTN01000124.1:4819-16084 GCA_001513495.1 Clostridiales bacterium DTU087
GCCCCAAACTGAAGGAGGGGGCTGGACAAGTCTTTCTGCCGCAGTTTCTCTGTCAGGATGTCGCTGTCGGAGGAGATCCTGGACGCAAATTCATATAGAAGCTTGCCGTGCTCAGTTAAGGTTAGTGTCCGGTTGGCGTAGGTGAACAGAGGATTGCCATAGTGTGCTTCCAGTGCCTTAATGTGCTGGGTTACTGCCGGCTGCGTGAGATTCAGTGCCTCGGCTGCCTTGGTGTAGCTGCCAATTCTGCACAGAACAAGAAATGTCTGGTGCCTGTAGTCCAACACAGCGATCCCCTCCTATCAAGCAAGATAATAGAAGTATAAGAAACCATAATTTGAGTTTATACATGATCCCGATTATAATCAAGGGTGATCTGTCGAAATTTACACAGAAAGGGTTTTACTATGGTAGCCAAACTTAGACAATACAGCTCTGGATTCTTGCTCACTCTGATACTTGCTGCTCTAGCTATCTGGCTTAATAAGCTGGTTCCGGGAGACCTGATCGGTACCAGCATATTGGTGCTGCTTTTGGGTATGTTCTTTCACCCGGTCGTGGATAAGATGCCCCAGGCCTCCAGCGGCGTACACTTTGTGTCAACGACGGTTCTAAAGGTCGGAATCATTTTAATGGGCATTTCCCTGAGCTTTTCCCAGGTACTGATGGTGGGAAAATACGCACTGGTACTTATGATGTTTACGCTGACAACAGCCTTTGGCGGCGGGTACATCTTTGGGCGCCTGTTTAAGGTAGACTGGAAGCTATCCAGCCTGCTGTCAGCCAGCACAGCCATTTGCGGCGGCACTGCAGTTGCTACCCTCGGCCCTGTAATCGAGGCTGATGACAGTCATATAGCCTATGCCATATCTGCCACCTTCTTGTTTGACCTTTTGACAGTTATTTTGTTTCCTTGGTTTGGCAAGCTGCTGGGCTTGACTGATATCAGCTACGGCCTCTGGGTCGGCACAGCAGTCAACGACACATCTTCGGTGGTGGCAGCCGGCTATGGATTCTCCGAAGTTGCCGGGAGCTTTGCAGTGATCGTGAAGCTGACCAGAACCCTGTTTATTGTCCCCATAGTGCTGATATTCTCCTACATCCATGCTAGACGTAAGCTCCGGTCGGCTGAAACAGAGGAGAAGGTCAATATTGCCTCCATCTTTCCATGGTTTGTTTTGCTGTTCCTAGCCATGGTGGCGGTGAAGAGCACAGGTGCCCTGCCCGAGCATGTAGTGTCAGGGATTTCTTCCTTGTCGCGGCTCTTCATGATTATGGCCCTTGGGGCAATCGGGCTCAAGACCAGCATGGAAGAGGTCAAAGGGGTAGGCTGGAAGCCCATGTTCTTGGGGGTTACCATAGATACGTCGGTTGTGTTTGTAGCTTTGGCGGTTCAGGCCGTCCTGCAGCAGCTGTATTAGTTTGCCTACAGCCGATTGCGAGGAAACCCCCTGATAAAGGGGGTTTCAGTGGTCTTGGCTGTATACTTCGGAACCGCCGCTCGCTGATTTGCATCGGTGGTAATGCGGGAGGCCGGCTGCCCAACCTGTGGGCAGCTCACTCCTGCATACAGCCCCTCTTTAGCGTCTAGGAAAGAGCTGGCCGCCATTCAGCCGCTCAAGCTCCTCTAAGTACGGGTTGTTCAAGAGCATATGGACGAAATCCAGCACAAACTCTTGCTTTCCTGACACTGTATCAGGCCAAGCAAGGTCAAGGATTTTCCAAGCAAGGGGAGCGTGGCCTGAGTAGATCAAGTCCAAGAGCTCATCCCAGAAAGGTTCATGTACATCATAGGTATCGTTCATCTCTTCGATTCTGCTTTGTACAGTCTCTAGAATGGCAAGCAACTCTAATCCATCTGGCTGTGGTTTAGCCATGCCTTCGTAACAGAAGGCCCATTCACTGCCATCAAACCTCAAGATGATCTTCGGTGCCGGAGAAGCGGCAAAGTATGTCCGCCAGTAAGCCCAGCTTGTATCATAAGCTACTAATTCCAGACCAGGTTTTTCAGTGATGTCTGCGAAATAGAAAGTGTCATTGTGGCCCAGGAAGAGAGTGTTAAGCAGTGTCGGCTCTTCGCCGAGCTCGAACAGATACAGGATTATGCAGCAGTGGGCCCCTCCTGTCCATTCCACAATCAAGAGATTGGGAATACCCCTTCCTGTTATGTCCTCTCCGATGCGCAGTATGGGGGCATCTGCTTCCGGGTGATACTTGTTGTCCCAACCTATAAAAAACACTCCGCCATCCTGAATATAGACACGCTCACCGTTCTTGAGAATCTCAAAATATCCATATACCCATGAGCTCCAGGTCCTAACGGTGTAATCTCCGAAGGAGGCTTCATCATCAAGTGTAGCCTGAGCTCTTTTTTGCACTTCTTGGGGGAGCAATTCCAGGTTGACCGGATCCAGGCCGAAGATAAAAAGTTGCTTCAAGGGCAGGTCCTTGAGAGGGCTCAGGTCCGTTACTGCTGTGAAGTTTAGTACTAGGCCCTCGAGGTTCTTGAGCTGCTTGAGAGCCGTTATGTCGCTGACGTTGGTGTAGTCAAGGTTAAGACTGCCTAGACTCTTTAGCTTCGCCAAGGGGCCGATGTCCTCTATCGGGTTTTTGGACAGGCTTAGAGTCTCCAGTCTTTCAAGGGACGCCAGGGGAGTGACATCGGTAATGCGATTGTTGTCCAGATAGAGGAATCGCAGCTTCTTTAGTCTGGAGAGGGGTTCCACATCCAGTACTTCGTTAGAACTTAAATCAAGGTATTGCAGGTTAAGCAGGTTAGAGAGGAAAGACAGATCGCGTAATCCGGAGTCAGTTATGAACAAGGTCTCTAGACCTGTAAGCTGACTGATAGTGTCAAAGTCAAGGGTACTTCCGGCGGAAAGCAACTCCAGACGAGCAAGATTAGGCAGTTTGAGCAGCGGTGATAGATCTGCAATGTCGCTATCATACAGGCTCAAGGTCTCAAGGGACCTTAGGTTCTCAATGCCCTCTAGAGATACAATGGAACTTGCGCGCAGCCTCGTTATATACTCGGGGCTCTCACTGTGGCTGTCAATGGCATTGAGAAGGGCGGGATCGGTGATGGGCAGCCCTTTAGCTAGTACAGCAGAGCCGCCGGTGGCCATGATAATCAGCAGCACAGATAGCGCTATCGATGCCCACGGAGCGGTGTGGCTTCTTGACCGGCTCATAAGATCATCCTTTCCGATCAGTCACTATCTAACGAAGTGCTCAGCTAAGGTGAGAATGTAGAATGCGGTTCTGCGGTTAGGCACTTGGTTTGAAAAAACCGCCGCTTGCGGGCTGGCGGGAGCGGCGGTGTGGAACGTCGGCTGCTTAATCTACGGATGGCCTTCTACCCGATTAGAACAGGATGAGTTCGTAGCCATCCTTAGTAAATCGCTCTAAGTCCGAGTGACCCGATAGGGCGGCATCGATTGGCAATCCCTGCAGTTCAGCTTCTGTCAACGAACCCATCTGGATAGCACAGGCTTTGCATACAGATTTGATCAAACCCGCGTCTTTGATTTTCTGCCACAGCTTACCTTGGGGTGAGTCGGCAATGGTCAGCAGCAGCTTGGTGGAGGCGCCTTCAACAATCAAAGCGGTCTCATATCCTCTTTCGTGGTAGTTCCAAACATTTAAGATAGCGTGGACAAAACAGGGCATTTCTCCTTGGAAGCTCACGATGGCAATTTTACGCACCATATTCTCTCCCTTCTGTATGTTCATTCTATTAGCCACCCTATTGGCAAGTTCCTGCCAATAGGGTGGCAGTAGAACCCCTGCAAGTGGTTTCAAAGAGCAGCTTGATCTAGATCATTAATCCAGGGAGTAGGTCGTTGTCTCATACGTATAGGTGTTTCGCATATCCACTGGGTAATAGTGGGTCAGGAACCTATCGATTACCTCATTGGTAACCTCTAGGTCACCTATATCCGCAACGTCTCCGCGTCGAATGCAGTCAATGAGATCCTGCACACTTGCACTATTTCTAGCGGCTGTCAGCAAAACATCAAACTCTGCATCATTCTGCGTATTCCTAAAGGGCAACGCTTGCATAGATTTTACTGCTGCGGTGGAAACGACGCTCACCTCTACAGGCTTTGAACTATCAGGTGAACCAAAACTCTGAAGCTCCTTTATAGCATAGCCGCTTGGCAATACTGCGTTGATCGCATATTTTCTAAATGGTGAAAGCCCAGGAACAGAGAAGTATCCCTCCGAGGACTTCTTCTCATGGCTTCATCTCCTCAGTAAGTGATGTGAGTATATCCCAAAGGATGTGCACCCTTGGAAAAGCTAATCCCCTATACGAGCAATTTAGGCGGTTTTGTACCCCCTCTGGATTACTACTATGCCCTGGAATCTGACGCTTTCTTGAAGATTAAGAGGAATTCATGAATGCGGTTTAGCCGGAACACAGCGGGGTAACCCAGTGTCCGCAGGTTGTTATACTCCTGCCTTCTATCCCATATGATCAGGTCATCAAAGATGAATCCCACCTCCTCCATTCTCCGGGCAAGATCGGCGTGCAGGGGGTAGAAACGGTCTTTCTTGCGGATGTCCATCACGTTGACTATGCAGTACTTACCCGGCTTTAGAACTTGGAGTACGCCAGTGAACACCTCAATTAGGGCATCCAGGAACTCTTCATAGTCCCGGATTAGGCCCAGGTCCCCCTCTTCACTGCCGTAGTTGCGAATCTCCTTGTGATCTGCTGTCCTTCTCCGCAGAAGTATATCCCAATACGGCGGGGATGTGACGCATAGGNNGGTCTACGGAGTCGGGCTCGATGTAACGGGGAATCTCCCTGGCATCGGCAGTGTAGATATCAAAGGTAGAGTCGTGGAATAGATTTGCTTGGGCTAAGCGCTTGTGGGCCAGTTCCACATATTCGGGGTTGAGTTCGAAGCCGATGCTGTGCCGGCCAAGCCTGCGGGCAGCTACCAGTGTGGTGCCGCTGCCCATGAATGGGTCTAGTATGCGGAGCTCATCACTGGTTGTGAAACACTTGATCAGGCGTGTCACCAGCATCTCTGGAAACATAGCCGGATGCCCCAGCCTTCTTTCTTCAGCCGTCTTGGTGATATCATTCCACACACTGATTGAGTATCTGGCCCACTCTGTTCCGTTGAGATCATTGGCCCGCTTCTTATCCACTTTGCTCCTCCTGGCAAGTTGACAGTGAAGATGCCTGCAAGTCTTGGCTTCTTACTTCTTGATTGAGACTGCCTCTTCCTACCATTCCGATGATAAGAACCCAGCCCGGCGGGTACAATGCTGTTAGATTGTCAGGAAAGGAATTCATCCGGGCTATTGACGGGAGGGGAGTTATGGGTATACAATACCCCTGTAGGGTATATATGAAGCAAGCAGGGGGTGATCCGGTTTGGATCAGCTTGTGAATAAAGCGGCGGGCGCCAATGGACAGCTTCAGCAGGCAACTCTGAAAATCAGCGGCATGAGCTGTGCCGCCTGTGTCAGCCGGGTTGAGCGGGGTCTCCGGGCTGTGCCTGGAGTGGAGGAATGTGTTGTCAACCTGACTACTGAGAAGGCGGTAATCACTTACGACAGCTCTGCTGCTCAAGTGGCAGATCTCAAGCAGGCAGTTGAGCAAATGGGTTACCAGGCCAGTGATATGGCAAGTCAGGAGGAAGTGGATAGCGAGAAAGCAGAGAGGGAGAGAGAGATTCGCCGCCAGAGAAACTTGTTCATCTTTTCGGCGGTTCTGTCCATACCTCTTCTACTGACTATGCTGGTCCATCTGCGCATTACTGACCGGCTGCCCAGTATTCTGCACAACCACTGGTTTCAGTTGATCTTGGCAACCCCTGTACAGTTTATTGCCGGTTGGCAGTTCTACCGGGACTCCTACTACACTCTTAGGTCAGGCAGTGCCAACATGTCGGTCTTAGTGGCATTGGGGACCAGCGCCGCGTATTTCTACAGTGTGGCTGTAACCCTATGGGGACATGACCTGGGGATAACTGAAGTGTACTTTGAAAGCTCCGCGGTGATAATCACCCTGGTCCTGCTGGGTAAGCTGCTGGAGGCCAGAGCTAAGGGCAGGACTTCAGAAGCCATTAAGAAGCTCATGGGGCTGCAAGCCAAGACAGCCAGGGTGATCCGGGGCGATCAGGAAATGGACATCCCCATTGAGGATGTAGTTGTGGGAGATTTGGTGATAGTGCGTCCCGGGGAGCGAATCCCAGTGGACGGCGTCATTGTCGAGGGCTATTCGTCGGTAGATGAATCGATGCTGACAGGAGAGAGCGTTCCTGTGGACAGGGGCATCGGTGATGAAGTAATCGGCTCCACCATCAATAAGCACGGCACTTTCAAGTTCACCGCCACCAGGGTGGGTAAAGATACAGCTCTAGCCCAGATCGTCCGGATCGTAGAAGAAGCCCAAGGCTCCAAAGCTCCGATTCAGAGAATGGCTGATATAATCTCCAGCAAGTTTGTCCCAGTGGTGGTGGGGGTTGCGGCCTTGACTTTCCTAGGCTGGTATTTCATTGGAGCTCCGGGCAATTTCACCAGGGCACTGATCAACATGACGGCAGTTTTGGTAATCGCTTGCCCCTGTGCCTTGGGGCTGGCAACACCTACTTCAATCATGGTGGGCACCGGCAAAGGAGCTGAAAACGGCATCCTCATCAAAGGCGGGGAACACTTGGAGAATGCCCATAAGCTCCAGGCCATCGTCTTGGATAAGACTGGGACAATTACCAAGGGAGAGCCGGAGCTGACTGACTTAGCAGCATTCAACGGGTTTACTGAGGAAGAGGTGCTGAGGCTTACAGCTAGTGCCGAGAGGGGTTCTGAGCATCCCTTGGGAGAAGCCATTATTGCAGGTGCCAGGAAGCAGGGGCTGGACCTTGGCGAGCCAAAGGACTTTGCCGCCATTCCGGGGCACGGTATCAGGGCAGTAGTAGATGGGCGGCGCTTGCTGGTAGGCAACCGCAAGCTCATGCTGGATAATGGAATAAGTATCGAAGAGATTGAAGCAGAGGTCAGCAGCCTGGAAGCAGAAGGCAAGACAGCCATGCTGGCTGCAGTTGACGGCACCTTGGCAGGAGTGATAGGGGTTGCTGATACAGTGAAGCCCGACTCCCAAAGTGCCATTGCAGCCATGAAAAAACTAGGACTCTCAGTCTATATGATTACCGGAGATAATGCTCGCACTGCTTCTGCCATTGCTAAACAGGTGGGGATAGACCACGTACTGGCGGAGGTCCTGCCGGAGGATAAAGCCAGGGAGGTGCAGAGGCTGAAAGATGAGGGCCTGAATGTCGGCATGGTGGGTGACGGCATCAATGACGCCCCTGCCCTGGTGACTGCCGATGTGGGCTTTGCCATCGGCACTGGTACCGATGTAGCCATGGAGTCGGCGGATATAGCCCTAATCAAAGGTGATCTCAAGGGTGTAGTGGCAGCTATCCAGTTGAGCCGGGCCACCATGCAGAACGTGAAGCAAAATCTCTTCTGGGCCTTGATTTACAACACCATCGGGATTCCCGTGGCCGCCTTGGGGTTCCTATCCCCGGTACTCGCGGGAGGAGCCATGGCTTTCAGCTCGGTTTCCGTGGTCAGCAATGCCCTGCGGCTGCGGCGGTGGAAGCACAAAGAGGTATAGAGGGAGATAGGGATAGTATAGAGTCGACTCTTCAGGCAGTCCAGCACTTGCATCAGCCGGTGCTGGATTTTTCTTCATATTGCCAATAGGCTCCCGTTTACTGTGGATCTGCTGGATCGAAATGGGGGCCGAGAAGGTAGTTGAAGGGAAAGAGCGAAGATTTAAGTGAAGTCCGTGAATTTACAAGGAGGGGAGATAAATCAAATGACACTGGAATCCCGATTGGCGCAGCTGCAAGCATCTAAGGACAAGAACTACTGGGCAGAAAGGATTATTGCCCAGCTTCAGTATGCGTATCACCTTTCACAGGCCGATGACAGAAAACACGATGACCTGCTATCTTCAGTAGTGGATGGCCTGCTGGCCCAGCATAAGCAAGCCGGCACTATCACCCGGGATGCTGTCGAGGCAGCCGAGCAAAAACTCAGCGAACTGTCCCAGCGAGCCAAGTCCTATCGGCTGGTGTGTGTGGCCCATGCCCACATTGATATGAACTGGATGTGGCGCTGGGATGAGACTGTGGCGATCACGTTAGATACATTCCGCACCATGCTGGACCTGATGGAGGAGTATCCAGATTTCAAGTTCTCCCAGTCCCAGGCATCTGTTTACAAAATCGTTGAAGACTATGCACCCCATATGCTGGATGAGATCAAGCAGCGGGTGCAAGAAGGCCGGTGGGAAGTGACAGCCTCCACATGGGTAGAAGCAGATAAGAACATGCCCAATGGAGAAAGCCTAGCCCGCCATATTCTCTATACAAAGCGGTACCTTTCCCGGCTGCTGGACATCAAGCCGGAATCCCTGGACTTTGACTTTGAGCCTGACACCTTCGGCCACAGCCTCAACGTTCCAGAGATCTTGGCTGCAGGCGGCATCAAGTACTATTACCACTGCCGGGGAGATGAAGATCTGCTGCTGCAGAGATGGGAAGCACCATCGGGCAAATCGGTTATCGTCTATCGGGAGCCCTTCTGGTACTTGGGATATGTAAGTCCTGACCTGGCAATACCGGTTCCAGTATTCTGCCACCAGCACGGCATTAATACTGCCATGCGGGTGTACGGTGTAGGCGACCATGGAGGCGGCCCCACCCGCCGGGATTTGGAAAGAATCATCGATATGAATACCTGGCCGATATTCCCCACAATTGAGTTTGGCACTTTCCACGATTTCTTCAGCGTCGTTGAGAAAATCAAGGACGATCTGCCGGTGGTCAAGCATGAACGGAACTTTGTTTTCACAGGCTGTTATACCAGCCAGGC
The DNA here is from genome assembly GCA_001513495.1 of Clostridiales bacterium DTU087. Classification (GTDB taxonomy): domain Bacteria; phylum Bacillota; class Limnochordia; order DTU087; family DTU087; genus DTU087. The sequence goes on from LFTN01000124.1 coordinate 13,724, forward strand.
CAGGATCAAAGCTGCTAATAGAATCGGGGAAGCTGCCCTAAATGAAGCTGAGGCCTTCTCTACTCTGGCGGCAATCAATGCCGATTGGCGGTACTGCCGGGATGATTTCTTCCGAGGCTGGCGCAACATACTGTTCAACCACTTTCACGATATCATCACTGGCTCATGTGTTCCCGAAACCCGGGACCACGCCCTCGGGCTCTTCCAAGAGACAATGGCTATTGCCGGCAGCTCCAAGAAGCTTGCACTCCAGGCGCTGGCTGCCAATATCGATACCAGTTCCTTAGTCTCCCCTGAGGACATATCCGAGACCATATCGGAAGGTGCCGGCGTAGGATTTGGTGTGCAGGTGTTCAGGATATCCCAAAGCTCCCGGGGTGCCGGCAAGGCCCGCATTTTCCACATGTTCAACCCCTCCATCAAGCCCCGGCGGGAGCTGGCCGAAGTGGTAGTTTGGGATTGGGACGGCGATTTAGACAGGCTGGTCTGCAAAGATGCCCAGGGCAGCATAGTGGGCCATCAGCTCTTGGACAGCGGGGTTCACCAGTACTGGGGCCACTCCTTTGTAAGATTGCTGATCGAGGTAGATGTGCCTCCGTACGGGTACTCAACATATGTTGTCACTGAGACTGATGAATTCCAACCGGCAATCCGCCATCCCCGGGATCCCCGCCGTGAGAGGCCGGCATGCTTTACACTGGAAAACGAGCACCTTAAGGTAGTGCTCGATACCAAGAACTGTGCTGTGGTTTCTCTCTTGGATAAGGCTACCGGAGAAGAGTTGATTACTCCCCAGCGCCCAGCTGGCATCTTCCGCCTAATTCAGGAAGATCCCAAGTTCGGCATGACCTCTTGGGTGGTAGGCCGGTATATGACCATCGAGGACCTAACTACCGATGTGCGTCTGGTGGACTTCCAGAAGGGCGGCCTGCGGCAGAGTATAACCTACCGGGTGAAATTCGGTGATTCCCAGTTGGATGTAACCGTCTCGTTGGACAAAGACAGCCGCAGGCTGGATTACCATGTTTACTGTGATTGGCAGGAGCGGGGCAAGCCCGGTGAGAACATACCGCAGCTCAACTTCTACGCTCCCGTCAGCTATCGGTGTGCTGGCTACAAGTACGATGTGCCCTTCGGCACCGTCCATCGCGAGCCCATGGATATGGACGCACCAGGGAACAGCTTCATCGTTGGATGCCGGGAAGATGGTGCCGGCAGCCAGTTGATGCTGGTCACCGACTCCAAGTACGGCTTCCGGGGTTATGACGATGCGCTAGCGGTAAGCCTCATCCGCGGCTCCTATGATCCTGACCGCTATCCAGACATCGGGTTTCACGAGATTCGCTTGGCGCTCTGCGTCGCTCCTGCTGCCGCATCGAAGCAGGGGTTGATTCAGCAGGCGTATGACTTCAATCATCCCTTGACGGTGATATCCAGCCGCCCACAGGAAAGCGGCAACTGGCCCTTGGCCCATGCATTTATCCAGCTAGAAGCCGGTACTGTGGCGGTTTCTGCTGTGAAGATGCCGGAAGAGGCTAAAGGTAAGGAAATGCTGATCCGGCTGTACGAAACCGAGGGTCAGGATACCACTGTTAAGCTGGCTTTCTGCCGGGATATCCAGGAGGCGTCCTTGGTGGATATCAATGAGCAGCCCCTGGCAGATGCACCTAAGCCGGAGGTAGAGGGCGGCAAAGTTGCCTTCCCGGTGGGAGCAGGCAGTATCGCCAATATCAAATTGGTGTTTGCCTAAGGGATGAAGAAGGCTGGCTGAGTACTTCGACAGCGTTAAGAGGGCCGTGCCTGGATGATCCGGGCACGGCCCCGCACTTCTCTGAGCAGCTGTCCAGACTATCTATCTCTCCTTCTGCGGCGGCGCCGCCTTTCACCAGACTCTGCTGCCTCGACAAAACTCTCCACAAACTCCCGAACAGCAGCTCCAATGGCTTTTGGATCGGGATTAGACTGGGCTAAGCTCTGTATCTTTTCTTGGAGCTCCCCAGTAAGTGCCTGAATGTCTTTGGCCATCCATCGATTCCTCCCTTCTTTGCCTCTTGACGCATTACAGAATATTGCCAATGCAGGAACCTGTCATGGGAAGCTGCCGTCATTCTTGCCATTTCAAGGCAAGAATCTCATGCCGCGTTTTCCGGTGAGGCGGGAATCTCAATTCGCCCTTCCGCCCTTACTTGGGACCGCAATTGGATTCCTGCGATCGGCCATCTACATAGCATGTGAGTGATATTGACCATGGTGAAGCGTCTTATGGAAATGGCCAGTTGTTGACGAAGGAGGGATGGAACATGGTTGGAGATCAAAACTACGAAGCAGTTTTGGCCAAGGGTATTGAACTACACGATCTGG
>LFTN01000103.1:0-10184 GCA_001513495.1 Clostridiales bacterium DTU087
GGGACACTGTATCTATACTTTGACAGCAAGCAGGATCTCTTTGTTTCCCTATTGGAAGAGCGAATCTCAGAGTATGTAACCGCTGTGACAAACAAGCTGGAAGAGGTCTCTTCGATACAGTCTTTTGTCCAAACACTGGCTAAGGTAAGGGGGCAGCTGTTTGTCAGAAACCAACGGCTGCTGGAATCGTTGCTATCCCATTCGCTTCCGGATTTCTCCAAGGAACTCAGGCTGAGGATGTGGGATTTGCGGAAGGGTTTGGAAGAGCCTGCGGTTGAGGCTCTAATGAGGCTCTTGCCCCCGGATTATCCTGTGGCGCCTCTGCAGGCTGCTGCCATGGTCAACGGTGCCCTGGACTACACCGTCGGTACCTTGATCCTCCATGGGCGTCCGGTGGTGCTGGAAGATATTGCCCGAGACCTGGAGTACATGCTTCTCCCAGGACTGTGCCAGGCCCCCAGCAGCGGCTGCCGTGAGTGACAGCTGGCTCCCGGGAGGGATTGATGCCTTCCAAAGAGAAGTGAGCTGAAAGACTCACTGGCGACAGCTACCCGGGACAATCTGAGGGAGGGAGGCCTAATATGCTGAAAGAACTGCTGGAAACCGGTTACGGCGTCAAAGAGGATCTCAACTGCGCCGAGAAAATCTTGTACGGGGCCAATCGGGCTTATCAGCTGGGGTTTGATAGAGATGATCTGAAAGTAGCAGCCGGCTTTGGCGGGGGAATGGCCATTGAGAGTGTCTGCGGCGCCTTGACGGCTTCTATCATGGTCTTAAGCAGGCTGTATGTCCAAGATCGGGCCCATGAAAGCGACCGCATCAAGGACTTGGTCAAGGAACTGTTCGATCTCTACGCCGAGGAAATGGGCAGCATCATCTGTGCACCGCTGAAGGAACAACACAGAACTAAAGAAACCGGCTGTCATACAGTAATAGTCAAAGCGGCCGAGATCCTGGATACAATAATCGCCCGCAATCAGCAGGACGCTTCGGAAGAGGTCAAGCCCGGTGAGGATTCCGCCTAAGCTGTGGCGGCCAACGGCCTGCCTTGGGGCCCTAGTGCTAGGGTTTGGGAAAAGTCAATTCTGTCAATAGATACAATTAGTATGGTGTGGCTCTGTGTACTGACAGAAAGAGAATCCTAGGGGAGGTACAGTGATGACCAAGCTGCATGAAGTCTATGAGTGTCAAGTGTGTGGAAACAGGGTAGAGGTAATTCGTCCAGGAGCAGGGACGCTGGTCTGCTGCGATCAGCCTATGAAGCTGTATGAAGAGAATACCGTTGATGCTTCCACGGAAAAGCACGTACCGGTGATTAGCAAGACCGCCAATGGGTACAAAGTGCAAGTAGGCAGTGATGTCCATCCCATGGTGCCAGAGCATTACATCGAATGGATCGAGCTGGTTGCCGATGGAATGGTCTACCGTAAGTACCTCCAGCCCGGCGAACCGCCGGAGGCTGAGTTCATTACCGACGCCGAAGATGTCTACGCCCGGGAATTCTGCAACCTGCACGGGCTTTGGAAATCTAGCTAGGAAACAGTAGAAAAGAAAATGCCCTAAGGGTTTCGCTGCCTTGCTGCGCAGCACTCCCTTAGGGCATTTTATTATTGCCCTTTCGCTGCCGGCTGTTTAGCTGCTTTTAAACAGCCAGCCCAGGATGGCCGACCTCTTCTTGTGGCGCCGAGATGCCGCGGTAGTCGGCCGGCTTACTGCTTTGCGGCCTCCGCACTTCGGGCAATAGTCCTCCCATACAGCGATACGTTCGCCGCAGTCGACACACTTGGCCATTCGGATCCCTCCAGAGCAATATTCCCCTACGCTTACGAGGTTAGCTGAACGGTTAGGGCCGGGCAGCCCCTCTGCCTGCGCAGATTCACCCAAGGGATCCCCCGTTCCAGTGGTCACTGGATTAAGCATCTGCCCCTAGTATACCTCAAATCCCGTTGCAGAACAAGTAATGGGAACTAATAATTGCCAATAGTGGGAAGGCAGTTAACCTTTGGAAGGAACTTACTGTCTGGCAGACGAATTAATGTCCCAAACTCAGGGAGCCGCCGGCCGACTTTCATCGTGTTTCAGGCACCATAACCGCGGCTTCTGCGGCATATTATGTTAGTAGGCTCAACAACTCAACAGGATTTTCCGGTGTCCAAGCCGAAGATCTACCCAGAACTGACCGGTCAGTTCTGGGGCCGGCAGGTTCCCGAAACTGACGAATCCAATGCTGAGCAGCTGCGGGACAGCTTGCGAGACAACTGCTGGGAAGGACGGGTGCCTATGGACACCAAGCGGGAGCGGATCAAGCAGGCAGCGCTGGAGATTTTCTCCAGCCGGGGCTTTGCCAATACGACAGTGCAGGAGATCGCTGAGCGGGCCAAGGTGGGAAAGGGTACATTATACACCTATTATGCTGCCAAGGAAGACGTTTTGACCGACCTGCTTATCGATGGCTTGACCAATATGGGCCAGCATATAGAGAAAAAGATCACAACGTTACAGGGAAGTGCTGCCAGACTGCGTGCCATTGTGAGGGAACAGCTCAGGTACTTCCACGAGCATCAGTCCCTATGCCGCCTAATTACTCGTGAGGTATGGGGGCATAGCGATCAGAGCTCATCTCTCGCTCAGAGAGTTCGGTCCGGATACATCAAGATGCTGCAGGAGGTGGTGGAAAACGGCATCAAAGACGGTGAGTTAAGGTCCTTGGATTCCCATACTGTAGCTGCTGCCTTGTACGGTATGGTCAGTATGGTTGCTTTGTCGCTTAAGGATCTGCCCAGTGACACGGCCCTCGAGCGGGTGGAGATGACCTTGCAGGAACTAATCTTCTCGGGAATCACAACGCCTCGCATGATCGCTGCCGAGGCTTAAGGAGGGGAGTTAGAGATGAAGACAGCCATTACCTATCTGGGTGAAGCTGTAATCCGCCAAGGACTAGGGTATATATCCAAATCGCCGGAGAAAAACGTCTTCAAGATCTTGGACTGGGCTGATAAGATTGCCCGGGACCCATATCACAAGCAGTTGATCGGCGGAGTGCGGAACGTACTGCAGGAACCCGGCAGCCCCTGGCCCGAGTATATGGTGAGGGCCTTTACCGAGATCCATCCCAATATCCGAGACACCATTGCCATGAACTTCTTTGTCAATGCTGCTTTTATCGGTGTGCCTAAGCAGAAGGAACTGGCCCAGAAACTGGGTGTCTCTGTGCCCTTTGCCATTCTGATGGATCCTACATCCCGCTGCAATTTGCGATGCACCGGGTGCTGGGCGGGAGAGTACAAAGGTGATGATCTATCCTTAGAAGTGATGGACAGAGTCCTCACCGAGGCGGAAGAGCTGGGAATCTACTTTGTGGTACTCTCCGGCGGTGAGCCCACCTTGAGAAAGAAAGACATTTTCGAGCTGGCCAGAAGGCACAAGGAACAGGTCTTCCATATGTTCACCAACGGGACCCTCATCAATGAGCAGTTCGTTGAAGAGCTCATCGATGTGGGCAACGTCACTCTGGCCATCAGCTTGGAAGGGACAGAAGAGTCCACCGATGCCCGCCGAGGTGAGGGGGTTTTCAAAAATATCATGGAGGCTATGGACCTCCTCAATGAGAACGGCTGCCTGTTTGGCGCTTCGGTGACCTATCACCGGAATAATATAGAAGACGTTTCTTCAGAGGAGTTCATTGACCTTTTGATTGACAAGGGAGTCCGGTTCGTCTGGTATTTCACTTACGTGCCTGTAGGCGCCAATGCTGACCTAGAGCTAATGGCAACACCAGAGCAGCGGGGATATATGCACAAGCGCATCAGTGAGCTGCGGCTGCGGAAGCCCATCTTCTTGATGGATTTCTGGAATGATGGGATCATCTCCGGTGGCTGCATCGCCGGCGGCCGGCGCTACCTTCATATCAATGCCGCAGGCGAGGTAGAGCCCTGCGCCTTTGTCCACTATGCAACAGACAATATCAACGAAAAATCCCTGGCCGAGGCTCTCCAATCACCGCTGTTTAAGTCTTACCAGAAACGGATACCTTTCAATGAGAACCACCTGCGTCCCTGCCCGCTCATCGACAATCCTGATGCCATCCGGGATATGGTCCACGAATCCAGCGCTTACAATACTGAAGCTGATGCCGATGAGTCGGTAGATGAATTTGCCGCTAAGCTCCAAGATTATAGCAAGGCTTGGGGAGAACTGGCAGACAAAATCGCTGCAGAGGAAAGGGTTCAAGGCGAATCCAAGGCGGGCTAGAAGTCAGGTATTTGGGCGCAATGAACGTCAACAGTCTGCCTTTCTAATGAAAGCCGCCCATGGGAAGCTGGTCCCGGAGGGCGGCTCTTGCTCTACCCATGGGGAACCCTGGGAGAGCTCATATTCCTGCGCTTGGTTAGGAACGCTGACACAGCCTCCTGCAGGAAGGGGCTTGGAGAAAATTTTGGTTGCAGGATGCCAGTCAATGGGATAATGTTGAAAGATGTGGGACTAACTGCTGATCCGAGGAGGCCTTTAGCTATGGCGGAGTTTTTCCTAGCTATTACTTTACCCAAGGAGTTCGAAGCAGAAGTTGAAAGACAGCGGCGGCGGTTTGCTGCTCCCAAAACGGCCCCCCACATAACACTCATTCCTCCCTTCACTTGGCCTGGGGCCGGCCTGGACCTAGAGCAGATTGTCTTGGCGAGTGTGCAGGGTACCTCACCCTTTGCTATCCAAGCTGAGGGGATCGGCCGCTTTGGACGCCGTGTAATCTACATAAGTGTCGAACGCTCAACGGAGCTTATGACTCTCTATCAAAACCTTGCATCGGGCCTAGCTGAGCAGGGTGTCATCGTCAGAGACAAGGACCGCCCCTATCGGCCTCATATCACCTTAGCCACCAGGCTGTCGCCGGGGGAGTTCAATCACTATATGGAAGAGCTCAAGGATTATGCCCCTACACAAGAGTTTCTCTGCCGACAGGTGGCTCTCTTTAAGATGACGGTCCAGGGCAGAGGCCGCCGCTGGCAGGTCATCAAGCAAATTCCCCTTGAATAGCAGCATTATGCTCATGATGCATTGCTGTCAAGGAGCCCCTTTGAAAAAAGCTGTTGACTCCTTGGAAAGGCCAGTTTGGAAAAAGCCTCGCCTTGCCCCCGCATCAGCCTGATCGATCATCCCAAGGCAGTTATTCATGATCTCGCTTTCCAGTTTGGGTACACTAAGATCATGGGGATGGGAAGCAGAGCTTTTTTCGTTTGCGAAAAAAACTTCACCACCCTGGAAGGATTGTGGAGGTCTGATCAGAATTACCTATTACTAGTGGGATCCCGGCGGTGAAAAAATCTCCACCAAGGGGCTGCGATTGAGATTTCGGTCACAAACTGCTGGTCTATGAACATAACGTTCATGTGCATGGGCCTTCGGCGAGGGCTAATCAGCAAGGCAAATGGTGCGCCGGGGGCCGGCCTCCGGGGACAAGGTGGTGTGTCGTGTCAGTGGCCAAGACGGTTATGGAACGGCTCATAGAGGAAAAACCCAGTTTGCGCTCCTCCGAGGAGAAGGCAGCTGATTATATCATTGCCCACGCCAGGGAGGTTGTGAATCTCCCCATAACTGAACTGGCAGCTCGAATAGGCGTGAGCGAAGCTACCATTGTGCGTATGTGCAAGAAGGCAGGCTACCGCGGTTTTCAGGAGCTGAAGATCAATCTAGCCATGGAAATCGTCAGCCCCATTCAAGCCGTCCACGAGGAGATCAGCGAGAATGACGATATGGAAGCTGTGATGCAGAAAGTGGTCACAGCGTATATGACCGCTTTGGACAGCACGCTTCAAGTAGCCTCATCGACGGAACTGTCTCGAGCTGTAGACCATCTGTCTGCAGCCCGCTCCATCCAGTTTTACGGGGTAGGGGGTTCAGGCCCTGTGGCCCAGGACGCTGCCCACAAATTCTTGAAGACAGGCAAGCCTGTGGTAGCCTATACCGATACCCATATGCAGGCTATGGCCGCCACCCTGGCTGAGCCGGAGGATGTGGTTGTGGCCATTTCCCATTCCGGCAGCAGCCGTGATATCATTGATGCCCTGGCCATAGCCAGGTTCCGGGGAGTTACAACTATCGGAATCTGCCACTATGCCCGGGCACCTATAGATAAAGTGCTGACCATTAAGCTCGGGACCTCATCGTATGAAACCCTCTATCGCATGGAAAGCACATCATCGAGAATCGCCCAGCTTGCCATCATTGATGCGCTGTTTATCGGGGTTTGTCTCCGTGACCCAGATAAGGCTGTGAAGAACATTCGCCTCACCAGGGAAGTCATCGCGCCAAAACGCTTCTAATCTAAGAGATGCGGCACTTGATCGGCGGTGAAAAACAATAGATGAGTTGTTAGGGGGCTGTCTCATGAACAAAAAGATTCTAGTCACACCAAGGACCTTTGGCAAGGCTGACCCGGTTCCCATGGAGATGCTCCGGGAAGCCGGCTGTGAAGTCATTACTAATCCGTATGGACGCTTGCTGACCGAAGAAGAAGTGTCCGAACTAATCCAAGATGTAGATGGAATCATCGTCGGGCTTGATCCTCTCAATGCTTCTGTCCTGAGCAAGGCCAAGCGCCTCAAGGCCATCTCCAAGTACGGAGTTGGTGTCAACAATATAGATTTGGACTATGCCACTCAGCGAGGGATACAAGTAGCCAATACCCCAGGGGCCAACAGCCTGGCGGTGGCGGAGTTGGTAATCGGCCTAATGTTTGCGGTCTCCAGGCGCATCTGCGTTTCTGATCGCAACATCCGGGAGGGCAAGTGGCAGCAGTACCCCGGCCTGCAGGTGAAGGGTAAGGTCATGGGCCTCATTGGAACCGGGCAGATCGGGAGGCACACAGGGGAACTGGCCCGGGGGCTGGGTATGGATGTGATTTGCTATGATCTCTATCCCAACCAGGAGTGGGCAGCATCAATCGGTGCCAGGTACGTTCCACTACAGGAGATCATCACCGGTGCAGACTTCATCTCCATCCACGTACCCTTAACTGACGACACCTACCACCTGATTTCACGGGAAGAATTAGATCAGATGAAGTCATCCGCGGTGATCATTAACACAGCCCGGGGCGGTATTGTCGATGAGCAGGCGTTATCCGAAGCCTTGCAGGAGGGCAAGATTGCCGGAGCGGGCCTCGATGTCTTCGAATCGGAGCCCCTCACCGACTCAAAACTGCTGGAGCTGGATAATGTAGTTTTAACATCGCATATCGGTGCCCACACTCGGGAATCAGTTGAAAACATGGGGAGGTGGGCTGCAGCCAATCTGTTGCAGATACTGAGAGGCGAGACGCCTGAGTTTGCTGTTAATCAGCTAACCGATGGAGGTGACGGTAATGCAAGTTGAGGCTAATGAACTGTCTCAAATTGTTCGCGAGCTAGTAGGCGAAGCTAGGGTAGTAGATCTCCATACCCATCTCTACCCGCCCATGTGTGAAGAGCTGTTTTTGCGGGGTATTGATGATTTGTTGACCTATCACTACTTATTGGTAGAAACGCTCCGCTATGGAAGGATTAAGCCGACAGACTTTTTCGCGTTGAGTAAGGAGAAGCAGGCAGACGAGGTCTGGAAGACTCTGTTTGTCGATCACTCGCCGGTCAGCGAGGCATGCCGCGGTGTGCTGACTGTTCTTAAGGCATATGGAATCGATGCTGCTCCTGACTCTTTAGATGAGGTTCGGGCGTTTTTTAGGACATTGAGCCCGGCGGAGCATGCAGACCGGGTCTTTGCCACCGCCAATTTGGATTACGTAGTAATGACCAATGACGCCTTTGATCCGGTGGAAACAGCCTACTGGGGGCCGGACTTTAAGAAGGACAAGCGTTTCCGGGCAGCCCTCAGGATTGATCCCCTGCTGAACACACCGGATGCCGCGATGAAGTTCATGCGGGAAAAGGGCTATGAGGCCGGCCCACAGATGTCAGCTAAGACAGCGGCGGAGATGAGGCGGTTCCTGGCTGATAGTGCCGATCAAATCGATCCTCTGTATCTAGCGGCATCCCTGCCTCCCTCTTTCCGGTGGAAAGATGGAACAGTGCGGGGCCAGATTATGGAAGAGGTAATTGTGCCCTTCTGCCAGGAGCGGAACATCCCAGCTGCCTTGATGATCGGGGTTAGAAAGCTGGTCAATCCAGACATGCGCCTAGGCGGCGACAGCTTGGGCAAGTGCAGTGTCGAGTCCCTGGAAGAGATGTGCCTTGACAACCCAGACGTGCGCTTTTTGATCACTCTGCTCTCCCGGGAAAACCAGCATGAGCTGTGCGTCGCGGCGAGGAAGTTCCCCAATCTGAAGATCTTCGGCTGCTGGTGGTTCCTGAACAACCCCAGCTTGGTCAAGGAGATTACCGAGATGCGGATGGAGATGCTGGGTGTAAGCTTTATTCCACAGCATTCCGATGCCCGGGTGCTGGACCAGCTGATCTATAAATGGGCTCACAGTAAAGCCATCATCGCCGATGTCCTCATTGAGAATTACTCCAAGCTGTTGGAAACTGGCTGGAGCCTGTCCAAGGAGGATATCAAGCGGGATATAGATCTGTTATTCTCAGGCAATGCCAATGAAGCCTTAGGGCTATAAATAGGAAGGAAGATCGGAACTATGGGAAAGGCTGAACAACTGAAAGCAATTGCTGAGTCTGGTGTTGTGGCAGTAATCAGAACCAATAATGCTGCCGAATTGATCAATATCTGCAAGGCCATGGCGGCAGGCGGTGTTATGGGAGTAGAGATCACCATGACATCACCGGGAGCACTGGAAGCCATCAAAGAGGCATCGGCTGAGTTAGGTTCCAAGGCAATTATCGGAGCAGGTTCAGTCTTGGATGCAGAGACAGCGAGGATGTGCATCCTGGCCGGTGCTGATTTTGTGGTCAGCCCCGCTTTTGACCCCGCTGTAGTAGAAATGTGCAACCGCTACGGGAAGATCGTGATCCCAGGAGCTTTTACGCCTACAGAGATCCTGCGGGCATGGCAGGCAGGGGCAGATGTGGTGAAGGTATTCCCGGCTACATCCGTTGGGCCCTCTTATCTCAAGGACATTTTGGGACCGATGCCCCAGGTGAAGCTGACTCCCACCGGCGGCATTAATCTAGATAACTTAGGAGATTTTATCAAGGCAGGAGCGGTCTTTGTGGGAGCCGGGTCTTCCTTGGTGAACAAGCAGCTGGTTGCGGAAGGGAAATGGGACGAATTGGCTGAACGGGCAGCTAAGTTTGTAGCCGCGGCCAAGGCAGCCCGCAATGCGGGGTAGAGTTTTAAGAAGGAGGAGTTCTGTATGGCAGACCTTTTCGATGTCAGCGGTCAGGTAGCGGTCATTACCGGCGGCGGGGGCGTTCTCTGCAGCGAGATGGCTAGAGCCCTGGCCGCCCGCGGCGTCAAGGTAGCAGTACTGGACATAAATGAGGAACAGGCTAAGGCAGTAGCCGGGGAGATTAAGGCCAAGGGCGGGGAAGCCATCGCTATCGCGGCCAATGTGCTGGATAAGGCATCCATTGAGCGGGCCCGGGATATCGTCTTGGAGAACTTCGGGACTGTAGATATCCTGATCAACGGTGCTGGCGGCAACAAGGCCGAAGCGACAGTCAATGATAATATGTCTTTCTTCGATCTCCCCATGGACGCAATTCAGTGGGTCTTTAATCTAAATATCGTGGGGACAATTTTGCCGACACAGGTGTTCGGCAAGATCATGGCAGAAAGAGAAAAAGGGGTCGTGATCAACATGTCCTCTATGGCAGCCTTTAGACCCCTTACCAGGACAGTTGCCTACTGTGCAGCCAAGGCCGCCGTCAGCAATTTCACCCAGTGGATGGCTGTCCACTTCAACCACAACTATTCGCCCAATATCAGGGTCAATGCACTGGCACCTGGTTTCTTCTTGACCGAGCAGAATTACTACCTGCTGGTGGATAAAGAGACTGGAGAGCCTACCCAGCGGGGCAACCAGATTATCAGCCATACGCCTGTGGGCAGGTATGGTGAGCCGGCAGACCTTATCGGGACACTGCTTTGGCTGATCTCCGATGCTGCCAGCTTTGTCAACGGTGTAGTTGTACCAGTGGATGGTGCATTCCAAGCCTACAGTGGAGTGTGAACGAGTTGGTTGTAGCTAGTTTAGAAGTAAGTACCTCCTCAGCCAAGTGCATTCTCTTTTCGATTAAAGA
>LFTN01000103.1:10325-12742 GCA_001513495.1 Clostridiales bacterium DTU087
GGATCCCGAGCTGGTAGATTTGATGTACCACAATACCGGCTGTATGGTGAACGCGATTTACCCTGCGTGGAAATGGCACCACCTCAAGCAGGCCCAGCCGGAGCTGGCAGAAAAGGCCAGGTTCATAGCCTCCCAGATGGAGTTTGTCTTTGAATCCCTGACGGGGCACAGGGCCGTGTCCCGCTCTATTGCCTCAGGTTCTGGTTTTCTCAACATCCATACACTGGACTGGGATCCAGATGTGCTGGCATTCATGGGGCTGAGGGCTGACCAATTCAGCGAGCTGGTAGAAGCCTTCCATACTGCCCCGCTGAAAGCGGAAATTGCCCAAAGGGTTGGACTCCCATCGGGGATACCTGTAACGGTGGGCTGTGCCGATGGTGCCATGAACCAGCTGGCCATCGGCGGGCTTGACACCAAGGCCATGTCCATGTCGGTGGGAACCAGCGGCGCCTTAAGGGCAGTGCACTTAGAGCCCAAGATCCCCAAGGAGCCCTCCACTTGGTGCTATTATCTCACCGAGGGCCGGAGAATCGCCGGTGCAGCTGTGAACAATGCTACCAACTGTGTTGACTGGTTTCTCACCCTCCAAGAGGGACAGCTTACCGGTCAAGTCTATGATCGGTACTCCCAGGGTATAGGGGAAGTCAAGCGGAGGGAAGCTCCTATTTTCATGGCCTTTCTCTTCGGTGAAAGAAGCCCCGGCTGGAATGAACAGAGGCCCGGCGGGTTTGTAGATATCAAGGCTTTCCACGGCAAATACGATCTGTACTATGCAATCCTGGAAGGTATCCTATTTACCATGCGCCAGTGTTACGACATCCTGGTAGAGGTCGGCGGTTGGCCGGAGGAAGTGCTGGTTTCCGGCGGGATTGTCAACTCCACCCCCTGGATGCAGATGGCTGCAGATATTTTCCAGCGGGAAATCAAAGTGACCGCCACTACCAACGAGTCCACTGTGGGCGGCGCCCTGGTAGCCCTAGAAGCTGTGGGCGGCAGTGAGCAGGTGGCAGGCTACGAACCGGGGGTCGTCAAATCCTTTAAGCCGAAAGCAGAGTCGGCAGAGCTTTACCAACCCCGCTATCAGAGGTACCTTGAGCTGTACAAGACGCTGGAATAGGAGGGTTTATATGGACAGGGCAGAGCTTCGCTCTGAATTGGAAGCTTGGCTTGACTCCTTGGACAAGAAATTAGAGAGGGTGCTTCTGCTTCCTCCTGACTATACTAGGTTTAACTCCGGGGCTGGGGTGATCGTCCAGGAGCTGTACGATATCCTCAGCGGCTCGGCGGAGATAGACATCATGCCCGCCTTGGGCTGCCATGAGCCCATGACTGATGCGGAGATAGACACCATGTTCGGCACCAGCATCCCCAAGGATCGCTACATTCACCGCAACTGGCGGACCGATGTGGTTAGGCTCGGTGAAGTGCCGGCAGGCTTTGTCCGGGAGGTCTCTGATGGGAGGCTTGATTATTCCATAGAGGTGGAAATTGACCCGAGAATCATTGACTCCAAGTATGATCAGGTCATCTCCATCGGACAGGTAGTCCCCCACGAGGTTGTGGGCATGGCCAATTACACCAAGAATGTGCTGGTAGGCTGCGGTGGCAAGGGCATGATCGATAAGACCCATTTCCTGGGGGCTGTCAGCGGCATGGAACAGCTGATGGGCCGTGACCATTCCTCTGTCCGGAAGGTATTTGACTACGCAGAGGAACACTTCTTAAAGGATCTGCCCCTGGAGTATATTCTCACGGTCACGACTACGAAGGATGATGTCATCAACATCGAGGGCCTCTTCTTAGGCAGGTCCCGGGAAAACTTCGAACAGGCAGTAGCCCTCAGCCAAGAGAAAAACCTGGACCTGCTTGATAAGCCCCTGGAAAAGGTGGTTGCCTATCTCGATGCTGATCATTTCAAGAGCACTTGGGTTGGCAATAAGGCGATCTACCGCCTGCGGATGGCAATGGCTGACGACGGTGAGCTGTTGATTATTGCCCCGGGTGTGAGACACTTCGGCGAAGACCCGGACATTGATCAGCTGATTAGAAAGTACGGTTACCGGGGGACACCCTACACCCTGGAAATGGTGGAGAAAAACAAAGATCTGCAGGACAACTTGTCGGCGGCAGCCCATCTAATCCACGGTTCTTCGGAAGGGCGGTTTAGGATTATCTACGCCCCTGGCCATCTGACCAGGGAAGAGGTGGAAGGTGTGGGGTTTGAGTACAGGGATATCGATGAAGCCTTGAAGCTCTATGAACCGGCAAAACTGCAGGACGGTTTTAATACCGTCAATGGTGAGCAGGTGTTTTTCGTCAGCAACCCTGCCTTAGGCCTTTGGGCTCTGAAAGAGAATTTCTAGCCGCCATAGGCCTCACAGCTTTCGCACAGAGAATCTGTAACGGAAGGGCAA
>LFTN01000131.1 GCA_001513495.1 Clostridiales bacterium DTU087
GATCACCTCCTCTTCATCCCCAGCAGTCTCCTCCTGGAGCGCTGCAATTGCCTCAACAGGTGGATCATCGAGTAAGGCCTCTTCTTCCAGAGTAAACTGCTGGGAGGCTTCCTCCCATCTGACGTCTTCAATCACTGCCGCACCTGCCGGTTCATCGAAAGGCTCTGCAGGTATACATTCCGTACCCTCTAATCCAGCTTGGTCCATGGGGACTCCCTGGAGTGCAGTCCCCTCAGCTGCTGCTTCAACGGTCTCAAGAACATCCTGGCCATGGAAGACAGCCGCTTTTTCTTCAGACAACTCTAGGCCCGCTGCATACTCCACGGGCACCTCCATGCCAGGCTGCATCCGCTCTTCTGGGATCCTCTTGCTCACATGTTCCATATCATCGGCTAGATCCACCCTCACCTCACTCTCTTCCTGGGATTGCAGATCTACAAGACCAATGGCCTCCCATACCTCGATGTCCACTCCCAAGTCCTGTGGGCCCTCCCCTTTTTCTACAAGCACTGGCATCACGGGGACGCCCCGGTCAGGTTCCCCTGGTTCTACCACCGCCTCTTCAGCCTCTAGGCCCCGCCTCTCAGCTGCCCACTCATCACCTCCCCCGGCTTCCACTTCCGGTGCACCTTCCGATATGGTTTCCAGGCGTTCTGTGAGTTTGCCCAGCCGTTCTACAAGCTTCCGCAGCTCCTCTGCCTCCAATTGCTCGAAATCGGGGTATTCATCACCCCAATAGAAGGGCTGGGGAACGTAATCCAGCTGCCTCCCCATCATTTGGTGGGGCAGCACCCTGTCTACATCAATATCGAGATCGACACCTGCTTCTCCGATCTCAGGCTCGGCAGCTTCCGACGCGCTATGAACGGCTGCTTCTCCGTTCCCTTCCTGCACCATTAGGTCTGGATAGGGGATGGTCTGAAACAGCTGTTCCGGCTGCCAGCACAGGTCTGCCGGGGATATCTGGACAAGGGCTTTCACAAAGGCTTCCTGCCTGGCCAGTTCGCCGATGGCTTTTTCCAGGCGGC
Organism: Clostridiales bacterium DTU087; assembly: GCA_001513495.1. Classification (GTDB taxonomy): domain Bacteria; phylum Bacillota; class Limnochordia; order DTU087; family DTU087; genus DTU087. The sequence goes on from LFTN01000131.1 coordinate 1,029, forward strand.
CCATGTGCACTTTGCCTTCTTCAAAGAAGGAATGGGCAACTTGCCAGCCTTTGGTGGGAAATGCGCAAAGGCCTGGCAGTAAAGCAATTTCCTCCTGGGTTAGCGGATTTGCCTCCTGATAGCTCCTGATGAGAAAGACAGCTTTGTCTATATCCCAGCCGCTGTGCCGGATGAGCATTTTGCCCAGATCGTAAATACGCAAATCTGTCCGGGCATTATCGAAGTCAATGATGTAGATTTTACCGTCATTGCCCACAAGCAGGTTGCCGGCAGTAGGACTGGTGTGGCAGACTGTGATAAAATCCGGCACTTGACTCAATTGGCTGCAGCCCGCTTCATCCAAGAGCTGCAGGCTGATACCCATAAACCGGATAAAATCGTCGGCCACCTTCCAGAACCGGCGGCCGAACTTGCCCTTGCGGGCACCCTCGGCCTGCTGCCGGTAGCGCTCCAAATCCTGGGCCTGCCCTGTGTATTTGTCCTGCCAGCGGGTGGGAAAGCTGCGCACGCAGCCCTCCGGAGCTTGATAGTCCGTCAGCAGGCGGTGCATCTCGCCGATGATCTTGGCTGCCATCTCCAAATGAAAGGGGTCCTCAGAGTTGATTTCCTCCCCCTGGATCCATGCAGACATATAGTAAAGACCCTCGGTTGTCTCCATATAAGGCAGGCCGTCAGCAGTCAAGTGGAGAGGCACTGTTCTTTTCCAGCCTTTGCCGGCCAAGTGTTCTAAGACTCCATGGACGAACTCCAGCTCTGATTGAGAGTACTTAAACAGCTTGATCTTCTTCCAGCCCTGGCTGGTGTTGACTCTATATACCCCCCGCCGCCTCTCTGCGTGGAGTATCCGCAGATCGTAAGCATCTGCGATGGACTGGAGTACCCCGTATTGATTGAGTACACGCTGAAACCCTGAACGACGCCGTTTTTCCCTTCTGCCCATTCCCGTTCCCTCCCGTCGGGATGTCAGCTTCCGTATATTAATATGATAGGAACCAAATCCCTGTGCTTCTTTCACCAAATCTGCAGAGGTCAAATATAATAAGTACGCACTATAGCCCTTGATTACTAACCGGCTGCATTGGCTGCCAGTGAAAGGATGAAAAGCTGGTGACAGTGGAAGCGGCGGCTGCCCTAGGTTTTGGCGTTGAACCAGAAGAAATGACGGCAATCCGCCGGGCCTTCAGAGTTGTCAGCCATCGAGGCGTTTTTGCTTTGAAGGAAAGCCGCCAGAGCGAAGCTGACATACTTTTCATCCACGCTGCCAAGGAGCACTTGTACGAACAAGGCATGGAGAATATCGACCGATATGTCCTCGCCCCAGAGGAACGTCCTTATGTGGAGATTGAAGGGCGTTTTTTCGTCATGAGCCCCTGGGTAGAAAGCCGGGAAGCTCAATACGATTCCACCGCCGACGTGACGGCTGCTGCCGCCCAGCTGGCAGAGCTGCACCAAAAGGCTCACGGTTTTGTGCCGCCGCCGGCTGGCGGGCGGATTCTCTGGGGCGCATGGCCTGATTTGTGGCAGAAGCGGCTAGAGCTCCTCGATCAATACAGAAAGATGGCAGAGGAAGAGGATAGCTCCAGCCGGTTTGCCCGCCGCTTTCTGAGGCACATTGACCGATATCAAGAACAGGGGCTGGATGCCCTGGAGCTGCTCGCACAGACTGACTATGAAGAGGTATGCAGCCGCTACCAAGACGCCGGCAGCATCTGCCACCATGACTATTCTGAACGGAATGTGCTGTTTACACCGGAGGGCGGCATCCACCTGGTTGATTTCGACTACTGCATTTGCGATCTGCCCATCCACGATCTGGTGAACTTCCTGCGCCGGGTAGCCAAGTTTACAGACTACGATGAAGATGTCATCTGTCTCGCCTTAAGGGCATATTTAGAGAGAAACCCTTTGCCGCCGGAAGAGCTGCAGCTATTTGCCCCCCTTTGGCTCTGGCCCCAGAAGTTTTGGGAAACAGCCCACCAATACTATGGTGAGGCCCGGAGAAGGCCGAGGAAAACATATGCTGACCGCCTGCGGCGGCGCTGCCGCACCCGCAAGCAAGAACGGCACCTGCTGAAACAGGTAGCCAAGACATTCAAACTAGGCTAGAAAGGCCCATACAAGCGGCGGCCGACGGGATGAGAGGAGAAAACCATGGCCCGGATATGTATCGACGCTCGCCCAGCCGTCATCGCTAGGGGTACAGGCATTGGCAACTACACCTATCAGCTGATTCAGTTCTTAGCCGTGCTGGATCAGGAGCATGAGTATTACTTGTTGTGGCCCGATGATGGAACCGAGCCTTTGCCCATGCCGCCTCGTTTTCACTTCCATCCCATGTCCCGCAGCCGGCAAAGGGAAGCAGAGGAGCTGCCCCGGTGGCTGGAGGGCCAAGGGATCGAGCTTTACCACGTGCCGGATAATGGGCTCCATGCCTTTCCGGCACAATCTTGTCCCATGATAGTTACCATCCACGACTTGATCCCTTTCGTCATGCCGGAGACTGTCCGCAGGGGCTACCGGCGCAATTTTCTAGAGAAAGTGCCTAAGGCAGCCCAGGAGGCCTGTTACATCCTAACAGTATCCCAGACGGCCAAAAGGGACATCCACGGTATTCTAGGCATACCGGAGGAGCAGATACGGGTTATCTACCCTGCCCAAGAGGCATTTTTTATCCCTGGTGATCCAGAACGGGCCAGATGCCGCCTTCACAGCCGGTACGGCATCAGCAGCCCGTATATCCTGTATGCCGGCGGGCTCAACCCCCGCAAGAACGTCCCAGAGCTGATCTATGCCTTTGCCAAAGCGAGAAGGTACTGGGATCGGGAAATACTGCTGGTGATTCCAGGGGAGCTGTCTGGCCAGGCAGAGCGGCTGCCTATGCTGTGCAGTGCCTTGGGGGCCGAGGAGGCTGTAGTCTTTCCCGGTTTTGTCCCGATGGACGACATAGTGACCCTTTATCAAGGGGCTGAGCTCTTTGCTTACCCCAGCCTTTATGAAGGTTTCGGCCTGCCGCCCCTGGAGGCCATGGCCTGCGGCATCCCAGTCATCACAAGTCCAGTGCCGTCAGTCACTGAGGTTGCGAAGGGTGCAGCACTTCTGTTTAATCCAGAAGACACAACCTCCTTGGCTGACCACCTCAGCCAGGGACTGTGGGATGTGCCGCTGCGGAATACGATGTGCCAGCGGGGCCTAGCCGCCACAGCTCCCCTAAGCTGGAGGCAAACCGCTCTAGAAACCCTGGCGGTATATAACGAGATTCTAGGTACTAGAGAACATATAGAAGGGCAGGTGAGGCTGATTGAAAACTGACCCCTTTCGCAAATGGACAAAGAAACTGCCCAGCTGCAAGAAGTATTGGAGCATCCTGGACATACTGGAGTCCATTGTTCCCATTTTAGTTGCAGCTGCCACGTTGCTGGTCTTCTTACTCTTGATCCTCAACCCTGGGACTCTGCTGGCCATTGTCACCTTCTTGCTGGTCTTGGCAGTCCTGGGATTCATGCGAAAATGCTAGGCCCTGGGGCTTCTGGCAGGCGTGGATAGACTTTTCTGCCTAGAGGCAAACATGGCTAGGCCTATCTGCGCAGAGCCTACAATCGACCTGCCTGTTGCTGCCAACCAACGTGATTTTATGGCAATCCTACATCAATCGATGATCTCCTTTGGTAAGGCAGACAATCCCAGGGGGCCGTAAGCCCTATTCTCCAGGCCCTTTCCTGCCTTTAACCCGCCGGTACCCTTCATCATTGACTCCAATTCATTTCCCAACAACAATTTGCTTTTGCACCCCTCAATGACTACAATGTATGTAGTGCCGATTTGGGAGGTATGGGAGTGAGCACCCGCCAGCTGGTTAGGGCAGCTTTCATTGCCGCTGTCTATATCCTACTAGTATATTTCTTTGCTGGAGTCAGCTTTGGCATTTTCCAGCTGCGTCCAGCCGAAGCACTTACTCTGCTGCCTATCCTGTACCCAGAGGCGGTGCCTGCCCTTTTTGTAGCTGTAATGCTCAGCAACATCTTGGGGGGCTTAGGCCCATGGGATGTCTTTGGCGGCAGCCTTGTAACCCTGCTGGCTGCTTGGCTAACCTATCGGTATCGCCACAGCTGGATAGCTTACGCCTCCCCCATAGTCTGTAATGCGCTCCTGATCAGCATCTACCTGCATCTGATTTTCGAAGTGCCCTATTGGCTGTCGGTGGTTGGTGTAGGCGTCAGTGAGTCGGTTTCGGTCCTGCTCCTAGGCATACCTCTCATTAAGCTGCTTCAACGCCGGGTTAATCGGTGACTGCAGCAGTTCTGCAAGCGGCTGTCCCCAGCATGTGTGATTGTGTTAATTATCACAAACAATAGGTAAAGTAAAACATTTCTTGTATAGCACTGTTTCTTCGAGAAAAATCGACAGGAGATAGGCTATGGCATCACGAATAATGACCTGGTTGCGATCTCGCGTTGCTGCGGTCTCGTTAACCAGTAGCAAACTGAACGGAGGTAGGACATGAGTACAGCTAGAACCTTTAGGGGAGGTATACACCCTGTCGGCTACAAAGAGCTGACCAGCGGCAAAGCCATCGTCACGATGCCTGCCCCCGCTGAAGTCATCGTTCCCCTGAAGCAGCATGTGGGCGCTCCTTGTCAGCCCCTTGTCAAAAAGGGCGATGTCGTCAATAAGGGGCAAAAAATCGGTGATTCCGATGAGTTCATCGCTGCACCTGTTCATGCGCCGGTGTCCGGTGTAGTAAAGGCAATTCAGCCGTGCAAAGAGCCGCATGGCGCCATTGTACAGGCTGTGGTGATTGAGAATGACGGTGAAGAGCGACTGGATCCCAGCATCAAGCCTCACCCGGATTTGAGCCAGCTCGATGCTGAGGCCATTAAGAATATCGTCCGAGAAGCCGGTATCGTCGGCCTGGGAGGAGCTACTTTCCCGACACATGCCAAGCTATCACCGCCTCGGGACAAGAAGATCGAGGCTTTGATCATCAATGGTTGTGAATGTGAGCCTTATCTCACCTGTGATCACCGTCTAATGGTAGAGGAACCGGAGCGGGTGGTGTTTGGCACCAGGGCTCTGATGAAGGCTCTAGGTATTGAGAAGGCCTTTATCGGCATCGAAACCAATAAGCCCGATGCCATCGCTGCCCTTGAGAAAGCATCAGCAGAGTATCCCGGCATCGAAGTGATACCCGTGGCGTACAAGTATCCCCAGGGTTCCGAGAGACAGTTGATCACAACTATCACCGGCAAGCAGGTACCGGCCAACGGCCTGCCCATGGATGTCGGCATCGTGGTCAATAATGTGGAGACTGCTGCAGCAGTGCAGGCAGCCATCGAGACCGGCATGCCGTTAATCGAGCGGGTGGTGACTGTGTCTGGAGAGGGAGTCAAGGATCCCCAGAACCTCTTGGTCCGGATTGGTACACCCATAGGTGAAGTGATTGCAGCAGCAGGCGGGTTTAGCGGCACTCCCAAGCAGGTCATTATCGGAGGCCCCCTAACAGGCGTTGCCCAGTCGGATATGCTGGTTACGGTGACTAAGTGCAATACCGGCATTCTGGTCTTCAATGAACTGAAGAAAACCAACAAGCCTGAACCCTGCATCCGCTGCGGACGGTGTGTCGATGCTTGCCCATCCTACTTGATGCCTTCAACCTTGGCTAACTTGTCTGATTTCGGCAAGTTCGATCAGGCAGTAGAGATGGGACTGCTCGCCTGTGTAGAATGCGGCAGCTGTTCCTATGTATGCCCTGCCCATCGCTTCCTGCTGCAAAGCATTCTCGTGGCTAAACAGGAAGTAGAGTCTGAGCTTTACAAGAAAACCTGCTAAGAGGGAGGGGACTACTGTGCAAGATAATGTGAAAAACGCTGACACAAAGCTTATTATGTCTCCGGCTCCCCATGTGTCAGATCAAGATTCAGTTCCAAAGATTATGTTTGGAGTTGTGATTGCTTTAATCCCAACTCTGTTAGCATCACTGTATTTTTTCCGACTTAATGCCCTTAGATTAGTGGTGATATCGGTCGCTGCCTGTGCCATCACAGAGTGGGCTTTTCAGAAGCTAAGGGGCAAACCCATCACCCTCTATGATGGCAGCGCCATAGTCACAGGCATGCTTTTGGCCTTCAACCTGCCCCCTACCCTGCCGGGATGGATGGCAGCTGTAGGCGGCGTTGTGGCCATGGGTTTGGGTAAACATGTGTTCGGTGGGCTTGGCCATAACCCCTTTAACCCGGCATTGATCGGAAGAGCCTTCTTGCTGGCTTCATTCCCAGCGGCAATGATCACATGGACCAGTCCCATAGACGGCTTGTCAACGGTCACTCCCTTGGTTCAGCTGCAGATGGGACGGATCTCCGCCACCTACTGGGATATGCTCATCGGCAATACAGGAGGCTGTATCGGAGAGACATCGGCCCTAGCCATCTTGATCGGCGGGCTGTATTTGCTATACAAGAGATATATTGATTGGCGGATCCCCGTCGGATATCTAGGTACTGTTGCCGTCATTGCTCTGGCCTTCGGCCAGGATCCTGTGTTCCATTGGCTGGCAGGCGGCCTCATGCTCGGTGCTGTCTTTATGGCTACCGACATGGTCACTACACCCCTTACCCGTAAAGGCAAGTGGCTGTTCGGCATTGGAGCTGGAATTATCCTGATGGTCATTCGCCAATGGGGCAGCTACCCAGAGGGAGTCACCTATTCTATCCTGTTGATGAACGCCTTTACACCTTTGTTGGACCGCATTACACGACCCAGACCGTATGGGGAGGTGAAAGTCCATGCGTGACAGTTTGAGGTTAGTTATAGTTCTCACTTTGGTTGCCGCCCTATCCGGCGGAATCCTAGCCTATACCTGGGATAAGATAACACCTATTATCGATGCCAACAATGCAGCGGCTTTGGCCGACTCCATATTGGAGGTAATGCCGGGTGCTGTCTCCTATGAGATTTGGACGGCAGAAGCTGCAAGCTCAGTCGATGCAGATGCCACAGCATCCGGTACTGCCGATGCAGATACCACAGCCTCCGGCACAGCAGATGCTGGTGCTGCGGCTACAGGCACAGTAGATGCCGATGCCACCGCGAGCGGCACTGTTGATGCTGATGCTGCCACTTCCGGCACTGTGGACGCGGACACCACTGCTTCTGGCACTGTTGACACAGCTGCTGCTGCCACCGGCGCAGCTGATGCAGACGCTACTGCCAGCGGCACTGCCGATGCAGATGCCACCGCCAGCGGTTCAGTTGACGGCACCAGCGGCAGCTCCCTTGTGGCTACTATCCACGAGATTTACCGAGGATTAGATGCCAATGGCAAGACCGCTGCTGTAGCCTTCGTTGTAGATGCCAACGGCTATGGCGGAACCATCAGAATGATTGTCGGTGTCGAGCCAGCTGCCCGTAAGCTGACACAGATCAAGGTACTGGAACACGCTGAAACCCCTGGTTTGGGAGCTAGGATCACTGAGCCGGCTTTCCTGCGGCAGTTTGAGAATAAGTCCATCGATGATGCCTTTGCAGCCAAACAGGATGTCGACGCGATTGCCGGTGCCACTGTTTCAACCATAGCTGTCGCTTCTACCATCAAGTCAGCTTTGACAGAAGTAGAGACTGAATTGCGCGCGGGAGGTGCCTGGTAATGCAGACAAGTATTAATCGAGAGTTTCTCAAGGGATTATGGGATGAACACCCAATACTGCGCCTGCTGATCGGCATGTGTCCCACCCTGGCCGTTACCACTGCGGCTGTCAACGGCCTAGGCATGGGCCTTTCGGTCATCTTTGTACTGGTGTGTTCTTCGGTGATCATCTCCTTGATAAGGAATTTCATCCCCAACCAGGTGCGGATTCCGTGCTTTATCATGATCATCGCTACTTTCACGACCATCATTGATATGGTGCTGGCAGCTTACTTCCCTGCTCTGCATGAGGTATTGGGATTGTTTATCCCGCTCATCGTGGTCAACTGTATTATCCTGGGGCGGGCAGAGGCCTTCGCCTGCAAGAATCCGCCTGCTCGGGCCTTCATAGATGCTCTGGGCATGGGCTTGGGTGTTACCTGGGGCCTGACCTTCATCGGTGCCATCAGAGAGATCATGGGCATGGGTACTGTGTTTGGCTTGCAGATTGTGCCGGAGACCGCTACCTCCTGGATAATCTTTCTCCTCCCGCCGGGTGCTTTCTTCACCCTAGGAATCGTGGTAGGAGCAATGAATCACATCAACCATGTTATGGAACGCCGTAGGCAGCAGACTGTCAGATCAGCAGCTGCTGGCCAGGCGGTCCAGGGCTAAAGGGAGGTAAGAGAGATGACCAGTTTAGCACTGATATTTGTTGGTGCTGTGTTAGTCAATAACTTCGTGTTGGTTAGATTCTTAGGGATCTGCCCATTCCTGGGAGTTTCCAAGCAGCTGGATACTGCGTTAGGGATGGGAATGGCCACCACTTTCGTTATGGTGCTCTCCGGAGCCGCCACCTGGCTGGTGGAGAATTATATACTCATACCCTACGGACTGCCCTTCCTGCAGACTCTATCTTATATCCTGATCATTGCCTCTCTAGTGCAGGTCGTTGAGATGTTTCTGCAGAAAACCAGTCCCGGCCTCTACCGGGCCCTGGGCATATTCCTGCCCCTGATTACCACCAACTGTGCGGTTTTGGGCCTGGCCTTAATGGCTACCCAGCAAAGCTATTCACTTGTCGAAACCATTGTCTTCGCCCTAGGGACCGGAGGCGGCTTTACTTTGGCTCTAGCAGCCATGGCAGGGATTCGAGAACAGATGGAGTTTGCTGATATCCCCAAGGCACTGCAGGGTGCCGGTATCAGCCTGATTACAGCTGGGCTGATGTCACTGGCCTTTATGGGCTTCTCCGGCCTGATTTCCATGTAGTGCGGGAAAGTCGCAATGCACCTGTAGGAGGGAAAATGAATGTCTAGTGTAGTCCTAGTCTCCCTGGGCGTTATGGCCCTTGTGGGAATATTGCTTGGAGCAGGAATCGCGCTGGCCTACCGCAAGTTCGCGGTAGCGTCAGATGCCAGGATAGATGAAGTTGAAGAAGTTCTCCCGGGAGCCAACTGCGGTGCCTGCGGATATCCCGGCTGCCGTGCCTTTGCCGAAGCTGTAGCCAAGGGTGAAGCGCCCGTTAACGGATGCCCCGTCGGCGGCGCCAGCGTAGCTGCCAAGGTGGCTGAGATTATGGGTGTCGAGACCAAGAGTGACGGCCGGCGCTTGGTAGCAAGGGTTCACTGCGGCGGCGGCAAGGCGGAAGCCAAGGAAACAGCTGAATATGTGGGCCTGGAAGACTGCAAAGCTGCCCATCTGCTGGGCGGTCACAAAGCTTGCCAATACGGCTGTTTGGGCTTGGGAAGCTGCGTCAAGGCCTGCCAGTTTGATGCGATGCATATGAGTCCCAATGGCCTGCCGGTAGTTGATAAAGAAAAATGTACTGCCTGCGGGCTCTGTGTGATAGCCTGTCCCCGGGACCTGATCACCCTGGTGCCCGATGACATGCTGGTCCATGTCCTCTGCCGCAGCTTTGACACCGGCAGGGAAGTCCGAGACAAGTGCCAGGTAGGCTGCATCGGCTGTAAGGCCTGTGAGCGTGTATGTGAGGATGACGCCATCCACGTCACCAATTTCCTGGCAGAGATTGATTATGATAAGTGCACCAACTGCGGCAAATGTGTCGCCGCATGTCCCACCAAGACCATAATCATGGAAGAGGGACAAGCCAGGGTAGCCCCGGCAGTCAGCTAGTCGAAAAAGCAGCTTTGAGTTTCATCAGCCGCCTGCTATCGGGCGGCTTTTGCTATTTATATATCTTTGCCGCGATATATCTTCGGCAGCCCAAAGGGAGCCCGCGGATAAACAGGATAACCATGTAAAGGAGTGAAGTATTATAAGCAAGATGTGAAGTACTATCGACCAGCAAGCAAGGAGGAGATAGTATGGATGCCCTGCAGGCAATCAGGACCCGAAGAAGCATCAGAAAATACGAGGATAGGCCCATCCCCAAGGAGACCTTGGAGGCCATCGTCGATTGCGGGCGCCTCGCTGCCAGCGGCCGCAATGAGCAGCCTTGGGAGTTTGTGGTGGTTACCGACCCTGGCATCAAGCGGCAGATCGCTGATGCTACCGACTACGGCAAGTTTATTGAGCAGGCGGCAGCTTGCATTGCCGTTTTCTGCCGAAACACCACCTACTACCTAGAAGACGGATCTGCTGCCACCCAAAACAT
>LFTN01000215.1 GCA_001513495.1 Clostridiales bacterium DTU087
CCCAAGATCCCGGTGATTACAACAAAAACCCCGGCCAAAGCCCCATCTCCGCCGATGATCTCTGCGATCTCCACCGCAATAGGTGTCGTCACTGATTTCGGGATCATAGAAAGAACCAAATGGGGGCCGCCTCCCAACAGCTTGACTATCGCGGCGGCTACCGCCATAGCAGCTGCAGAGCCTGCCCCGACACTGACGAGGATAAGGGCTATCTGACGCCGTATCTGCCCTGTCCTTCGGTAAAGGGGGAGCGCCAAAGCTACCGTGGCCGGCCCCAAGAAAAAGCTGACCAGCTGCCCTCCTTGATTGTACCTGGAGTAGTCTATATCCAGCAGGTCAAGACACAGGATGATGCCCAGACTGCTGATCAAGAGAGGATGGGTAATCGGCGAAGGATAGCGGCGGTGCAGCCGATGGGCAAGCAGAAACATTGACAGGGTAAAGGCCGCCCCAAAGGTCCCAGAAGAGGTTATCTCAGCTAACAGGTCCGCGACAGCTTTCATCTGGATCCCGCCTTCTCCAAATACTGGGCGGCCTTGCCGGTCACCAGCAGCCCTGCAGCAGTACTTACAAGCAGAGCCAGGCCGATGGCAAACCAGTTAGCGGCCAGCAGCTCCCGATAGACCACTGCACCTACTACAACAGGTGTGAAAAACAGTGTAAGATTCTGTAAGAGAAAATCTGCAGCGGCTTCCACCGACTTTGCTGCTACCCAGCCTTTTGAAAGGCTGAGCCACAGTAGGAGTAAGCCGAGCACCCGGCCGGGAAAGGGAATTCCAGTCACTCTGACCAGAGCCTCGCCTGCCAATTGAAACACGAGAATAATAGCCAAACCCCGCATATACAACCTCCCCCATCAGCTGCTCCCAACAGTTGTGGCGGCACTTTGCCCGGCCTAGGCATATGCTTCTGACTAGTCAATGGAGCTCTCTGCTACCCCATTTCCACTTCTTAAATGAGCTACTGCCTTGACAAAGAAATCGGAGCTCCCAAAACTCCCCGATTTCAGCACTAAGAACAGCGGCACATCCCCCAGGGATATACAAGAAGGAATTCCCGGCTCGATTTCCCGCCATACCCGCATCCCCTGCACTCCGAGCCTAGAGCAGACTGCAGCTGAAGTATCCCCTCCGGCAATTAGGAGCCGGCTTAGCCCCAACTCTTCAACGCAGTTAGCTACTACCTCCGCCAAGGCCTCGGACACAAGCCGTGATACCATGGTAGTCGACAGCCCCAGAGCCTGTCCAACCCGCTTAGTCTCTGCCACAACCTCAGGGTCATTGCTGGTGTGTACAATCACATCATCACCCTGCTGCAAGGCTGCTCCCATAACGCTGCACAACCCCTGGATCGCCGCGGTTCGCTCTCTCTCATCTAGCACTTTCAGACTCTCCAGCTCAAATACATGGGCACCCTGCTGCCGCATATATTCCACCTGCGCCTTCGTCTGGGGCATCAGGCTGCCGGCAGCACACAAGATGCCCATCCCCTTCCTGGGAGGCAGGGCTCCTGGGCCTTGACCGCTTCTTTCCCGTGGCCTCAAGGGCAGTTCCTCAGCCAATGCTGAACTCCCTCCGAAAACCGGCAGCTGGTGTAAAGCATGGGCAATGGCCTTGAGGGAATCTTGATCCACCACATCAAAGACTACATATTGATAATGCTCCCGAAGTCTGGCAGTCTCTGAGCGCAGCGCCTCTATCCCCTGCTCAATCACGTTGTACCTGACTAAACCCACCCGCCGCTTTGTTTGGCTTTGCAGGAGCTCCACCAGGCTGGACCGATCCATTGGGTGCACCGGGTCGCGGCGGAACTCGGATTCCTCCAGCTTGACTCCATGCACATAATGAATGCCATCGATGGTCTGGCGGCCGTTCTTGGGAAACCCAACGACTACGCCGGCAAAGTCCTCGTTCAATGCATCAAGCATGGCATCTAGCTCGGGGCCTATGTTGCCTCGAAACGCTGAGCAGGTCTTCTTGTAAAACTGCCGGCATCCCAGCCCCTGCAGGAGTTTAGCGGCTTGGAATACCTTGTTGTAGGCAGTCGCGGGTGAATCAAACCGGGAGTCGGTATCAATGATGATTACATCCGGCAGCTGCCATCTAAGGATATCTTGTTCTGTGAGCCGTGGATTGTATGAAAACACATGCACTAAAGCACCCGACTTGGCAAACATGCTGCCAATATCATGGGCACCGGTGATGTCATCTGCTGCCACACCGATCATCTGGCCACCTCCTCAAGGGCCGGTATCCTGAGTTGGACAAGAAATCCCGCACCGTCTCCTCCGGCAATCCCTGGATCTCCAGGCCGGCGCTTCTGGATACCACCATCATGCGGCACATTACCTCGAGGGTGTGCAAAGCCATCCTGGCTTCCTGAATACTGGTATCATAGACTAGTACCCCATGGTTTTCCAGGATCAGGACATTGGCTCCCATGATTTCCCCTTTGATGCCTTCCACCAACTCCGCTGAGCCCGGGTGATGATAACCGACCCGCCCCACCCGTTCAAGATAGTACATGGATTCCACAAACCAGTTGCTGCATATTGATGCTTCCGTACACGAAATCAGTGTGCCGTAAAAAGGAGAGGAATGAATGACAGCATTGATCTCCGGCCGCAGAGCATAGATAGCTTGGTGCAGAGGAAACTCCTTGGACGGCTTCCGTTCCCCCATCACTTGGCTGCCGCTAATCCTGCACGCAACCAGATCTTCCGGCCCTAGGTCCGCCAGCCAAGCGCCGCTGGCAGTGATCAGGAAACTGTCTTCCCCAACCCTGGCACTGATATTGCCGGAACTGCCCCATACCAGTTGATTATCAATCATGTAGCGCCCTAAAGCCCGTAGTTCGTCTCGTATCTTATCTGTCAGCAATTGTTCTCTCACCACTCACTTTCCTGAGCTCTTCTCTGCAGCTTTCCCCTCGCTGCCTAGAAAATAGGTCATTTTCTCCATCACCGTCTTTTCCACAGCTTCCCGGCCAACCCGGAGCATCGACGGCGGCAAGGCGCAGCATTCTTTGTTGGTCATGGATTCTTCTCTGCCAATGGCAGCCAGGAAAGCAATCTCCAAGTCGGTAGCTATATTGACTTTACTGATCCCACCTCCGGGAGATTGGATAGCCTGCCTGATCATCTCCGATGGTACTCCCGAACCGCCGTGGAGTACTAAATGCACATTGGTCAGCTCTCGAATCTTTCTTACCCGCTCCAGATCTATCCGGGGCTGTCTTATCATATATACGCCATGGGCAGTACCTACCGATACCGCTAGCGCATCAACCTTGGTCTGCTCCACAAACTCCCTGGCTTCTTCCGGTACGGTAAAGAGCTCTTCATCGGTATCTGTCTCAATGAAGTCCGTAGTGCCAATCCGCCCAAGCTCAGCCTCTACCGATACGCCCCTTGGATGGGCATACTCGACGATTTCCTTGGTGAGCGCGGCATTCTGGTCAAACTCCTCGTGGGAGGCGTCGATCATCACCGAGGTAAAGCCTACCGCAATGGCTTCTTCAATGAGAGCCTTGTCCCGGGTATGATCCAGGTGCAGAACCACCGGTACGGAGGTCTTCTCTTCCCGCAGCACCCGGTAGAACTCCTCAGCAAACTCATCAACGGTAATCCCGTATTTTTTCAGCTCTCGACTAGATATCTGGACTATCACAGGAGATTTGCATTTCTCTGCAGCGCCCATCACCGCACCAATCAGCGGCGTGTATCGGGGAGAGAAGGAGCCCACTGCGTAACCTCCCTGCTCAGCCCTTCCCAGCACTTCAGTGAGCGTAACGAGATTGGGATACTTGCCTAAACCAATCATCAACCTGACCTCTTTCCAGTTAGATTTTACTGTATTCCCCTAGGTCTTCTTTAGCAGAGAGAGCCTCTGACACAGTGCTTGAAGGCCCCATGACCCGCTTGTCTTGGCAAAGCTCTAGTCAATAGGAAAAGCGACAAGGTATGTATTTCTACATAACTCTAATCTATACCTCTCATAGAGGATCCCTTTCGACAGCCGGCAAGGAGGTATGGGAAGATGCCCCGAGGGAAACACGGGGGCAGCAACGCGAAGAGCCTGCTGGACCCACCCTGGTGACAGAGTGGAGTCCAGCAGGCTGGCAATGCACTTTGGGACTGCGGCTGGCATCGTCAAGGCAGCCGGCCGAAGGCCCGCAAAATTCGGTACCGCTCTAAGGCGACAATCCCCTGCCAGTACCTTTTAGCTACTGCGAACTCGCTGGGGTAAGCATCCCAGTCCCAGGTCACGGGCCAGAGGCCGTTTTCATCAACCTGCTCCGCATAAAAATTAAGGTTCTCATCAACTAGGCCGCCAAGCACTTCACAGAGGAAGCTGTCGGGCGTCTGAACAAAGGGTAGGGGCAGAGCGCGGTAGCCGTGGACCCACTGAGAGACATCCATCTCCACCACAGCCATCACAAGCTCCGTCAGCTTCCTTTCCACATCCATCAGTAGATAACCGGTGTTTTCCAGAAGTTCTGCCGTCCTAGGCTTCATCAACTCTCTGAACATCAGGTAGTTGCCAATTTCATGCATGTCCATTTTGGTGCAGTCCATAAGCCGCTTGAGTGCAAGCCGTACCGTCTTCCACCCCTGTTCAGCAGTGATGCTCCCCGGGCTGGACCAATGGATGAGATAAGCCGCCAGCTCTACACTGGAATTGAACATCCACCAGTCCTCCACCCCTGGTTTCCAATGCCACCAAGGAGCATGGGGAAAGGCGTTGTTCTCGGGCAGAACCGCCGGCCACATGCCTGTGGGTCCCTGTACACGACAGAGGTAATCCACCAGAGCCTGCACCATAGGAGTATCACGCTCTGCTCCAACTTCCAGCAAGATACGGGCTGCTGCCCAAGCAGCCATGGACGATGAGGCGGGTAGCCAAAAATCCGGCTCGATGCCGTGACCAAATCCGCCATCATCATTCTGATATGCCCCCAGTACCTGAAGAACTCTTTCACGGGACCCATGTTCAAAGGCGTATTCCCAGCGAACCGCCTCTAAAGGCCGAGCATTGCGCTTCACCCATCGCCCCGCCTGCAAGAACGCTTGCCCCAGTTTTTCCACAGGATGTCTTCCTCTCAAGTCAGCATAAGGACTGGTGGCCTGATCAAGGCCCCTGTCCACCCTGTCTATTTTGGTTTCTTAATTCACTGTGCTTTTGAGGACTCCTTCCTGCAGATGCCATTCTAGACCGGATCATTCACAACTCACACGACGTTCTGGGGCAGGGATGAACAACCGGAACATGACAAGGGATTTGGAAACGGGGACAGAAGTCAACAGCAGACGGAAAGGCTAAGATCTCCAAAATGATGATGCCCTCCGGGGTAAACAAAACCCAGCACAATACTTACGATCACCGGAAAGCGAAATATGCTGTCGGATTAAATGCAATTGGTGATCGGACCAGGGTACATTCGGTGATCCAATTGACCGAAATACGGGGGAAAATGAACTTACCGGAGGAGTTGGTAATGATGCAGTGGTACGAGAAGCTGTTTGAGAACTATGCCGAGCAGTATGACAGAGAGCCTTTCACGCAGGGGACGATTGGTGAATGTGACTTTATAGAGAAAGAGCTTAACTACGATAGGTCACTCAAGATTATTGACATTGGTTGCGGGACAGGCAGGCATGCCATAGAGCTTGCCAAGAGAGGGTATTCTGTCACAGGCATTGATTTATCTGAAGCCCAGTTAACAAAGGCCAGAGAAAAAGCCGAAAAGGAGAACTTGAAAACTCAGTTTTTGAACCATGATGCCAGGAACCTGCCTTTTGAAAGGCAATTTGATGCGGCCATAATGCTTTGCGAGGGTGCCTTCCCTTTGATGGAAACCGATGAGATGAACTTTGAGATATTGAGAAACGTAGCGAAGTCCTTGAAGACTCCCGGCAAATTCATCTTTACCACCTTGAACGGGTTGTACCGTCTATTTCATTTGAGCGACGATTCTCCTGAAACAGGCACCCATGAAGCAACTGACCCTACGAGTCAGCGTTTCGACTTCATGACTATGAGGAGCCATGATCTCCTCACCTTCACTGATGATGATGGAAACGAACATCAAATTGTGGTAAATGAGAGATATTATATGCCCAGCGAGATAACTTGGCTGTTGAAGTCCCTCGGCTTTCAAAACATCGCTATATTCGCGGCCAAGCTTGGGGCTTTTTCAAGGGAGGATCAGCTCACCACAGAAGACTTCGAAATGCTAGTCATAGCGGAGAAGTAGCAGTTATGAAATTTTTGCCGATGGGGTGTGCGATCTTGTGGCCGTGCTTTGCGCAATACATCACACATATAAAGAAGAGCACCGCTGCTTGAGTGGTGCTCTAACCTATTTCCGACAACGAGTTGCTCTGCCGCCATAGGATGTGGCGGCACCATCATCGCTGAAGAGCTTAACTTCTGTATTCGGTATACGATAAAGCCAAATACCACAAGACAGAGAACACCCGGTGGGATAGTCCACCGGGTGTTTGGAAAATCATCTGGCGACGAGCTACTCTCCCACCGGGTCACCCCGGCAGTACCATCGCCGCTGGAGG
>LFTN01000008.1:0-7465 GCA_001513495.1 Clostridiales bacterium DTU087
ATATCGATTTCTTTTCCTTCACTGCGGAACCTGGTTACTGTGGTACCGCTAACTGCTGCCCGTAAAGTAGATGCGACCTGGGCAACGGAAATGCCTTGTGCAGCAGCTCTATCCCGGTTGATGGTCACCTGGATTTCTGGGTTGCGTTCATCTACGCTAGTGGTCAGCTGCCTGGTCCCTTCCACTTCCTTCAAAGCAGCAACCAGCTCTTGGGAGGTTAGCTCCAGCATATCCAGGTCATCTCCCCTGAGCTGCAGCTGAATTGGCTGGCCGAAGGAGGTGTACAGAGCGTCGGCACTGGAGACAGTGATCTCAGCCCCTGGGATTTGAGCTGTAAAGTCATGTATCTGTGTCGAGATCTCACTTGTCTCCCTGGTACGCTCGCCGATGGGAGTCAGCTGCACACTGATACTGGCGCTGTCGGCGCCGCCGGAACCAACACTGGAGGAGATGGTAGCAACCTCCGGGATGGCTGCTAGATAGCTTTCAATATCCCGGACGATCATGTCGGTATCCTCCAGCCGCGTCCCCCGGGGCATAGAGACCGATATACTGATGGCACCTTGGTCCATGCTGGGCATGAACTCCATACCCACCAGAGGAATGAGCCCTAGAGAGACTATCAGTGTGACAAAGGCGATCCCCAGGACTGCCAGCCGGTGGCGCAGCGCCCAGGCTATCAAGCGGCCGTATATCCGCCGCATGTTGTCACTGAGTTGTGACATCCAGCGCAGCAGGGCAAAGCGGCTCTGTTTATTGTCAAATTCGCTGTTCCCCAGCACCCGGGAGGCCAGCATGGGAACTAAGGACAACGCCACCAACAGTGAGGCCAAGAGGGAAAAGGTAACGGTTAACGCCAAATCCCTAAAGATCTCGGCAGTCATTCCCGAGACAAAGACCACCGGGACAAAAACGGAAACCGTAGTCAGAGTCGATGCTGTGACTGCAGTCCCCACCTCTTGGGTGCCTATTATAGCTGCCTCTTTGGCTCCCTTCCCCAACTCTCGCTGACGGAAGATGCTCTCTAGTACGACAATGGCGTTATCCACCAGCATACCGACACCCAGGGCCAGGCCGCCCAATGACAGCAGGTTCAGAGTTGTATTGCTAAAATACACCATGATAAATGCTGCCAAAATCGAGATGGGAATCGCAACACCGATTACCAGGGTGGGCCTGATGCTGCGCAGGAAGACCAGCAGAATCGCAACGGCCAGCATGGCTCCAGTGACGGCATTGGAGGCAACTCCATCGATGGCGGCATTGATGTATACCGAGGTGTCCATGGCAATTTCCAAGGAGAGATCTCCGCCCAGTTCTCGATTTAGCTGCTCTATAGCCGCCCTCACTTCCTCTGCTACCCTGACGGTATTGCTGCCGGCTTCTTTCTGAAGGGACAGCATGATGGTGGGCTGACCGTTGTAGCGGCTGATGGTGTAGACATCTTTATAGCCATCTACTACTTCCCCGATATCCGCTATACTGACAAGGCCTCCACCAGCGGTGGGCACCTTGACAGAGCTGATCTCTTCAACAGTCTTGAACTCTCCCACTGTCCTTAAGGTGTATTCAAGGCCCCCATCCTCGATAGACCCCGCGGGCAGGTTAAGGCTGGCCATCATCAGAGCTTGGGATACCGTGTCAATGGATATCCCGTGGGCAGCCAAAAGGCCTGGATGCAGCACCACCCGGATCTCCCGCTCCTGGCCCCCGGAGATGTCAACTGAGGCGACACCTTCCAGCCGTTCTAGACGGTTCTTCACCGTATCTTCAGCAACATAGCGCAGTTCATGGGCAGGACGATTGCCTTTCAAGACCAGCTGCATGGCGGGCATGGTCCCGGGATCGAACTTGACCACGATCGGCGCCTCAGCCTCATCGGGCAGGAAGCTGCGCACCTGGTCTACCTTCTCCCGCACATCCAGGGAGGCGAAATCCATATTGATGCCCCAGTCAAACTCGGCAATCACTATGGAGGAGCCCCTGGATGAAATCGAACTGATGTTCTTGACATTGTTGACTGTACCCATCACTGATTCCATGGGCCGGGTGACCAGGTTCTCAACCTCAAAGGGGCCTGCGTCTGGGTAGGTGGTGATCACCCCGATCACCGGCACCTCAATATCCGGATACAGGTCGATGGGGAGCCGGGAAAGGCTGATCCATCCCAGCACTACAATGATTAGTATCATCATCAGGCTGGTGACTGGGCGCCTGACCGATAGTTCAGCTAGTTTCATTGCGAAATCCCCCGTTCCACCACCCGGACTGGAGCTTGGTCAGTGACAAACTCCCGGCCTCGAACGATCACTTCATCTCCGGCAGCGAGGCCTGCTTTGATTTCCACAAAACCATCGGCCCGCATTCCCGCTTCCACCGGTACTAGGTGTGCAGTCTCATCTCTGACTACATACACTGCCGGTTGTCCTTCAGCGGTGAAGACCGCCCGCTCCGGCACCGCCAAGACATTCTCGGTTTCCCTGACAACTACATGAGCTGTACCGTACATGCCTGGTTTCAGCTTTCCATCGGGGTTATCGAGTTCCACTATGGCAGAAAACAGCCCGGTCATCTGACTTGCCGCAGGGGCGATGCCGCTGATCCGGCCTCTGAGCTCAAGCTCCGGCTGGACATCCAGTGTGACCATCACCTCTTGCCCAGGCTCCAGCATGATAATCTCCCGCTCACTGACCTGGAGGTTGAGCTTGACTTTCGCGATATCCACCAAATTAACCACCGGCACTCCAGCACCGGCCATATCTCCGACCTGGACATTGACTTGATTGACAACGCCGGAGATGGGCGCCGTGATTACTGCGTTCTCCAGGCTCAGCTTGGCAAGGGCGACAGCTGTCTCCGCCTGGGCCACCCCTGCCCTAGCGTTGGCCAAGTCTTCCTCCCTGGCACCTTTGCGAACCAGTTCCAGGGTCTTCTCGGCAGTCAGCTTCTGAGCTTTGGCTACTTCAAATTGGGCTGTCACCGCATCCCAATCCTGACCCGTCATCACTCCAGCTTCATACAGCTTGGCTGCCCGCTCATAGGTCAAGCGGGCATTCTCATACCCTGCCTGTGCCTGCTTAAGGGCGGCTTCTGCCTGCTCAACCTCTTCAGGACGGGCCCCAGCCTCCACTTTGGCCAGTGATGCCCTAGCTCCAGCCAGAGCAGCCTCTGCCTGCCTTAACTGCAGTGCCAGCTCTTCAGTCTCTAGACTGACCAGCACATCCCCGGCAGCCACCGGCTGTCCCACCTCCACCGGGACTTCAGCTACCCGGCCCGGCACTTTGGGAACAACATTGACTTGTGCCTGAGGACTGAAGACGCCGTGGAGAGACATTTTCTCCTGCATGTTCCTGTGGGCAGCTGCAGCAACGCCGACCGATTGCCTCCGTACTTCAACTACAGCCGGGGCCACTTGCACCTCAGTTGGTTCAGGCCCAGACTGGCGATTGAAAAGCAGCCCTCCAGCTGCTGCCAGGATGATGACAATGACGATTCCGATTATCCACTTCTTCAAGTTATCTCCTCCAACCCACCGCCATGACTGACGGGTCAGTCATTTACTTTCAATCATATATATGTCTGGTTGCACTGTCAAGAACTAGCACTGGGTTTAAATAATGGAGAGTCCCGCTAAAGCGGATAGCAAACCCTCTCTAACATTATTGTCGCAGTTAAGGAAGTATTCATATAGCAGTTTATCTATTTTAGTATTAATGGTACAATTTAGGAGAAGGAGGAGGGGGGTGAGATGGATGGCCGAGGGGTTCAATTACAAACTGGAGGCTGAGTTGAATCCCACTACAGCCGCAGTTGGGACCGCCGTTACTCTAACCGCCCGCATTTCAGATATCACCGGCGGAGAAGTCAACTCCGTCCAAGCCTCGATCCCTGAGTATGGATGGTGGGGCACACTGCGGAACTTGGGAGAAAACACCTGGCGGCTCACCGAGTCGGTGCCATACGGAGCACCCTTCGGGAAGGTTAACATCAGAGTTTATGCAGTCAGCAAAGACGGGGTGAGAGGGCCCCAAACCACTGTACAGCTAACTTTGGGATAGTATTCAAGAAGGGCTTCATCATCAAGACTACCCCAGCATGATTCCGCTGCTGGGGTAGTTGTTATATAGCTTCTTTGCTGTTATAAAGGAACGCTCATGTAGATACAACATTAAGCTTTCGTTCAGCCTGTATATGAATCGGCCTTACCGAACTTCCATCACTTCTGCCCGCACCCTATGATTGCAGCGGGTTCTTCTCAAAATACTCTAGTATAAATACAAGCCCCAGTGCCACCATACCGCCTAAGACTATGGCGATGGCGGTGTTAAACACTGGCCGGATATTTATCGGGTCTGCGCCAACCAATGGCTCTTCCACAACCCTCACATTCTCCAGCCCTGATAATTCTACCTTAGCCTCATGGAGTGCGGCACTGATTGACAGCAGCCGTTCCTCGCCTCTGGCCAGATAATCAATGATCCGGGCTCGTGCCAGAGCTGTCTCCGCATCCTGGGACTCCAAGGATTCTAATGTCTCCAGAGTTGACAGCGAGTTGCGGTACGTCAACTCAGCATCCTCGTAGTTGGCCTCAAGCTCTGCAATTCTCTGTATACGCAAGTCCTTAGCCTGTGTATAGGCAGTCTCCGAACGTTCTGTGAACCGGGCCACAATGCTCTCTACCACCCTCTGGGCCCTCTGAGGATCGCTATCCCGGTATGTGATGGTCAGCATCTTGGTGTTGGCCACGGTGCCGACAGAAACCTTTTCAACAAAGTCTTCCACCGAGGGATACAATTCCTGCAAGCGAAGGTCTCGATGCACCTCGCTCAGAAGATTCCGGCTTAGCAATACTTCTCTAGACGCCGTGACATTGCTTAATATGTCATGTTCAAATGTCCCCAACGCGATCTTAGCCGATGCCTCAAACTTGGGGATGATTAGGAACTTAGTCACCCCAAAGGCTGCTATAGCAGCGAGTAAGGGCAGGATTATGATCAGCTTGATGCGCTTGCGAATGATTTCCACTATTTCCCTTAGGTCGATCTCATCATCGTAGTATACTTCTGGTGGGGCAGAATAGCTAGTCACTCTCCATCACATCTCCTCCCTAACCATGATAAGATTGTTCCACAATTAGGTGAGTTTTCCTGCTCACACCGGCCCGGAATTGACCCATGTAAGAAGACATCGTTTTCTATGGAATCCCCTAGATCAAACAAACCCAGGACCAGCCTGGGCTTGTTTGCCGTATTCCCTTGATCTAACCCTGAATCGTACCTTGCTGAGACTAAGTGCTGAAGCTTTATATGTGACTCAGTGTGAAGTAGAGTTGCACCGTTCCTTGCTCATTTTGGGTATTGGCTCTATTAAAGCGATTGCCTTCAATCCTCACATCCCAGCTGATATCCTGGGAGCCGTACTGTCCTGTAAACACACCGCCGGTTCCATTGACGTACTGCCAATTGGCGCTTCTGCTCTGTGCCGGCCTCACTGCTACCTGCACATCGCTGTCAGTGACTGCACCTACTGTCAGTGCCCAATCAGCATTGCTCTGTACCCGTACCCGGCCGACGTTTCTAAACTCTTGTACTCTTCCATCAGCGGGATACTGGAACCGGATCTCTGTGGACTCAAGTACGGTTAATCTCTGCATGACTGGAACTTCAATCCTAACCTTCAGTTCCGCTCTTGCCAGTTCTCTGGCCTGCACAGCACCCGCCAAACCAACCACCAACAACGCTGCCAGCACGATTATAAACGCTGGGAATCTTTTCATTTTAGTTCCTCCTTTGGCAGCCCGGCCGCCATAAGTTTCCTGTTAGGCCCGTGGCTTTGTGTCCCCGCCTTTCGACGGGTTTACCTTTTCTGGAGATGTCTGTGGATTGTTGTTGCTGTGTCTTGCTCCTTAGAGATTAAGAAAAGGAGCCTATTCATCCGAGAGAGATGACAGGCTCCCTTAATTGTCCTGTTCCTCTCTTCGGCAGTCCGGCCGCCTTAGCTTACAGCTTTAGGCCCGTAGACTTTGCGCCCCCACCTTTCGGATGGGTTTGCCTTTATCGATAGAGGTTACTATTTATTTCTCCAGTTACCTTATACCCACATTTTGTCTTACTTAAACATTTTNNGAACCATATTTACATAAAGTTTCCATGTTTTCGCCCTACTCGGCAATCTCCAACACCATGTCGCTGGCAAGAAGCTCCCTGGTGCCGTCGGAGACAGTCACACTTACCTGGTACGAGCCGGGTTCTAAGCCCTGTGCCAGGCCTTCCAGCTGCTGTCTCTGCAGCGGCATAACCTTATTGGTGCCTTCTCCTAGAGTCAGTGCAGCCCGCTCCACAAATTCTCCGGCACTGCTGGTAATCAGCAGGTCAGCCCGGGGTATGAGGTCGACATTGCCGGTGTTGGCAATATCCAGGTACAGCATGTGGCCTTCTTCAACCTTCTCAGCCTCAAGGCTCTTGACCTCCACTTCGTACAGGTGCTCAGTGCCCACCAAGAGCGAAATGGGGATCTCCCGCTCACTTAACAGCTCGCCGCTTTCAGGGTCGAAGGCTCCCAGCAGGATATAGCCGTTGTATGAGGCGTCAGCTGCATCCTTGGGCACAGCGACAGTTAGTACAATCCTGCCCCTTCCCCGTCCGGGAAGGTTTATCTCACCCGGCCCCCGCAGCTCAATCCAGCCCAGGGGCGAATAGGGATACTCAGCTTCCACATCTCTTCCGCCAATCAGGATCACTGCTGGATCCACGATCTCACTGGTCAGCTGCAGCACCTGACTCCGCTGCTGTCCTGCTCTAATCTCCATGGAGATGGCGTCAGGCTCTACAGTAAAGGCACCGATCTCTTCAGCAGTTGGGAACTTAAACTGCCCTTCGGCAATCGTAATGTCCTGCGTCTTAATGATCTGGCCGTGCTCGCCGTAGCGGATAAACAGCCTCAGGGTATAATCTCCAGGAGTCAGCCGGCGAGTGACTATCCCTGTATACTCCACTTCACTCCCGGGATAGATTCTCGTCTCTGTCAGGTTAGCTCTGGCACCTGCCTCACTGTTTAGCTGGACTCTTTCCACCAGCCGCCTCTCGGCATCCCGGATAGTGACTTCTCCAGAAACTAGGTAATCCCAGGCAGATGGATTGCCGATGCGGGCCAAGATCACCGGTTCACCTTCGGGCCCCGGAACCAAGTCAAACTCCCTCAGTTCGGCTGTAGTCCGCAGACCCGGCCGATCTACCCGAATATTGAGGCGAATCGCGTATCTGACAATCAAGGTGATGCCCGGCTGATCAGCCTCTACCTTGGGCTCAGCCATGATCACCACGGTATGGGATCCCCCAGCATCAAAGGGGACTCTGACGGTTCCCCTTACATAGGTATCTTCACCGGGGTAGACTTTAACCTCTTCAGCATCAAGGCGCACCCAGTTCACTGCGGGAAAGGTCTCAGCAACCGGCTCCTGGTAAGC
>LFTN01000008.1:7609-9666 GCA_001513495.1 Clostridiales bacterium DTU087
CTGCGATTAGGCCGAGGAGAGTACCCCGTACGGCAGTTTTCACATGACCACCCTCTCTACATCCATCACCCGAGATGGGATTCACCTAGTAATTGTAGTGACTGGCAAGCCTATTTCGCAGAGACAGTGATAGTAGCTTGCCCTTCGTACTTGCCGGCCAGCAGCTGGTACCAGTCGTCGTTCTCGTTGTCCCACTCTGCCCAAAACACCAGATACCTTGTGTCTGTACCGGGGTTTAAGTCATAGGATGTATCTCTTCTAACTTGATCTATTCTATCAGACTTGGCAAAGTATAGTGCATAGCCATTGTCAGGGTACTTCCGAGCCTCGGACAGTTCCCCAGCATCGTCCTGAGATAGGTACAGGGCGGGTTTATCGACACTGACACTTACTTTCGTATTCGCCTTGACAGTGATCGCTCTCGATACTCTTGCAGAGGCCTCGGGTCTCTCTAGCTCAAGGGCCATAGGCTCGCTGTTATCTATTTCAATAGCCGCCCACTTATCAACATTCACCTCAAGGTCTACCTTCTGTGTTATTGCTCTTGCCGCCGTAAGAGAGCCGGAGACTGGCTCGCTGCCAGCGGCCACAACCCCACAACCAAGTACAAAGGCCAATGCAACTGCGAACATAATGCCAACTGTTCTTCTCATCATGCTTCCTCCTCATTGGTATTCCTGGTTTTTATCCCATTGGCCGGTTTCACCACTGGCTCGCCGCTGCCCCCAGGTGACCAAATATGGGCGGCGGGTCATTGCTTCCAATGAGGAAAGCAGCATCCAATTGGATGCCTATCGAATTGAAAGCCCAACTACTTGTTGCTCAGAGTAAAGAGCAGTTTGCCCTTGTAGACTCCGGCTGTGTGCTCAAGTTCAGTCTTAACCTCTACTTCAAAAACGTATCTTGTTACCTCACTCTTGTTGTCGATGTCAATTACCTTAGCCTCCGCCAGGCTAAACTCGGTGCTGCCGTCCTTACCATTCTTATCCATAGCCAGGCCGCTGTCACTGGTGCTCCTCACCCGAATGGCATCGGGCTTGATTACCGGCACCTGGTCTTGTCCCCACAAAGCAGCCCGTTCACCGTCCTCAAATCTCAGTCCTTCGCAGGAGACAGTCAGGGAGGCCTTGGTGTTGGTGATAGCTGTGACCGAGATTTTCTGCTCGGCTTTATAGAGCCCGGGGCCTTTATCAGCGTTGACAACAACAAGGTTCCTTTGCCCTGAGTCTGTATCTACTGTGAGGGCAATGTATTCGGGGACATCAACATTGAACTTGATCACATCCGCCTGGCTGGAGGTCGGCCTCAGCTCGCCCTTGAACTGCCCTGCGTTCTTCCAAGCATCCCTATGAATACGGAACTTGATCTCTGCTTTCTGCTCGCCGGGTTTTAGAAACATGACCGACTGAGTTAGGGGTACCCAGTCTTTGGAATAGGGAGTAAGTGCTTCGATGTATTCAGCGATATGCCGCTCGCTCCGGCTGCTTGGGCCGCCTCGGCTGGTAAAATCATTCGCTTGATAGCGATAGTAAATGCCCTTGCTGTCTTCCGGGGGCACGTCAGCTTCAGGGCTGCCAGCGTTTTGAGCGTTATCCTCAGCCTGCCTCCGTGTCAGTTCCAAAGTGACATCCTTGATGTACACATACTGCTCAGTAGGCCGTTCATCGATCTTGACATTGATGGTGCTCAAATTTGCCTTCACGACGCTCTTGGCCTCTGCAGCAGCGCCCAGGGCTGCAAACACAATCAACGCAACGGCAACATAGACTCCTTTAGCCTTTATAAGCTGTCGACCAATCGACTGCATGGCGCCCTGTCTCCTTTTCAACTTGCCTGCCGGTTCCGACAAAGTCATCCATTATCTTTATCATTTCCAAACAGCTTTGAAATGGTCTCATTTCTCCGGTCTGGGTGTGGCCGATGCGTCCTTGCCAGGTTCCGTTAGCGCAGCGGATGATTCGTACCACAAAAGTAGAAGGTGTCATTGACAACTGCCCCCCTGTACCGTAACCTGACTGTATTATAATCCGGCCGACTAAAACATTTCTATAACACCG
>LFTN01000090.1:0-2710 GCA_001513495.1 Clostridiales bacterium DTU087
TAGTAGCCTATGACCAGCACCAGAGTTGCCAAGAACACCAGTGTTGACAAGGCGTTGATGGTCAAAGAGATACCCCGCCTGGCCATGGAGTAGATCTCCACCGACAGGGTGGAAAACCCTGCCCCGGTAACAAAGAAAGTCACCGCAAAATCGTCCAGGGAATAAGTCAAAGCCATGAAGAAGCCTGACATGATTCCCGGAGTTATATAGGGGATCACCACACGGGCCAGCACATCCCACCAGCTGGCACCTAGATCCCGGGCAGCATCGATGAGTGTCGGGCTCATTTCCTGCAGCTTAGGCAGAACCATCAGCACCACAATTGGTACACTAAAGGCAATGTGGGCAAGCAGCACTGAGGTAAATCCCAGCTGAATGCCGATGGCAGCGAAGAAAATCAAGAAGGACGCACCGATAATCACATCTGGGCTAACCAGCATGACATTGTTCAGGGTCAGCAAAGCATTGCGGATCCTTCTCTGCCGCAAGTTGACCAGGGCGATGGCGCCAGCCACGCCAATTATCGTAGATATGGCGGCCGACAGCAAAGCGATGGTCACAGTATTCAATAGGATGACAAACAGCCTGGTGTCCTGCAGGACCTCTTGGTACCATTCCCAGGTAAACTCCTGGAAAGCGTACATGGTGCCGCCGCTGTTAAAGGAGTAGTACACTAGATATACGATGGGTGCATAGAGAATTGCAAAGACGAACACCAGGTAGATCTTGGCTAGATGGGACTGTTTCCCCATGCTATTTCACCCGCCTTCCACCTTCGGTGAGCCACATGGTCAAGCCCATGGCGATCACCAGGAAAATAGCTAAGGCTGAGCCCATTCCCCAATCCTGTGTTACTAGGAAATGCTGTTCTATGGCAGTGCCTAAGGTGATCACTCGGTTTCCTGCAATAAGGCGTGTGATCATGAACAGCGAAAGAGACGGTATAAAAACCGCCTGGGCCCCTGACTTTACGCCGCTGAGGGTCAGGGGAAAGACCACCCTGCGGAAGGCTACCCAATGGGATGCCCCCAGATCATAGGCGGCCTCGACCAAAGACGGATTGAGCTTCTCCAAAGCACTGAAAATCGGCAAGATCATAAAGGGGATAAAAATATACACCGACACAAAGATAAAGCTAAAATCGGTAAAGAGAATCTGCCTGCCGCCTACGCCGATGGCGCTGAGAATTCCATTGATGGGGCCGTAGGTCCCTAGAATCCCGATAAAGGCATAGGTTTTCAGCAGCAAGTTCATCCATGACGGCAGAACGATCAGCAGCAGCCACAGCTGCTTGTGCTTAGTCCTGGTAAGCAGATACGCCGTTGGGTACGCGATCAGCAAACAAGCACCGGTGATCAAAGCTGCATACCAAAATGATCTCAGGGCCATGCTGAAATAAATCGGCGAGAAAAACCGCTTATAGTTGTTCAGGGTCAGCACACCGTCGATATCAAATAAGGAGTAATACCCAATCATCAGGATCGGGACAATCACGAACAACAGGAGCCACAGACTATAGGGGAGTAAGAACAGATTACGCATCCGTCTGTCCATGGTGCACCTCCCCGTATGACTCCAGCCGAGCGTCAAACTCAGCCTCTGTTTCACCAATCCTCATGACGTGGATATCTTCGGGATCGAATTTCAACCCGATCTCCTCTCCCACCACAGCCTTATCAGTGGAATGGACCAGCCACTCGTTGCCATCTTCGTCATAGCAGCAGATCTCATAGTGGACACCCCGGAACAGCTGGGAATCAACCCTCACCTTCAACTTGCCTTCATCGGTGGTGGTCAGCTCCAGATCCTCCGGCCGGATGACTATCTCCACCGGCTCATTGGGGTCAAAACCCCTATCCACACATTGGAACTGGTGGCCGACAAACTCGACCAAATAATCTCTGATCATAGTACCCGGTACAATGTTGGATTCACCGATGAACTCAGCGACAAAGCGGTTGATAGGCTCATCATAGATATCAGTCGGGGTTCCGCTCTGCTGAATGCGCCCATTGTTCAGGACAAAGATCTCATCTGACATCGCCAGTGCCTCTTCCTGATCATGGGTGACAAAAACAAAAGTGATCCCCAAGCGCCGCTGCAGTTCCCTCAGCTCATACTGCATCTCTGAGCGGAGCTTTAGATCCAGGGCAGACAGCGGCTCGTCCAACAGAAGCACTTCCGGCTCGTTGACAATAGCCCTGGCAATGGCAACCCGCTGCTGCTGGCCACCTGACATCTCTGATATCTCCCGGTTTTCGAAACCGGTCAGATTGACAAAACGCAGGACCTCATGCACCTTTTGAGCGATCAAGCCTTTGTTCATCCGCCGGACCCGCAAGCCAAAGGCAACGTTTTCAAAGACATTTAGGTGGGGAAATAGTGCATAATCCTGGAAAATGGTGTTGACTTTCCGCTGACGGGAAGAGATAGTGCGGATTTCTTGCCCATCAATGTAGATTCTACCTTTGGTCGGCTCTGTAAAGCCGGCAATCAGCCTCAGGATCGTTGTCTTCCCACATCCAGAAGGACCCAACAACGTGTAGAACTTACCTCGCTCCAACTCGAAGCTGACATCATCCAGCACCGGCGGGCCATCATCATACTGCTTGGTGACATTCTCGAAGCGGACTATGACTTTCTCAGCTATCGTTGTCTCCCCCTCACCTTATGAATTTGTGGGGCAAGGAAACTGCTGGGATTCCCCATG
>LFTN01000090.1:2723-10556 GCA_001513495.1 Clostridiales bacterium DTU087
CGGTTTGCCCTCCCGGGAGCCGGATTGTTATAATTAGATCATAAGTGCTTACCCTAGAAAAGGTCTAACACTTCTATGGAAGAGAAGGGATGGTAAATCATGCTGGCTATCGGTTCCGATCACGCTGCATTTGAGTTTAAGGAAGCAATCAAGGCGTACCTTGATGAGAGAGGTATTGAATACAAGGATCTTGGGTGCTTCTCTAATGAAAGGACTGATTATCCTACCTACGGTGAAAAGGTGGCAAAGGCAGTAGCTGGCGGCGAATGCGATAGGGGCCTTTTGTTCTGCGGCACAGGCGTCGGCATGTCCCTAGCAGCCAATAAGGTCAAAGGCATCCGGGCCGTTGTCTGCAGTGACTGTTACACAGCTGCCCTTTCCCGGCGTCACAATGATGCCAATGTGCTGGCGTTAGGTGCCCGGGTTGTTGGACTCGACCTTGCCAAGATGATCATTGATACTTGGCTGAGTGCTGAATTCGAAGGCGGGCGCCATGCAGACCGGGTAGCCATGATTAGTGATATCGAGTCGAGAAACTGCACCGATGCTTAGCTGTAACCCCGATAGACCTCCCCTTAAGCGATAGCACTAACCCGTTGGCAAAGGGCCCTGCTTCTGGAGCAGGGCTTTTTTTGCCCAGGGCAGTAGATCTTCCCAAGACCTGCGGCAGATCTTGCTAAGATCTATTGACAACTAGACCCCGCCTCTTATATAGTGTAGCCATGAGTTAGGTGTGCCTTACTTTGCAATTAATCAAAGGAGTGGCAAGATGAAGCGCATGTCGCCCTCATTGGAAGACTACCTAGAGGCTGTGTTCAAATTGACCGGTGATGATGCCGGTGTCCGCACTACCGATATTGCCGCGGAGCTGGGAGTATCAAAGGCCAGTGTAAACCAAGCAGTGGGAGTCTTGTCCCATCGGGGCTATGTGCGGCAGGAACGCTACGGCCCCATATACCTCACTGAAGATGGGAAGGCCCGGGCGCGTGCCATCTACAAACGCCACCAGACCATCAAAGCATTCCTCATCTCCATTCTTGGTGTTGATGAACACACCGCCGAAGAAGATGCATGTAGTATTGAGCATGTAATCAGTAAAGAAACCATGAATCGTTTGATGGACTATATGGAAAAGGAGAGAGACAGATGGGCAGCTCCAGGGAAAATCTAACATTGAACACCCTCGATCAGGGCAGTCAAGGTACTGTAGTCAGCATCAACTGCTCCGGTCCTATAAGGCGCAAACTGATGGATATGGGATTGACGCCGGGAACCCAGGTCACCGTCGATGGGAGTGCTCCCTTAGGCGACCCCATTATCATCTATGCCCGGGGATGCCGTCTGGCGCTTAGGCAAAATGAGGCC
Organism: Clostridiales bacterium DTU087; assembly: GCA_001513495.1. Taxonomy (GTDB): domain Bacteria; phylum Bacillota; class Limnochordia; order DTU087; family DTU087; genus DTU087. Next base: position 4,089 of record LFTN01000090.1, read on the forward strand.
GCTCAGATCTGCGTGAAGCCGTGCCCAAGAACCGTGGGAAGCTCCGTAGAGCAAAGGGCTGACTGCGGCAGAACTAGAGCAAGACACCGCCATGGTCAGCGAATGAGGAGACGAGGCGGCACTCTGGGCGGCAGGAAAATGGGGTGCCACTAAGGCATTCAAAGGGGAATTCTTTGCATTAATAAGTTAGACAGCACTAACTTGCAGTTATACATGTAGATGCTCCGGAGGGATGTCAGGTGCTGAACACCATCGCCGATGCAAGAAAGCAAGTAGAGAAAATGCCGGTTATCGCCCTTGCCGGCAATCCCAATGCAGGAAAGACCGCCCTCTTCAATGCCATCACCGGTGCTCGGCAGCATGTCGGCAACTGGCCGGGCGTGACTGTGGAGAAAAAAGAAGGGTTTGTGTCCATGGATGGCGGCCAGGCCCTCATCATCGATCTTCCTGGAATCTATGCCTTTAGCTCCAGGGCAATAGATGAGACCATTGCCCGGGATTTTATTATTGATGAAAGGCCCGATGTGGTCATTAATGTTGTGGATTCCACCAATCTCGAAAGAAACCTGTACCTAACCCTGCAGCTTCTCGAAATGGGTGTGCCGGTCATCGTCGCTTTGAACATGTTTGATGAAGCGGAAGCCCTGAAGCTCGACATAAATGTAGAGAAGCTCTCAAAGCTGCTGGGAGTAGAAGTAGTGCCGACTGTTGCAGTGGATGGAGAAGGAGTCGATGAGCTGCTGGAGGCGGCCTTCAGAGCAGCTTTCCACACCCGTTTGGGCGGGAGTTCACCTGCCGGCCACGGCGGCACACTCTCCTTCAGGCTCGATTACGGGCCTGCCATTGAAGCCGAGATAGCTTCCCTGGAAGGGTACTTGGCCAAAAGCTTGTCCAGTAGGAGCCCCATCTCACGGCGCTGGTTCGCAGTTAAGCTGCTGGAAATGGATGGGGGAATCGCGGCCAAGGTAAGGGCACAGAACAACGGCGCTGCCGGGGCTTCCAGCGTTCTATCCAATTTAGAGGCAAAGGTGGCTGCTGCCCAGGCCCGGATCCGGGAGGCTTCAGGGCAAGAACCCATCGATCTCATAACTGAGATGCGTTACGATAAGGCGGCTGAAATTGCCAAGGCTGTCATTGCCAGCGATGCGGGGGCGGCCAGGTCAGTCTCTGATATGATCGATCGCATTGCCCTGCACCGCTGGCTGGCTTATCCGGTGTTTTTTGGCATCATCTGGCTGATGTTCACCGCCACCTTCACCCTCAGCGGGCCCGTCGCTGATTGGCTGATTGGGGTCTTTGATACGGGCAGTGATTGGATACGGGAGCTGCTGGCCGGGATTGGCACACCTGAGCTCCTGGTTGGTTTCCTAGTGGACGGCATTATTGGAGGCGTCGGCGCAGTGTTGGAGTTTGCTCCTCCCATCTTCCTCCTGTTCCTGGTCATCTCTATCCTGGAGGATGTTGGGTATATGGCTAGGGCAGCTCTCTTGTCAGACCGCCTCATGCGGTCGGTTGGACTGCACGGCAGGGCGTTTATTCCCATGATCTTAGGGTTTGGCTGCAATGTAACCGGTATCTTGGCTACCCGGAGCTTGGACAACCCCAAGGACCGGTTAATCTCCATCATGGTTAACCCATTGATATCCTGTGCGGGCCGCCTGCCGGTATATGTGCTCTTTGCGGCAGCCCTGTTTGAAGAGCGGCGGGGACTGGTGGTATTCTCCCTGTATCTTCTGGGAGTCCTCCTTGCAGCCGCAGCCGCTAAAGTAATCGGCATGTTCGTTGAGCCCGGAGAAGCATCAACCTTTGTAATGGAGCTGCCTCCATATAGAATGCCAAGGGCATCGGCTGTGCTTATCCACACCTGGGAAAGGGGCAAGGAGTTCCTTTACAAGGCCGGGACCATCATCTTGGCAGGAGTGGCTGTTGTGTGGCTTTTGGCCAACTTGCCTCCAGGCACCGATGCCAGTGGTCCAAACTCATTGATTGGAATCATCGGCCGGGCTATAGCACCCGTACTGCGGCCCGCGGGCTTCGGCACCTGGCAAGCGGCAGTTGCTCTCCTCTTTGGTATTGTGGCGAAAGAGCTGGTGATCGGTACCCTAGGTGTTCTGTACGGCGTCGGCGAGATGAATTTGCTGGGTGCGATTCAAAGTGCCTGGACTCCCCTCTCAGCTTATGCCTATATGATCATGACCCTGATTTACGTTCCCTGTGTCGCCACCATCGCAGCCATTCGCCGGGAAACCGGCTCATGGAAGTGGACAGGTATTACTGTCGCCTACACAATAACACTGGGATGGGTGTTAGCAGTCATAGTCTATCAAGTGGGTACAATGTTGGGGCTCAGCTAGAGCCCCTTTCTTATTTAGCCTCCGGGGAATTCCTGCCTCACTGCTGAGCGGTTCATGCCAGTTATTGTTCTCACTCCATGGAGACCGACTATGATATAATGATTCTACGATTGTCTACCATGTAAGAGAGGGAAATTACCCTATGGGCCAGCACAGCAATAACCAGGGGAATCTCCGCCGCTTTAAGCGCAGCGCGTTCATCAGCCTGGCATTTAGTCTGCTCGGGCTGTATGTTGTCATCCATTTCACCGGAGGCTATGATTCCTGGAAAGACATAACCCGCCTTGAGCCTGCGATATTGGCTGCTGCAGGCGGCCTAATGGTATTGACATGGCTGCTTGATTGTCTGCGCATGGTCTTCCTCAGCAGCTCACTGGGGGCTGATCTTACCATCCTGCAGGGAATGCGGATTGCCGTTATGGGGGCCTTTGCATCAAACATAACCCCATTTGATTCCGGCGGGGAGCCGGTGCAGGCCTACATGCTGACAGAAATCGGCCTAACTGCAGGCCAGTCTACCGCGGTTATTGCAACAAAGACTCTCTGCAACGGCCTGGCACGGTTTACCCTAGGCCTGGTTGCCTTTCTATGGCTGCTATTCTTCGCGGATCATTGGCGTATGACCAAGATATTATATGGTATGCTTTCTCTGGGTGTTCTGCTTTACTTCGCTGTGTTTGCCCTGTCTTTTTACTTGATCTTTCATCCTGAGAAGGTTAAGGTGGTCCTTGTTCCTATTATCCGCAACCGCCTCACTCTGCGCTTCTTCCAGCCGGCGACGCTGGATATGATCCTGAATCGCATTGATGGAGAGATACAAGAATTCCGTAGTGCTCTGGAAGAGTTTGTGGAGAATTGGCGTCCTACTCTAGGGCTGGCTATGGCATTAAGCTATGTTTATTGGATTGTCATGACACTAATCCCATACTTGGTCATCTGGGGCCTCGGCATACGCTCCAGCCTTCTGCAGGTCATGGCTATTACTCTGCTCTTTTATCTAATCTCTGTCTACATCCCCACACCGGGTTCCAGCGGTGCAGCTGAGTTAGGCTTTGGCCTCATGTTCACCAGCCTAGTCCCCCAGGGGCTAGTGGGCATCTTCACCCTGGTATGGCGAGGCTTTACCTATTACCTCAGCTTAACAGCGGGAGCAGTACTGATGGCCTTCGACTTTGTCAAGCGAAGAAAACCTGCTTTTGCCAAGTTCCGTTTGTTCTCCATTTTCGGCGCAGGATACAGTGCTGAGAGCATGAACCCCTCAGCCAGACGGGAAATTAGGAAGGATTTCGACACGCGTATGCCGAATGACCTGCAAAGCCCCAGTTGCAAAGGGTAAGGGCTTGATTACCATAGCCTAAGGATACCCGTGAAAGGAGGAGATTGATAGTAAACAGGCTCCTGGAGAGCCGGCAGTCTCTAGCAGCAAGCAGATAGAGCTGCAGGATAGTGTTTCGGGGGAAAGCGGTTCATGCGCTTACTGCCTGAACATAAGAAAGTATGAGGAGGTTGATGAGTATGAACAACAAGAAAACCGTCATGATCGCATTAGTCTTAGCACTAACCATGGTCTTTGCTGCAGTATTGCCAGCAGCTGCTGCTGTGGAGTTCGATACTTATGGGCCTAAGGTTGACGAGATCATTATGCCCATTATCACAGAAGACACAGCCCGCAGAATCGCTTTTGAGCGGGGAGAGAGCGTGGTATGGGCTGGTCTCACACAACCGGCAGATATTGACCACGCCAGAACCTTGGGCAACGCCGATCTGACGATGACCCTGGGTTTCCACATGTTCTATCTTTGCTTCAACATGCGGAATGCTCCTCTGAGCGATCAAGCCATTCGCCAGGCTATTGCCCATGCTGTTGATCGGGACAACATCATCCGCACGCTGTTCTCCGGGTACATGCTGCCAATGCAGAGCTTCGTGCCCCAGGCCTCAGCCTTCTTCAACGCTGATGTTCCGACTTACGAGCACAGCTTAGAGAAAGCTGCCGAGGTATTGGATGCAGCCGGCTATAGGCTGGATGCCTCCGGCAAGGTCAGAATTGACCCCAAAACCGGCCAGCCTCTGCCTGAGATGAAGCTCTTGACACCTACCTATGAAGTTGCAGCAACTTCTGCCGAAATCGGCAAAATGATTGCCGATGCCGCCCAGAAGGTTGGTCTGCCGGTTGTGCCGGAACCAATGGACTTCAACGTCATGTTGGACAAGATCGACATCCACGATTTCGACATGTATGTACTTGCTTGGTCACTAAGCAGGAACCCAACCCATCTGGAGCGCTTCTTCCATTCCCGTCATGATGTGGAGGCGGGCTACAACAATCCGGGCATCCGCAATCCTGAACTGGATGAGATTCTGGATGTGCTGGCCAATCCCCGGGACCTGGCAGAAGCCAGAGAGGCTGCTGATGTTGCCCAGATGATCCTTGCCAGGGAGATGCCTTACGTACCGCTGTACTCTCGGCCGTACATTGATGTCTTCCGCAAGGACCTGGTGACCGGTTATGTATCCATGGCAGGCTACGGAGCAGCCAACGGGCAGAATTCTTGGACACCCCTAAACATCCAGCGTGTAGATGCCAGCGGGAACCCCTTAGAAGGCGGTACCATCCGCTGGGCGCTGCAGGAAGAGCCCAAGAATCTCAACCCCACAACTGCCAGCAGTGCATATGAGTGGGATGTTCTGTACAAGCTGTTTGACTCCCTGAAGGTCATGCATCCAGAGACACTAGAAGATATGCCGTGGATGGCAAAGAAGTGGGATGTCGGCGTTTGGGAGCCCGAACCAGGCAGAGAGGCCACAACCGTTACTTGGTATCTCAATGAGGGCATTAAGTGGTCAGACGGAATGCCTTTCACCGCCGAGGATGTCAAGTTTACCATTGACTACCTAGCAGAGAACCAGGTACCCCGCTATCTGGGCTATGTAGATAGAGTGGTCAAGACCGAGCTGATCGACGAGTACACTGTGAAAGTATACTACGACACAATCAGCTACTGGCATTTGGACAATGCCGACCTATGCTTCTTGCCAAAGCACATTTGGGAGGATGTAGAGGATTACAAGTCCTTCGAGCCATGGCTTGAGCCCCATCCGTTCATGGAAGGCTATACCAAGCTAGTTGGCACCGGGCCCTTTGTGCTCAAAGAGTACGTCCCCGGTGAATACGTCCGGTTAGTTAAGAATCCATATTACTGGAGGCTCAACCCAACCGACTAATAACAAACAGCAGCATTTAGCATCTAGCCGCCGCTGCGAGGCACTGCCCCAGCGGCGGTTACCACTGATATGGTTTAGGTAGAATGAGGTGAAAAGGACTTGGGTTTTCGATCTTATTTGATGAAGCGAGTGCTTTATGCCATCCTGGTCCTCTTTGTGATCCTCACGTTCAACTTTGTCCTCTTTCGGCTGATGCCCGGGGATCCTGAGAAGATGATCATCGATCCCAACTTTACTGTAGAGGCGAAGATGGAACTGAGGAGACAGTACGGACTAGATGAGCCGGTCTTTAAGCAGTATATCAATTACCTTTCATCACTGCTCCGATTTGATATGGGCCTATCCTTTAATACCCGCAGGCCTGTTTGGTCAGAGCTGAAGGAGAGGCTCCCCAATACCCTAGTATTATTTGCCGCAACCTTCGCCGGTACAGCGACAGTAGGAATTTCTCTAGGAGTGTATGCGGCCGCCAATCGGGAAAAATTTGCCGAGAAGTTTGTGGTGGGTTCGGGGCTGTTCGCCTACGCAGTGCCTGGGTTTTTTATTCAACTGCTCTTGTTGCTTCTTTTCGGTTACTATTGGCCGATCTTGCCAATTCACGGCACCATGAGCGCACCGCCTCCCGACGGAACCCTTGCCGTCCTGTTGGACCGCATCTGGCATTTGATTCTGCCTGCAGGCTCAAATGTCCTCATTGGATTTGGTTCTTGGGCGTTGTACACCCGTAACACAATGCTGGAGGCCCTCAGTCAAGATTATATTGTCACTGCCAGGGCAAAGGGTATTCCCAGGGGCGATATTTTGTATCATCATGCACTCCGGAGCGTACTGCCGCCGATTGTCACTTTGATCTTTATGTCGCTTCCCGGCGCTGTCTCCGGTGCAGTCA
>LFTN01000192.1:0-7223 GCA_001513495.1 Clostridiales bacterium DTU087
CCTCTGGATGCCTTCCTTCAGCTGAAAGATCAGCTCACCGTCGTCGTAATAGCGAATCGGTGTCTTGACATCAACCTCCACCCCGCCGATGGCATCCACCAGCTCAGTAAACCCGCCGTAATCTACCAATACATAATAGTGGATGGGAATCTGGAGCAGGTCTTCTGCGACCTTCTCCACCGCCGGCACTCCTCCAGCAGCAAAGACTGCCCGCAGCTCCCCCTCGCTGCCGTCGGGCAGTGTCACGATCAGCTCTGGCGGCAGGCCCAATAGATGGAACTTCCTGGTGGCCGGATGAATCGTCCCCACAAACACGGCATCGGCCTTCTGCCCGTGCTGGCCCAAGGCCAGAGTATAACCACCGCTGCTGTCCCTTTCAAGGACTGCTTCTTCCATGGGAGCATCGACACCAATGAATACTATATTGACACTTTCATCTCCTAGTATCCCCAACTGCATCCAATACCGATAACCGAGCCAGGCTGCGGCCAGCAGCAACACCACCAGCCCTATGATGACAACCTTCCTGCGGGTCCGCCCTCCAGCCTTCCTTGGCTGCTGCGGCTTTTGAGCTGCACCCATAGTCAGTCCCCCTGTCCCAAGCCCTTTGGGGCTGGGTTGTTCTCTCTCCCACAATGCCTGTATTATATTAGTCCAGGGGCACCGCAAATCCTCTCAAAGGGCAAATCCGGGCGGCTGCCTAGATCTTCCAAGCCGCCGGAAACCCGTATAGCTAAACCTGCCTCGTTTTCCGAGCCAACAAACTAACCATCTCCCAACCGCAAGCTGGGCACAGCATTGAGATCCCATGGAGAGCGCTCTCCCCGCAGCCAGCGATAGTAGCCGGCACAGGCAATCATTGCGGCATTGTCAGTGCAGAGGACCTTGCTGGGATAATACACCTTGATCCCGTGGATGCCGGCCAGTTCCCGCAGACGGGCCCTTAGAGCTTCGTTGGCTGCTACCCCTCCTGAGAGAAAAACAGTCTTGACGCCGTAATCTTGGGCTGCCGCCAAGGTCTTGGCGGCCAGCACATCGACAATGGCCTCCTGCAGGCTGGCCGCGATGTCTGCCACTGGCAGTTCCTCACCCCGCTGCCGCAAATTGTGGATATAGTTGATAGCCGCCGTCTTGAGGCCGGAAAAGCTGAAATCATAGGTGTCTGCCTGCAGCAAACCCCGGGGAAACTCAACAGCCTGGGGATCTCCATCAACCGCAGCTCGGGCAATCTCCGGGCCCCCGGGATAATCCAGCCCCAGCATCCGGGCGATCTTGTCAAAAGCCTCGCCGGCTGCATCATCCCTGGTCCGGCCCAGGATATCATAGCGGCCGTATTCATCGATATAGAGCAGATCAGTATGGCCTCCAGAAACCGTCAGGCAGACCAGGGGCGGTTCTACTTCGGGGTACTCCAGCACATTGGCGTAGATATGCCCCTCGATGTGATTAACCCCAACTAAAGGGCAGCCCAGAGCCAAGGCCATGGCCTTGGCAGCACTCAGCCCCACCAGCAAGGCGCCCACCAAGCCCGGCCCGTATGTCACAGCAATGGCATCCAGCTCACCAGCGGAAACACCCGCTTTCTTGAGCGCCAGATCAATCACCGGCATAATCAGCTCGATATGCTTCCGGGATGCAATTTCCGGTACGACCCCACCGTATACCCGGTGCAGATCCACCTGGGAGGAGATGACATTGGCAAGGATCTCCTTCCCATCCCGCACAACGGCGGCGGCAGTCTCATCACAGCTTGTCTCTATGCCAAGGACCAGGGCACCCGGGCCGTTAGCTGCCGAGGACCCCTGTTTCACTTCCATGTTTCAATCCCCATTTCTCGACTTGCTCCAATCCCACCCGCTGTTCTAGTACAGATCCTTCCACATGATAATGGCATCTTCATTGTTGTCCCGGTAGTAGCCGGGCCGGATGCCGACATCCACATAGCCGAACTTCTTGTACAGGCCATGGGCTATATAGTTGGAGACCCTTACTTCCAAAGTAATCTTGCTCCCTCCATTGGCCCGGGCGATGATATCTGCAGCTGCCAGCAGCTGGCGGCCGACACCCCGGCCTCGGTAAGCAGGATGCACGGCAATAGTGGTTATGTGTCCTTCATCGAGGATCAGCCACATGCCCAGGTAGCCGGCTATCTTGCCATCACCGGTCCTGGCCACCACGTAATGGGCCTGGTCGTTCTCCAAAAGCTCTGATAAATAAGCATAACGGGACCAAGGGGTCGGAAACGACACCCGTTCGATGGCCAGCACCGCATCCAAATCCCGCACCCGCATGGGTTCTATCTCTACAGGTAGATATCCCTTGCTGGAGACTTCTGTGCTCAAAGCCTTCGGCCTCTCCCTTCATCCACGAATCAGCTGCCCATCCTTCACCGGCAGCCCTCAGAGCACCTGGCCTTCAGCCTGCGCTCAGCCTCAGATAAGCGCAGGTACATAGGAGCGAGGGTCAAGGGGTCATGACTCTCCCCAGCCAAGAGCTTCTGCCTTCCGAGCAGCGCAATACTGGAAGCCCGCAGCTGCATGCTGTTGCTAGCGGGCCTTACGGCCCTATCCCCTGCGGCCTCTAACACCCTATCCCAGTAAACAGCGGCTCCATCTCCGCAAAAACAGATGGGGCCGGCTGCCGCGTCCAGCACCTGCTTAAGGAATTCCTCAACGGGCCCTGCCCAATAATCACCGGCAGGTTCCGGCAGGCCGCTCATCTTATACAAGCGGCCGTACACTTCGCCGTGCCTTGCATCAACCATAGTACACACCCATTGGGCGGCAAAGCCCACCTGGAAAGCCAAGCCCTCCAGAACAGTCACGCCGATGAGGGGCTTTTGCCAAGTATAGGCTAGGGCCTTGGCTGTAGCTACACCGATCCGCAGGCCTGTAAAGGAACCGGGCCCAGTTGCTGCAGCTACACCCTCTATATCACTTCCTGTCCAGCCCCCATCCTGCAGAATGCGGATCAAGGCCGGGAGCAGCCGCTCCGAATGGGTAGCCCGGATATTCAGCAGATATTCTCCGATCAACTCTTCTCCATCAATCAGTGCCACACTGCCCGTTGCCGCAGCAGTATCTATAGCTAAAATGCGCATGCTGAAGCTCCTTCCCCAGCTCCTGGACAACCTGCTGGAACCGCTGGCCGAAAGCCTTAAACTCTATGCTCCGCCCAGTCTCGTGTACTGTGTCCCGCTCAATCTGCACTTCCAGGTGTTGTGCAGGCAGGTAGGGCTCAACCAGGTCTCCCCACTCCACCACCGATATGCCGCTGCCTCGCAAATATTCTTCATAGCCTAGATTTTCCCATTCCTCAGGCTGTCTAAGCCGGTAGGCATCAAAATGGTACAGCGGCACATCCCCAGTATATTCATGAATCAGGGCAAATGTCGGGCTGGTCACTGCCGCCGGATCAATCCCAAGGCCGGCTGCAATTCCCTTGACCAAGACAGTCTTTCCAGCTCCCAAATCCCCCGTCAAACTCAGCGTATCTCCCGGCCTTAACCACCGGGCCAGCAGCCGCCCTAGGGCTAAAGTCTCCTCGGGGCTGCTGGTGGAAACAATCAGTGACTTCATACCTCCAGCCTCCATGCATCTGGGGTCATTTTCCAGGATGCCCCTTCGCCTGCCTTCTATTCGGCAGCATTACGGGTATTCCCTGCCCCTGCCTCCATCGCAAATTCAGCGCAAAGAAAAAGGACCCTTGCGGTCCTTAAGACGTTACTGCCCATTCATTATATTCTCTTTCTGCCTTTAGCTGAAACTGTTACCCTGCTGATACTGCCGCTGCCACCGGTGACGCCTTACGGGATTCTCCCAGTTTAAGAACTGCGCCTTTGAGGGCATACAGCTCAAAGGGTTTGACGAAATGCAAATCCGCCCCGGTCTGCAGGGCCTGGGCAGCCAGCCTGGGAGAGTTGAGTCCCGTATAGGTAATTATGCCTATATCTTGTCCCAACACCTTGCGGATGCGGCGGCACAGCTCAAGTCCATCCATGATCGGCATCCTGATGTCGATCAGGGCAACATCCACCGGATTCTTCTCCAGCAGATTGAGGGCATCGCGCCCGTTAGATGCCTGCAAAACCACCTTCAGCCGCGGGTTAGCTGTCTCCAGAAAGTCTTTCAGCACCTGCCGGAAAGGTAAGTAATCATCAGCTACTAGGATCCTGATCACGTCAAAATCGCCTCCGCTAGGACAACACTGGTTACAGCTTAGGTGTTCGCTTTTCCTCCGGCTTCTCCTGCCCCAAAGAATAAAATTGTTGTAAAATATAGTAAACTTTCTGTATCTGCTCAGCCAACCCATCCCATTCTGCTTCTGCCTATAATATTCAGTATCATCCTACAATGCGGCCGTCGATCAGCACTCTCTCTGCCCGAGAGCGGACATCCAGCGGATCGCCAGACCAAAGTACTAGGTCTGCCGCCTTACCAACCTCGATGCTGCCGACCCGGTCATCAATTCCCAAAATCTCTGCCGGGTTGATGGTGATGGCCTTCCAGGCCTCCTGTTCTGGCAGCCCGTACCTGACCGCCAAAGCAGCCACGACCGGCAGGTACTTTAAGGGGATCACAGGATGATCTAAGGTCAAAGCCACCTTTACCCCTTCCGCATTCAAGACAGCGGCTGTCCTGAAATCCAGTTCCTGCAGCTCAACTTTGGAGCGGGAACTCAAGGACGGCCCGACAACAGCCGGCACCTGCCGCCGGGCGAGTTGTTCAGCAATCTTGTGCCCTTCGGTGGCATGCTCAATGACGATACGGACATTGAACTCCTCGGCAATCCGCAATGCTGTCATCATGTCATCGGCCCTATGTGCATGTGCTCGCAGCGGTATCTCCCTGCGCAGAACCCGCACCAGGTTTTCCATCCGCAGGTCCCGCTCCGGTGTCTTTTCCGGGTCCTTTTCACCCTTCTCCAGTTTAGCCATATAGTTGGCAGCCTTTACCAGATGCTCCCGCAAGATTGCAGCTGTTCCCATCCGGGTGGTAGGCATCTTCTTCTGCTGCTGATATACCCGTTTTGGGTTCTCGCCAAAAGCCACCTTCAGGCCTGCATCCCGGGAGACCACCATCTCATCCACTACATTGCCGTAGGTGTGGATAATGACTCCCTCACCGCCCAGGACATTAGCACTGCCGGGGACCACACACACCGTCGTCACACCGTTGGCAGCCGCATCCCGAAGGCCCATTTCCGTGGGGTTGATCCCATCAATGGCCCGAAGCCACGGCGTAGCCGGGTCTACAGCCTCGTTGTAATCCCAGCCTTCGCTGCCGTATCCCTCTTCATCCAGCCCTGCATGGGAATGGGCATCGATCAAGCCGGGGCTCAATACCTTCCCTGTCCCATCGATTACCTCAGCATCTGCCGGTACAGCAACCTGCTGTCCCACTGCTTTGATCTTGCCCTCATCAACGAGGACCGTTCCTTGTTCAATGATCCCCTGGGTTACAGTTATGATCTTTGCATTTTTAATTGCCAGCATGTCATTCAGCAGGCAGCTAAGTGCCTGCTGTTCTACACCTCCCCATAAGTTCCCTTACTTACCCTCTTCAGCACACCTGACCAAACGCCGGAAAATCTCCATCTGCTCAGGATAATGGCCCACCATTAGCTCCGGATGCCACTGCACCCCGCAGGCGAATCTGTGGTTTTCACTTTCAATACACTCGATGATCCCGTCAGAGCTGCTGGCCGCAACCTTAAACCCCGGTGCGGGTGTTTTCACTGCTTGATGATGATGGCTGTTCACCCTAGCTGTCTGCATCTCCAGGATTTCTGCCAGCACGCTGTTTGGTTCGATCTTAATGCTGTGGGTCCCATACCATCTGGGGGCCTTCTGCCGGTGCTGCAGGCACTGCCCCTTCATCTGTGATGCAATGTCCTGGTATAGGGAACCGCCGGCAGCTACGTTGAGGACCTGCGCTCCCCGGCAGATACCGAGAACCGGCAGATCCGAAGCCAAGGCAAGCCTGGCTGCCCTAAGCTCCAGGCGATCCCAATGGGGTTCGACCCTCCCCAACCCGTCCAAAGGCTCTTCGCCAAAATGGATAGGATCGATGTCCACACCTCCGGGCAGAAGGAGCCCATCAGCCGACTCCAGGAGGTGTTGGAGATCACATTCATCCTCCAGCGGCGGTATCAGCAGCGGAATGCCGCCGGCTAACTCAATGCAGCGAACATAGGACTCAGCGACGTAATACCTGCCTTCGTCAGATGCATGCCCGCAGGTAAGTGCGATAACTGCTTTCACCAATTCACCACCCCGCTTTACTAAGGGGAACCGCCTTTGAGCCGTCAACCATGGCAACCGCCCCAACAATGGAAAAGACGCCACTGGCGTCTAGAAGCGATAAACACAAACTTTAGTTGGCAGTCCCCAACTAAATCTTTACCAGGCCCAGGCTGATAGCCAATGCCTCATCGATTTTCATCATAGTATCAGGATCGAGATTGGTGATCTTCTCCTTCAGCCTGCGTTTATCGATGGTTCTAATCTGTTCCAGTAAAATAACCGAGTCTTTCTCCATGTTGTGCTCAGCAGCAGTAATTTCAACATGGGTGGGAAGCTTAGCTTTCTTGATCCGTGAAGTGATGGCAGCGACGATTGTAGTCGGACTGTATTTGTTGCCAATATCATTCTGCAAGATCAGGACCGGCCGCGTGCCTCCCTGCTCTGAACCAATCACCGGATTCAGATTCGCGTAAAAAATATCACCCCGCTGTATTTGCACAGAAATCACTTTGCCCCCGCTAATCGCTGTTCGTAATACTCTAAGTCCATATCGTAGTTGATGTCACATTCCTCTGCCAACTGCAAGTTGAGCTTAGCCATCTCCCTGTAGCCCTCAATCAGCTCTTCTCTAAGCCTTAAGCGCCGCCGCTCCATCAAATAAAAGCGCATGGCCTCCCTCACAAACTGGCTCCGACTACCCTGTAGCTCGCGCACCGCCTCATCCACCTGTTCCAGCAAATTACTTGGTAGACAGATCATGATTCGCTTGGTTGAACTCACTCTCGAGTAGCCCCTCTCTTGTGGTGAATGCCAATGCATCCATCATTGATCCTATTATATGCAGACTACAGCCATCGCTAAAACTATCCTCGCTGCTTCTCCTGCTCTAATGCCCCTCTTAGAGCAAATTGGCAGCGCACAGCCTTCACCTCTAGCTACGCTATGATGAATTCCACCTAAGCCGCCCTAATTCCTTTCT
>LFTN01000192.1:7241-8064 GCA_001513495.1 Clostridiales bacterium DTU087
CAGCAAAACTTAAGAAACGACACCAAGTCATCTGCGCCTCTGACCTGATGCCGTTTCTTACCGCTCCGCCAGCCTTCTTGGCTGGACAAGGAAACAGCCGGAACTGCTCATTCCGGCTGTTGTAGTTTCTATTCAGTTATCACTAGGAAATGGCCAGTTCCGTATCCTTGTCAAAGAGATGGATTTTGGCCATGTTCAGCATTACCTTCAGCGGAGAACCATCCTGGGCCTTGGTGGTCGGCTCCAACCGGGCGACAAAGCTGTGCCGTCCGATGGAGAAGTAAGCGTAGACCTCAGCACCCATAGGCTCGGTTACATCAACGCTAGCAGTAATGGTATACGGCTCGATTACCTCAGATGTCAAAGCGGCATCCTCGATGTCCTCTGGCCTGATACCCATCACGACTTCCTTGTTGATGTACTTATCGATGTTCTTGAGCGCAGCAGCTCTCTCCCGAGCGATGGTGAGCTTGAACTCGCCGCCGTCAACGATATAATCATCGCCATCCTTACGCAGGATGACATCCAAGAAGTTCATAGCCGGGCTGCCGATAAAGCCAGCTACGAAGACATTATTCGGATTGTTGTAGATCTCCAGAGGAGCGCCTACCTGCTGGATAAAGCCATCCCTCATCACCACGATGCGGTCGCCCATGGTCATGGCTTCCGTCTGGTCGTGGGTTACGTAGATAATGGTTGTCTGCAGGCGGTTATGGAGCTTAGCCAGCTCCGCTCTCATCTGTACACGGAGTTTTGCGTCCAAGTTGGACAGAGGTTCGTCCATGAGAAAGACCTTCGGTTCCCGTACGATAGCCCGCCCTAC
>LFTN01000027.1 GCA_001513495.1 Clostridiales bacterium DTU087
GCTGGAGTGGTTAACATCATCACCGCAGCAGGCCAGGGCAAGCCTAACCACACGCTGAGAGCAGATGTTGGCGAATACGGCACCCGCTCCCTGACATTTACCAGCACAGGCAGTTCCGGCGCAACGGGCTACTCTTTGACAGCTGCTAATCTCAGTACAGAGGGTTTCCGAAAGCACAGCAGCTATGAGAAGTTGGATTTTTACTTGAGACTTGATCAAGACTTGTCTCCTAGAGAGCAGGTATCAATGGGAGTTAGGCATTCAGGCTATGGTGTGGAAGTACCGGAGGATCTGACTTGGCCGGGCAGCGAAGGCTGGCGGGACGGGAAAAACACTTCACTAGATCTTCAGTATAGCCGGCTGCTCAATCTTTCATCAGACCTGACCCTCCGGACATATTACGATGATACTCAGATGCAGTATAGAAGCACCTTTGAGAACTCCCTTCACAAGGGGAAAAGAACCGGCTGGGATCTGCAGGTCAACACCGCCCCCGCTGGGTCACAGCATCTGTTTACCTACGGCATCATGGGTGAAAAGGACTGGGTAGACAGCACCAGCTTTTCTCAGGCCAAAGAACGTACTAGCTGGGGGATATATGCTCAGGATATCTTAAGCCTAACCTCTCGGTTTGATGTTGTGTTCAGCGGCAGGTACGATCAGTTTTCCAGCCACGGCGATTCCCTCTGCGGCCGTATCGGCCTCAACTACCTGCTGAGAGACAAAAGTAAAATCTATGCCTCCTGGGGAAATGCCTTCAGGGCGCCTACACTCAATGAACTCTATTGGGATTACATGGGCAACCCGGACCTGAAGCCCGAGACGGCACAGAATTATGAACTGGGCTGGCAGCACTGGGCAAACGACAGCAGCAGCTTCTCGGCCGCTGTCTTCCATCGGGATGTAAGTGACATGATAGCCTGGGCACCAGTTGATCCAAGTGGTGATATCTGGAGAGCAATGAACGTAAACACTGTAAAGGTTCAGGGAGTTGAGTTAGAGACGGCTTACCAGTTTACTGCTCAACTGGCAGCACTCCTCAACTACACCTATCTGGATGCTGTTAAGAACCAGAATCAGCCCTTAGATTACACTCCGGCCCACAAGGCACAGGCCGGGCTCACCTATACCAGTGAGCGGGGCTTTTCAGGCACCGTAGAGGTACTGTATGTAGGTGACAGGCCGGCAGGGGGAGGGCAGATCCCGGCTTACACCGTCACCAATCTCAATCTCAGCCAGAAAATGGGACAAGGTTGGCAGCTCCACTGCCGGGTTAACAACGTTTTCGATACTGAGTATCTGGACACTCCTGGGTTTCCTGCACCGCCTCGGATGATCACCGCGGGAGTCAGTTACTCCTTCTAGTAGACTCGATTAGTAGGCACTGTAGGCAGGTTAGCGACAGGTGGTGGAAATCAGGTGACTGATGTACTGACTAAAGGCGGGCCAGTGCTGGTGGCTATCATAGCATTATCTGCAGTCAGCCTGGCCTTTGCCATGGAACGCTTCTACCATGTGCGGAGAGCTAACAAGGATCATCAGGTGCTGATGGACCTGATTACCGGCACCCTTGAACAGGAAGGAGCTGAGGCCGCTCGGCGAGCGGCCGCCTCCTTCGGGGGGCCGGTGGCTGCAGTCTTGGAAGGTGGACTGGCAGCATGGATGTCGGGGAACAAGACCATCCAGCAAGGCGTTGAGGAAAAAGAGCAGGCTGAGTTTGCCAGGCTGGAAAAACACTTGGACATCATCGCCCTAACTGCAGACATGGCTCCGCTGCTGGGTCTGCTGGGCACAGTGACCGGCATGATCGATACTTTCTCGGTCTTTTCCAGCCACGGTATGCAGCAGCCAATGCTGCTGGCGGGAGGGATTTCGGAAGCACTGATTACCACAGCGGCAGGCTTGATGGTGGCCATTGTCAATTTGGCTGTATACCATTACCTCACTAAGCAGATAGATCAGCTGGCTCTCCAAAGCGCAGAGTGCTGTATAGAGCTCCAGGAGCTCTTGCAGGAAAGGGGGAGACAGAGTGTACCGGCCCCGGCGCAGGCATCCCAAAATTAGTATGGCACCGCTGATCGACATCGTCTTTCAGCTGCTGGTTTTTGCAATTTTCAGTGCCGGAACAGCAGCTCCGCCTGCAGAAGTAGCCATCCAGCTGCCCAGTGCCTATACCGGCACTGACGCAAGGGGTACTGCTTTGGTTCTCTTTGTCTCCCAGGACGGGCTGATCTACCTTGATAATAAACCGGTGGAAGTGAGCCTGCTGAGACTGGAGCTGAGTCGAGCATTGGAGGCCGGCGGACACACCGAAGCCTTTGTCTTCGCCGATGCTAAGGCAGAGTTTGCGGTGATTATGGGCTTGATGGATGAAATCCGTTTGTTGGGCATGGAAAACATTGGCTTTGCAGTACACCGGCTCGGAGGAGAGCAGTAGATGGCCTGCATGGGTAGAGAAAGGTCAATAAACAAGCCTGCCGCCAGCAGCCCAGTACTCCGGCGCTGTCTTGGATTGTCGCTGATCTTTCACCTGCTCTGCTTGTTGCTGCTGGGCGGTCATCCCCTCAGGCAGCCAAACCCCATGCCTTTCCAGAGACGGATATTGACAACCCAGTGGCACAGCGGGCCAAGAATCAGCCTGCAGGCTAGACCTCCAATAGCTCCTCCGGCTGCACCCGTCAGGCAACTGGAGGGCAGATTCGCTCCGGAGCGGGCCCTGCTGTTCACCGATTACGTAGAAAGGGCATTTCGCCCCGTCTCCATGGAGGCGTCTATTCATCCCTCGGCCCTGCAAGTGAGAGAGCCATTATCAGAGCAGCCTACACCCATGCCAGCAGCGCACCT
>LFTN01000093.1:0-437 GCA_001513495.1 Clostridiales bacterium DTU087
TCGGCCCTGCAAGTGAGAGAGCCATTATCAGAGCAGCCTACACCCATGCCAGCAGCGCACCTTGAACACACTCCGCGGCCGGCGGCATTGGTGATGCCCCATGAAGCAGGCTCTCAAGCACCAGAAGTCGTGCTTGAGACGATACCCGAGCCAGCTGATCAGATTATGCCCCCCAGGGCAACCAAGACTGCAGCTCCGCACCAGCCACAGGTGAGGGCCGGGATCAATGCTGATGCTCAGGGCGTGTTCCATACCGCGGTCGAGGCCGCACCAACCGCCTCCAAAACTCCAGCTCCAGCCGGGGTTATACAGGAAAATCGGGGAAAGGCCCCGAGAGCAGATGCAGGAGAGTCGCCGTACCTGGCTGCCGGCCCAAGGCCGCAGCCGCCTTCCCAGCCTCAGCAAGCAGATGTGAGGCCCAAATCTAGTTACAGCCC
>LFTN01000093.1:641-4412 GCA_001513495.1 Clostridiales bacterium DTU087
CTGTTGCCTGAAAGCAGCGGAATTGAGACAGCAGCGGCTGCTGGTTCTAAGAGGGCTGCAGCAATGCCGATGACCCTTCCCTACACTGACCTCTTGCCGGCTGGCAAGAGCGCACCGGTGACGAGGGCTGCAGAAGGCAGTATGTTGGACAAAGCCTCTCAGTCCGCTGTGGTTGTTGCACCGCGAAGGGCAGAGGCCCACAACGATAGAGCAACAGTCAAACCGGCAGCCAAGCCGGAGGCACATCTCGCGTCCAGAAGCGTCAACGAGAGAGTGGAGCTTCTCTACGATAACCAGCCGGTAACGGTTTCTCAGAACAGCGTGCCCCAGGCTTCTGCTGATAGCAAAGACAGGGTGCCGATACCGGCTGTCCCAGCTAATGCAAGCCCAGCAGCGCCGAATAGAACTCTAACTCCGCCGCAGATGCCGCAGGACAACCAGCCTGCATCAAAGACAGATGAACCGCTGACGGTTCCCGTTCCCCTGCCCCGCCTTGATAGCGAGTTAACAGCGAAAGAGGGAGCAGATCCCGACGGCACCCTGAAACAAGGTCAGATATCACCTGCTGCCCTGGAGGCTATTAGGCAGGTGAAGCCCCAGTACCCCCCAGCGGCCCTGCGGCAGGGAAAAGAGGGGGTTACCGAAGTCTTGGTCAAGGTCAGCCCCGAAGGTGTCCCTCTGGAGACAGCAGTTGCGGCCAGCTCCGGCCGATGGGACCTTGATGCTGCGGCCATCGAGGCAGCGAAACAGTGGCTCTTTTCACCCTACCCTGAAATTGACGGCGCAGACGGAGTCTGGGTAACGATCAGAATCGAGTTTCAGCTTAACGACTAGATGGAACAACATGTATTACACTCTGGGAGGAATCAGTCATGATACACAGACAAAAACGTGAATCTCGGCTCATGATGATAGTGTTGGCAGCTGCCCTTCTCTGGAGCCTTGGAGCTTCAGCGGCATCAACCCAATTAGAGGCCGGGTTTTTAGGCATGACCCCCGATAAAATCCACGAAGAATTGGGAGAGCCCCACTACATCCGGGTGATCGACTACGGTGCGGGAGTGAGGTACGCGTATTTCACCCCAGATGAGTGGGCGAGGATTGCCGACATGGCTCCCTTAGAGCAGGGCGACGATGTATACCTCCGTACCATTGGCGGAATGACGTGGCAATACCACTTCACTTACACCCCCAGCTACTTAGAGGAGCGCTTTGCACCTAACTACCAGGTGAAGGAATATATCATCTACCCGGAGGGGACCGCCAACCTATCTCAGATAGCAGAGTCTCTCCCGGAAGGGCAGCTGCTGCTTCACCCTGACGCTGATGCTTGCATTACCCAGACGGAAGGCGGCTACGGGCCAGTTCTCATGGTAAATGTGCCTGCAGCAAGCAAAGAGCTAGAACGGGACTTCAGGCGTTTCAGGGAAAGGGGAGATATGTGCCTTGAGCTGGAAATCGGCTTCCCCAATCGGATCACAGCTGACTCCCTGACACCTGATACGATAGTGAGCTATATCGCCTTCCGAGCAGGGGTTGGGCAGGCTCAAGCAGGACATCCACTCAACTTGCAGTCCGTCCTTAGATAAAGACCCAAGTACTGAACCGCTCCCTGGATGCCGGGGAGCGGTTCTATCTTAACAATCTCATCCGCTGCCTCATGCCCATTACAACTTGCATTGCATCACACAGGACGTGCCTCTAGCTTCGACAATGGTAAAGCCAAACCTCTCATACAGATGTACTGCGGGATTCCTAAGGTCAACACTTAAGGAGACTGCTGCAGCCCCTAAACCTTTTAGCTCCTGAAGCAGCCGGCTAAGCAGCCTTGTTCCAACCCCCTGCCCTCGATAATCAGGCAGTACTGCTATGCTCAGCTCCGGCGTGTGTTCGTCTACAAACCCATACCCTGGGCTGTCTGAACTCCACCGACGAGCCCATGCTGCTCCGATAGCCTGTCCATCTGCCACAGCAACAAAGCCGATATCTTCCGGATGCTGCCAGTCGATAATGTACCTTTTCAGCTCGGGCCGATCCACAATGCTCTTGTCCGGCCTTGGCGTCCCCTCTGGCACAAAGATCGCGTGGTACAACATCTCTTTCAGAATACCGATATCACTTGATTCGATTTTGCGGATGGTAAGATCCATGTGCTCCCCCCCTGTTCTGACCTATCACTATTCTATGCACCAGTCGCAATTTCCTGGAAAGATCACCTGCCAGTGCCATTCTTTCTGATGATATCGTCATCCAACAAAAGGGGCAATGCCATGTCAAGTGGCTCCGCAAGAAGCTTGACCTTTATCTGCAGGAGAAGATCGATTCAAGCAAGGAGAGAAAGGCATTCTCAGCGATGATGCTGGACTTGAACAACTTCAAGCCGATCAACGACGTCCTCGGCCACGATGTGGGTGATGAAGCATTGCGAACTGCGGCCAGGCTTTTCTGCTAATGTATTGGGGAGACTGATTTCATCGCCCGCATCGGAGGTGACGAGTTTTGCATCATATCCGACATCGTGAGCGAGTATGAGCTGGCGCAGCTGTCTGAGAGGATCAGAATGTGTCTCCTACAATTCAATGAAACCAACTCCCACCCCTATAGATTATCTGTCAGCATGGGATACGCAGTGTATGATCGAGAGGCTGGCATGACACTGGCGGAGTTCAAGAGACACATTGATTCATTGATGTATTCGAGCAAGCACTCTCAAAGAAGTGAGCAGCCTTAGGCACTTTAGTTGACCTTGTGATTCTCCCGGCCGTCCAGGATACGGGGCCCCTGCTTGCTTTGACGGAATACTGATAGAGTACCGCTAGATAACGCACACGGGAAGGGCTCCCGCACTCGCTCTCTGCAGGAGCTCTCCCCTCTACTGCCGCGCTGCGGCGCCTTCTCAAGCTTGATACCTCTCAAGCAAGTCCAAGAAGGCGTTCACAAAGGATTGGAGAAATCGAATTGTAGCCTCGTTGTTGATCTGGCCGTTTTCGTCTAAGAGGCCTGGTGAATTGGTCAGATATGCTTCTGGCTGCTGCAGGATCGGCATGTCTAGAAACGTCAGTACTTGACGCAAATGGTGGTTAGCCCCAAACCCACCTACTGTACCGATGGATTGGCTGATGATGGCAGCCGGCTTACCGGCCCAGACACTTTGACCATAAGGCCTGGAGCCAACATCGATGGCGTTTTTCAAGACACCTGGTATGGAACGGTTGTACTCAGGGGTCACGAACAAAATGGCGTCAAAGCCCTTCACCTTTGACCGAAAAGGTCCATATTCCGGTGGAGGATTGTCATCATACTCTTCGTTGTACAAGGGGAGATTGCCGATCTCAATCATCTCAGTTGTACAGCTGTCCGGAAACAACTCAGCCACATTATTGGCGATTTTCTTGGAAAAAGACTCTTCGCGCAGACTCCCAACCACAATACCAATTTTTGCCATACTCATCACCCTTTCCAAGTCAGCTTACCTGGTGCCTGACTTCTCTAGTCATAGCTTTTCCCTTTACGATGATTGCTAGAATAATGAGTATTTCCCTCAATTGAGTGAAACCCCTTTTCTTTCCTGACGGTTATCTCACTTGGCAGGAGAGGCCACGAGGATTTGATGCCCGGCAGGGTTAGTCAGTCGCCGCAGCCGCACTCGCGTCCCTCAATGGTTGTGTTACAGCAAAACCCCGGCTCATGCCGGGGTTTGCTTCTCATATATGGTGCCGAAGGTGGGAATCGATAGAACTAATGTTCTATAGTGTTGTCTGGTGCTGATAT
>LFTN01000172.1 GCA_001513495.1 Clostridiales bacterium DTU087
TAGACGAACTCATCGAAATACTCCTGGGGCGTTAGCTCGATGGGAAAGCCTGTTCCATCATAATGCCCCCAGGTGTATTTGGTGTCATCTTCACCAAATGTCATGACCTCTTGGGGCGAAAACACCAAATCTCCCGCCTCGGAAACATCAACGTAGGAATAGGGCGAAAACCTTACCCCCGCTGGATGCACCCGTTCTGCCAAAGCCGCAAAATCCCGCTCCTTGATGATCTCCAGCGTTTCCAGTGCCCGTTTTTCAATAATCCGCTGGGCGTCTGCGGGAGGCAGCTGGGAGGTGGGCGGAGACACTTCCTGCTTAGGTTTTTCCGCCTGTTGCCTTTCACTATTGAGCTCCTCATCCGGCGATCTATCCAAAAGGCCCGGTATACAGGCCGACAGCGTAATGAGGAGCAGTATGGCGGCAGCCAACGCCGCAACCCTGGATGTTTTCATGGGGGCCTCCTTATTAGTCAGGTGAGTGCAGTGTTCAGCGAACCGATATCAGTAACCTCTTATCCATTTTCTCGGTGCAGTCCTTTCTATCCCCCTCTAATAGTATTGACTGACTCGATTTTCTGTAACCAAAACAGGATCCAGTCCATAGATGCAGAACGGAGCAGGATCCAACACACCTATGCAGAAACAGGATGAAAACTGAGGGTGGTGCTGGCTGTGGATTTACTCCTAGAGACACCCCGGCTGATCCTGCGGGCATTTGCCCCCGAGGATTGGCGGGCAGTGCATGAGTATGCCTCTGATCCTGAAGTTACACGCTACATGCCATGGGGCCCCAATGATGAGGCGGCAAGCAAGCATTTTGTGGCGACGGTGATTGTCAAGCAGCAGCAGGATCCCAGGACCGACTATGATTGGGCGATTACATTAAGGGAGCAGGGGACGCTAATCGGTGGCTGCGGCATCTACCGCCAGGGATTTGGTGTGGGAGAGATGGGCTACTGCCTGCACCGCAGCTATTGGAACCAGGGCTATGGAACCGAGGCGGCAAAGGCTCTCTTGGAATGGGCGTTCACCGCGGGCGGCTTTCACCGGATTTACGCCCGATGTGATCCCAGGAATATTGGTTCCGCGAGGATAATGGAAAAGAACGGCATGCGGAAGGAAGGGCATCTGAGAGAATGCTCGTTCAAAGACGGAGAGTGGGCTGACTCGCTGCTCTATGCTATCCTGGAGAGCGAGTGGCGAGGACTGTCCGGAAAGGGCAATGAGTAGAAAGGCGTGGGAGGGCAGCTTCCCACGCCGAGTAAGGCGGATAAGACCTTTGCCGCGTGATTTTGAGACGTGAAAACCATGGCAGCAAGGATGGGCTTACCGCCGGTGCAGGGCTTTTCTCTATGAGATGTC
>LFTN01000086.1 GCA_001513495.1 Clostridiales bacterium DTU087
GCAAGACCACCCTGGCGAGAATGGTGCTGCGCCTTGTGGAACCAACTTCCGGCCGCATTCTGTACAAAGGCCGAAACACTATCGGGATACGTAATAGAAAAGAACAGATGGAGTTCATGCAGGATATCCAACCCATATTTCAAAATCCCTTTGAAACCTTCAATCCTCTAAAGGAACTGGACAGGTATTTGTTTGAAACCGCCAGAAATTACAGAGGCCGAGAAGAACAGTCTATTGACCAGCGCATCGAATCTGTACTCAACCTGGTTGGTTTGTCGATGGAGGAGATCCGAGGCCGTTACCCCCATGAGTTATCAGGGGGACAATTGCAGCGGGTTTCCGTGGCCCGGGCCCTAATCGCTTCACCTTTGTTACTGGTTGCCGATGAGCCAGTCTCTATGATAGATGCTTCACTTAGAATGTCTGTGGTCAACCTGTTCAAGAGTCTGAAAGACGAGCACAAAGTAAGCATTATCTACATCACCCATGATCTTGCTACTGCGTATTACATCAGCGATCGCATAGCCATAATGCTTCGGGGCCACATTGTTGAAATAGGCCCGGTGAGGAAGGTCCTCGTAGAGGCGCTTCATCCCTACACAAGATTGCTCAAGGAATCCATTCTCCAGCCCCATGCCGAGGCATCCTGGGATGAGGAAATCACTTTGTCCACAATGGAAGCAAGGGAGTTCACCAGGCTGGGCTGCAAGTTCGCGGGGCGCTGTGATTCCCGGCTGCCCATCTGTGAAGTGAGCGATCCTCCCATTACACATGTAGACGAACGGGAAGTCAAATGCTGGCTATATGTCGAACAGGAAAAACATAGGGTAGTTTCATCACTTTAGTAGGCGTATCCGGTTTACGATGCTGTCCTTCCATGTTTCCTCTGCTGTGGCCGCATCTGGGACCAGGACCATTGAGGCTCTCCTCGCTCGCAGGTGCCATCTTTTCAGAGCACCTAGCACCATGACACGATCACAGACTAACCACAAAAAAGTTATGAACACTTGACAAAATAGGAAAAGCACTCTAAAATGATAATGAGCATATGCTCACCAACAACCAACCTAGCAGCGGAGTCCGTATCGGGAGAAGAGCGAGAGGAGGTGCACTATGCCTAGAGGAGATGCCACAGGGCCCATGGGATATGGCCCAATGACAGGAAGAGGGGCTGGATACTGCGCCGGCTTCGGTGTCCCTGGATATATGAACCCCGGATGGGGCTGGCCCCGCCGGGGAATGGGTTTTGGCTGGAGGCGGGGCCGAGGCCGGGGCTGGCGGCACATGTACTATGCCGCCGGCGCACCGGGATGGGCCCGTCAACCTCATCCCGGGTTTTGGGCACCGGCAGCTTATCAGCCGGCACCAGCTCCAGCAGCCTACCCTGGGCCGGCACCGGTTGCCTATGAGGGCGATGTCCAGGATGAGATTGCTTTCCTCCGGCAGCAGGCAGAGATTCTGGAGCAGGAACTGGCCGGTATCGAAGAGCGGCTGGAGGAGTTAGGTAAGCACAACCGGGACGACAATAAGGACGACTAATATTCTGCAAGTCAAAGAGGCGGCTGCAGCCGGCTGCAGCCGCCGTGCAGCAGACGTGGGCGGTGAACCACCGCCCCTACCATAGTACCGGAGGGGTTTACATGAAGCTGGCAATTACTTCACAAGGGAAAGACTTGGATGCTGCTTTGGATCCCCGTTTTGGCCGCTGTCAGTATTTCATCATCATTGATACTGACAC
>LFTN01000092.1 GCA_001513495.1 Clostridiales bacterium DTU087
GAAGAGATCCTGGATATGGCCATGACGTACCTCGGTATTTTTATGTCTGGCCTAGTGGGCATGTTTCTGTACAATGCCGCCAGTGCCATCCTGCGGGGGCTGGGCGATTCCCGGACACCATTGCGCTTTCTGGCCTACGCAACGGTGCTCAATATCATTCTTGACCCGATCTTTATCTTCGGATTGGGCCCAATTCCCGCTATGGGAGTGGGAGGTGCAGCGCTGGCCACTATCATCGCCCAGGGTATCTCTGCAGTGTTAGCGCTCCGCTATTTGTACATACAGTCAGGCCTGCTCCATTACCACCCGGGCCTCCTTCGGCTGGACTGGAATCTGACTCTCCTCACCTTCCGGATCGGGCTTCCCGCCGGCATCCAGCAGGTCCTGGTGTCACTGAGTGCTGTTGTGGTCAACTCCATAGTCAACAGTTTCGGCGCTACGGTAATTGCAGGGTTTGGGGCAGGCTCCCGTCTTGACCAGTTTGCCTTCATGCCCTCCATGAGTATGGGGATGGCAGTCTCCGCCTTGGTAGGCCAGAATTTGGGCGCGGGCAAGCCTGAGCGGGTCAGTGAAACAGTCAAGTGGGGCGCCATCCTCGCTTCCAGCATCACAGTCATTGTCTCCATAGTCGCTATTGTGCGGCCCAGGATTCTGATGGTACTGTTTACACAAGATGAAGCGGTGTTGGTGGAAGGCTCCCGCTATCTGCGCTACGTGGCCCTATCGTATATTCCCATGGCCCTGATGTTCACCATCGGGGGCGTCATCCGGGGTGCCGGAGACACAGTAGCCACCATGTACCTCACCCTCGGTTCCCTGTGGATCGTCAGGGTGCCCTTGGCCAGGTATCTCAGTTCCCTGCCCCAGTTGGGAGTAGCCGGAGTTTGGCTGGCAATGGCTTTGGGCACCTGTATCGGATTCGTTTTCCATCTTTTGTATTACCGCAGCGGCCGCTGGAAGGAGAAGGTTGTGGTGCAAAAAGCTGCCGAAGGCAGCTAGGCAGCAAGCTTAACGGATGACTACAGAGCCCAAGGGCACCATCTGCCGCTTCCTCTGAGTAAAGGCAGCGGCTTCTTTTATTCCGTAATCAGCCAAGGCCCGCAGA
>LFTN01000174.1 GCA_001513495.1 Clostridiales bacterium DTU087
GTCCCTACCTGGCCTAAATTACCTGCCTGGATGATCTCCCGGGCTCGGCGATACTCAGGGAAGAAGCGCACAACATGGCCGATACCAAGGGTCACCCCTGCTTTGCGGCAGGCATCAATCATTGCCAGCCCGTCCTCCCGGCTCCGGGCCAGGGGCTTCTCGCAGAATACGTGCTTCCCCGCGGCCGCTGCCATCTCCACATGCTCCCGATGCAAATGGGTGGGAAGGCAGATGTCCACTACATCCAGTTCTTCATTTGCCAACATCTCAGCTAGGGTGGCATAGCCCCTGACCCCGTACTGCTGGGCCAGCCTGTCCCGGCGCTCTTGCTGAATGTCGGCTACCGCTGCCAGCTCGCAGCCGGGAATCTGCTGGTAACTGGCGGCATGGACAGTACCCATGCTGCCCAATCCGACAACTCCAACTCTCACAGCCTCTCACCTCCGTGAACTCCTATAGCGGTCTGGAAGCCTCTTGATGCTTCATCCATCGGAATAGAGCTGAACATTCACTTTACTCTCGTTATTCTTTGAGCCGGATCTGTTTCCTTCCCAGCCTGCCGTCATTTCCCAGCATCGTCAGCATTCGCCATAATAGCCTGCCTAGCCAAGTAGTCACAGCGGTTGTTCAGTTCATCATCGGCATGGCCTTGGACTTTCACCCACTGAACCCGGTGTATCTCAGTAAGTTCCAGGAGCCGCTTCCACAGGTCCTGATTCTCCACCGGTTCTTTTCGGGAGTTCAGCCAGCCGCTGCGCTGCCACTTACCCAGCCAGTTCTGACGAAAGGCATTGATCAGGTAAGCACTGTCGCTGTGCAGCTTTACAGAACAGGGACGCTTCAGGGCCTCCAAAGCCCCGATGGCCGCCATCAGCTCCATGCGCTGGTTGGTGGTCGCCGGCTCATAGCCGGTCACCTCTTTCCGATGGGGGCCGTAGATCAAGACGGCCGCCCAGCCGCCGGGCCCGGGATTGCCGGAGCAAGCTCCATCGGTATAAATCACTACTTCCGATAGATCCAACTAAGCTCATTCCCTTCTTTTCCCTATGTTCAGCCTAACACAGCCCCAAAGCCCCGTCCAGCTCACAGGCAAACAGCCTGCCGGCATCTCCAAAACCCAGCCGGCACATGGCCGCCCTGATAGAGAGAGCCGCCCTGCGGCAGCCCTCTTTATCTCTCCAGCTTCTCCAGCGGTTGGGGATGATGGCCAAACTTGGGAACAGGGCCCTCTACTGGAGCCGCCCAGCGGACAGCATTGGTCAATACCAGCTGAATGTCTTTGTTGTAGAAAATGGGAAATGTCTCATGCCCTGGCCGGAAGTAGAAAACCTTGCCTCGGCCCCTGTGATAGCAGCAGCCGCTGCGGAAAACTTCCCCTCCGGCAAACCAGCTGATAAACACCAGGGTATCCGGTGCAGGGATGTCAAAGCGCTCGCCGTACATTTCAGTATGGGGCAGTTCGATGTACTCACCGATGCCTTCGGCAATGGGATGCCCCGGTTCAACCACCCAAAGCCTCTCCTTCTCCTCTGCCTCCCGCCACTTGAGGTCACACGTAGTCCCCATCAGCTTGCGGAAGATCTTGGAAAAATGGCCGGAGTGGAGAACGATGAGGCCCATGCCTTCCAGCACCCGCTGGTGTACTTTGTCCACCACCTCATCACTGACCTCATGGTGGGCTACATGCCCCCACCAGATTAGGACATCGGTATCTGCCAAGACCTCGTCAGTAAGGCCGTGTTCCGGCTCATCCAGTGTTGCAGTCCTGACCTTCATTCCTTGGGCAAGGAGGTGATTGGCAATGGCACCGTGTATACCTTCAGGGTATACCTGCCGGACCTTTTCATTCATCTGTTCGTGCCGATTCTCATTCCACACTGTCACCCTAATGGTCATATGATCTCTCCCTCCCTGGTAAATTGGGGCCAGCCTCCAGCCAATGGCACGGGCGATCACTTTCTGTGCCGGCCAGCCCCGGTTAATCATTCCAGTTGAGTGCGGAGAATCCTGCCCCGTTCTCCTCAGCTCCGCTTCGGTACCTCCAGGCGCATCCCGTCATAGGCGATCAACACACCGTGGGGATTGAGCCGTTCCTCCAGCTCATGGTGGAGCAGGCCGCCATTGTGGGAAAAGTGGGTAGCGACGAAGAGGGTATCCTTTGAAGCGATGCCGCTTTCCAACATCCGCTCCCGGGTCTTAATCACGGCGGGAATGCCCATATGGTTATCCCAAACGTCTTCTTCGCCATGGGTGCATTCCAGTACCGCGGCATCCAGCCGGAACTGGCTCAGCTGGGCCCAGACGCCTTCGGGAAAGAAGCCGCTGTCATGGCCGTAGAGTAAGCTGATGCCGTCTTTCTGAAAAACGTAGATGAGGGCGCCCTTTCGCTCAAAGTGATTGGCCTTAAAGGCAAAGAGCCGTGCTTCGCCGGCCTGGCAGCTGCCGCCGGCCTCCATTTCATGAAAGACAACCCCTGCATCCGCCAGAGCCTCCCAGTCAGCAGTCTCCTTGACCCACTGGTCGCCGTAGACATGGAGTGCTTCCTGATTGCGCCTGTGGGCGAAGGGCTCTCCCCGCATGGCCAGTTCCAGCCAATAGAAATGGTCTTGATGACAGTGGGTGATAAACAAGTGGCGAATATCAGCCAGGTCGAGGTGATGGGTAATTACATGGTGGTATGTATCAGGCGGCAGGTCGAATTTGTACTGCCCGTCGATCTGCAGAGAAGTTCTGGTACGGATGTTCTTGCCGCCCAATGCCCGGGCATTTTCACAGCAGCTGCATTGGCAAAAGGCTCCCGGCCATCCCTCTGATGCTCCGGTCCCCAGAAACATTAGTTCCATATGATCCTTCCTTTCAACTGGCCTACCGTGGGATCCGCTTCTCCTGCAAGGCTGAAAGCATTCTTCTACCGATCCCAGAATTAGCCAGGGAAAGCTCATATCCTCTAATTCACCCAGCTGCTCAAGCGCTGCTGCCGGCCCTCAAGGCATCGGGGAAGGCGCCCGCAAAGTCACCTTCCCCACACCCAGTCATTACCAGACCTCTTATCGTGTCGAGCTTACTTTTTCTTGAAAGTGCCGCAGTTGGTGTCCTGGCATTCCTTGGCACCGCTGCCGCTGACAAAGATCTCATCAGCGATGCACAGGTTGCCAGTCTCCCAGTAAACGCAGGAATCAACAACGCAGGTTGTAGTGGGAGACAATTCCCGATCCGGCATGATCGCAGCTTCGATGGCTCCCCGCCAGTTGACGTTATCTGCTGAACCCAGCAGGTTGGCCAAGCCCCGGCGCTCGGCAAAGGTCTTGCACATGGTGTGCTCTACCGACTCTGCCGATTGCTCCTCCTCATTGAGAATATCGATATTAGCGGCGCCGCATACCTCCCCCGGCAGCCAGTGGGTACATGTGTCTACTTCGCAAATTACTTTCGGGTGGTGCTCAGACATCACTCACACTCCTTTCACCTTTGATTATGACCGCCGGAGCAGCTCCCTATGTAACCAAAGAAGCAAGGCAGCATGAGATGCTGGTACTACAGCAGGGTCCAGCACGGGACGCCTGGTACACTAGAGAATTGGCCATCTGGAATGCTATTGCAGCCGGCAGGTATACCAATAGCAGGAGAGAACTCTTATGGGGAAATGCTTCCCAGACCAATTATGAGAAAGGACGCAGAATCTGATGAATCAGAGCAATGATCTCGAACTGGCCAAGAGGACCCTTCTGGCCGATGACTATGCCTTAGTAGTAGCTAAGAATGGAGAACTGCTCTTTACCAGTAGAGAGGCAGGCATTAGGCCGATCTATCAAGCTGTGCGGGAACTTGGAGAATCCTTGAGAGGGGCCAGTGTTGCAGATAAGGTAATCGGCAAAGCCGCAGCCTTGTTCTGCAAGCTGGTGAGGGTAAAGAGTGTCTATGCCCTGCTCATATCGGAAATCGCCATTGAGACTCTGCAGGCAGCGGGCATCGAGCTTGAGTTCGGCAGGTCCTGCCCTCATATCCTCAACCGCAGCCGGGATGGCATGTGCCCCATAGAGACACTGGCTTTAGATGTCGATGACGGCTTTGTTCTCCTGGAGAGGGTAGGGAAATTCTTGGGGGACATCAGCTAGGGACTGCAGCGGAATATTGATAAGAAAGCCGCGGCCCTCGGCAGCTTGGCCCTTCTTGCTAGGATCTGCCATCCGTGATAGACTAGAGGATGTATGCCTCCATCGAGGTGAACCAGCCCCCTGAGGGCAGGATATATCAGTTAGTCGAAGGGGGTCTTGCCGGTGCAAAATGAAAAAGTCACTGATTTTACCCAGGGCAGCATTCCGCGTCACCTAGTTGCCTTTGCACTGCCTATGTTGCTTGGCAACCTGCTGCAGGCATTATACAATACCGTTGACAGCATCTGGGTAGGCCGCTTCCTGGGAGCCAATGCGTTGGCATCGGTTTCCGTCGGTTTTCCCGTTATCTTCGCATTAATCGCCATGGTCAACGGCATCACCATGGCCACCACCATCCTGGTCTCCCAGTACTTCGGGGCCCAGCAGCATAAAGAGCTGGTTAAGACCATCACCAACTCCTTGATTTTGCTCACGGCACTGGGTTTGGTGATCTCAGTTATCGGGGTTGTCTTTCGCCGGCCGCTGCTATTGATGATCAATACACCCGAAGAGATCCT
>LFTN01000233.1 GCA_001513495.1 Clostridiales bacterium DTU087
CAGTGGGGCCGTACTGCAGTCCCGAGTAGTCATCCTGGAACAACCCCTGCATCACTTCTTGGAACAAGTCAGTGGGAAAGGAATCCGGTGTAGGAAACCCGCCGGCAAAGGAGATAATTCCCGGTTCCTCGGTCAGCTTAAATGCGTCACGGATATCTGAACCCCGCATGTCTTTTACTCTTTGGGCAAAATAGCGTTCCATCTGCAGCATGTTGCACAACTCCTTTACAGGTTCTTCCGTAAGAAAGGATCTTGTCTAGTTTTGAGTACAAAAAAACCCGCCCCCTTAAAGAGACGGGATTCCCGCGGTACCACTCTTGTTCCAGCCAATGGCCGGCCCCTCAGTCCCTGATCCAGGCTCTTACTGCCTGCAGCCGGGCGCCTTGCGGTTCCACAAGGTCAGTCAGCATCCTAGATCAGAGTGCCCACATAACGGCGGGCTGCCGGTCTGTTTCTAGCTCCCACGCTTTGACAGACAGCTCCGGGGGGGCTCGATTTTCCGGTCCAGAACCTTTCCACCAGCGGTTCCTCTCTGTAGAACCAAAGCAAAATCTTCGTCCCCGTCATCGCCAGTATAAATTTGTCCAAACAATCAAAAACTCCGTCCCGCGTATGGGACGGAGGTCCGTGTTACCACCCATCTTCGCCAATACCTCACGGCACTGGCCTCGTGATGCTTTAGTATCAGCATCTTTGGTAACGGAGTTGCTTCTCCGGCAACCCTTACCGATCCCTGCCGGGACCGTTCGGGTGCAGCTCCAGGGCGGCTTTCAGCTTCACCGGATACCGCTTTCCACCACCTGCGGCTCTCTCTAATCCGTGGACAGCTTACTTCTTCCCTTCATCGCTTCTCTATCGAAGTTAGGTCAATTATACTCAAGGCACCTGGCCGTGTCAAGCAGAAAACGCAAAAAACCTATTTTTTGAAAAGAAGAGAGGGGATCTCTCTATTATCATCGAATAACCTCCAACACAGAGTGTTCAAACATTGCATTGTCTGTTACATGATGGCAAAGGGGGTGATGCTTCAGGCTAGTAGATCACCGTCGTCATTGCTCACAAAACACCCGTAAAGGAGGCACATCGATGCTCAGGAAGAATTGGCTGAGTCGGCTTCTAGTGGCAACTGCTCTAGTGGTGTTGGCTCTGGGCTCTACCATTGCCTTGGCCGCAGAGACCATTAAGATCGGTGCGGTGTATCCCCTCACCGGCGCAGTGGCAACCACTGGTGCTGACTGTCGCACTGGTGTTGAATTAGCTGTAGACATCATCAACGGTGTGTACGATCTAGACTTCCCCTTTGCCAAGAGTGAAGGGCTGCCTAACCTCGGCGGTGCTAAGATCGAAGTCGTTTTCGGCGATACCCGTGGGGACCCCACCCAAGGCATGGCAGAGACTGAGCGCCTGATCACCGAAGAAGGCGTTGTTGCCGTGATCGGCGGCTACCAAAGCGGTGTTGTGAAGACTGCTAGTATGGCATCGGAAAGGCTCCAGATTCCCTACGTCCTATCTGATGCTACCTCCCCTGCCTTGACTGAGCGGGGCTTCGAGTGGTTCTTCCGTGTCATCCCCCATGACGGCATCCAGGCCAAGAACGCCCTGGAGATGGTGAAGGACATTGAGGCCAAGGAAGGCACCAAGCTGTCCCGCATTGCCATCTTGTGGGAGAACACCGAATGGGGCGCCAATGTTGCCAAGGCCATGAGGGACTGGATGGATGAGTACGGCTTCACTATGGTTGCCGATGTGCCCTATGCATACCGGGCCACTGACGTAACCAGTGAGGTACTGAAGCTGAAGTCGGCCAATCCCGATGTCGTGATTCACGCATCCTACGTGTCCGACGCAATTCTGTTTACCCAGACCTTCAAAGCTCTGGACTTCAGTCCCAAGATGCTCATCGGCATGGCCGGGTACCTGGATCCCAGCTACCTGAGCACCGTCGGCAAAGATGGTGAGTACTTCTTTGTCCGGGCCGTCTACGGGCTGGACCTTGCAGCTCGGAAACCCATTGTAGCCGAGATCAACGAGCTGTACAAGCAGAAGTACGGCCGGGATATGAGCCCCAATGCCGCCAGAAGCTTCTCCGCTCCCTTCGTAGTGGCTGATGCCATCAACCGGGCGGGGTCCGCTGATCCAGCAGCGATCCGCAAGGCGCTTCTGGAGACCAATATGGCAGCAGATGACCTCATCTCCCCATATGAAGGCGTTAGGTTCGATCCTGAGACCCATGACAACGTCCTGGGCAAGTCTCTCTACCTGCAGATACAGGATGGGCAGTTCCGAGTGGTATGGCCCTTTGACCTGGCAGCTGTACCCTATGTATTCCCATTCCCAGGGTGGAAGAAATAACCCCTGTAGACGTGCTAGCATTCCCCCGGGCGGCCCGGAAAAAGGGCCCCCGGGGGACTTCTCCTGATTGGTCCAAAACAGACTACACACTATGACAGGAGTGGTTCTCCGTGTATCTTCAACTTACTGTGGGAGGTCTGCTGCTGGGGTGCATATACGGCCTGGTCGCCATGGGGCTCAGCCTCATATACGGAGTTATGGGAATCGTGAACTTTGCCCATGGCGCCTTCGTCATGGTGGCCATGTATGCCAGCTTCTGGCTGAATAGGTTTATCGGCATAGACCCGATCTTAAGCAGTCCTCTAATTGCCCTGCTCATGTTTTTCTTTGGGGTAATAGTGTACCACGCAGTGATAGGCAAAGTCTTGGAGGGGCCTTTCTTAGCTCGCCTTCTTGTCACATTCGGCTTGAGCATTTTCCTTATCAACTGCGCACAGTTTCTTTGGAGCCCCGATTACCGTATGGTGGAAAACCCGATTTTTCGCGGGATCAGAATGGTAGGCCCTGTTTTCATAGAAGTTCCCAAACTTATGGCCAGCATCGGCAGTCTGATAGTCGCCGGACTGATATATTGGTTTGTGCGGAAAACAAAAACGGGCTTAGCGATTCAAGCCATTTCTCTAGACAGGATGGCAGCCTCCCTCATGGGGATAGACATCGAGAGGCTCAACGGATATGCCTTCGGTTTGGGATGTGCCTGTGCTGGTGCTGCGGGAGCGTTTCTAGCCGAGTTCTACTATATATTTCCTGATGTCGGAACCATGTTCGGCTTAGTCGCCCTTGTGGCTGTAGCTCTCGGTGGATTTGGCAGTACAGAAGGAGCTTTGATCGGGGCAATACTGATCGGCATCATTGAGACAGTGGGAGGCTTCATGGTTGGTTCCGAGTTCAAGTATGCACTGGTCTTTCTGGCATACTTGGTGATTGTAATCGTCCGGCCTAGGGGTCTCCTGGGATGGGGGGCTGACTGATGAAAGATGTTGATCGCACCACTAAGATTCTGCTGGCCTGCGGGGTGCTGGCAGCAACAATCATTCCCCTGTTCATCAAGGCTCGCTTCCTGCAGCATATTTTGGTCATGGTAGTCCTCTACGCAGTCCTTGGCGAAGCGTGGAATATTATCGGCGGCTATGTGGGCCTTGTATCTATTGGACAGGCGGCCTTCTTCGGCGTAGGATCATATGTGTCTTCATATCTCTTTGTAGAATATGGAGTCAATCCTTGGATCGGATTTATTGCAGCAGGGCTGATTACTGCTCTTTTCGGGTTCTTAGTGGGCCTGCCGGTAACCCGGCTCCGGGGCAGGTACTTCGCCATTGCCACTATTGCTTTGGGACAGGTGATGAAGGTCCTCTTCGAGAACTGGGAGCGGGTGGGAGCAGCCACAGGCCTCATGCTGCCCCTGGGCAAGGAAGGGCTCGTGAACTTCCAGTTCCACACCTCGAAACTCCAGTATTACTACATCGGACTGGTAATGTTGGGAATCATTATCCTGTTTATGCGCCACATGGAAAAATCCCGGCTGGGCTACTACTTCAAGGCCATTCGAGAGAATGAAGATGTGGCCAGCGCGATGGGGATTAACAGGACAGCCTACAAGTTGATTGCTATCGCCATTAGTGCAGGAATTACCGGCATGTGCGGCACCTTCCTCGCCCAGTACAGCCTGTATGTTGAACCTGAGTACATGTTCAACCACAACATCTCGGTCACCATTGCTCTCATCGCAGTTTTCGGAGGAACAGGGAACATCCTCGGCCCCATTTTAGGTTCTGCCATCCTGCTCCCGATCTCCGAGTTGACCAGAGCCTGGATGGGTTCCACAGGAACCGGCATCGATATGATGATCTACGGTGCTTTCATCGTGCTGATCTGTGTCTATCAGCCGGAAGGGCTCATGGGAGTAGTCAGAAACATCCAGGCTAGAACTAAAGCCCAAGTTCAACAGGCTAGGAGGGGCGCCAATGTCTAGTCATGCAAAACTAGTTGCCACCGGCGTGACCAAGCGGTTCGGCGGATTGACGGCACTCAACGAAGTCTCTTTTACCGTGGGAAGCGGCGAGATCCTGGCCCTCATCGGGCCCAATGGGGCCGGAAAGACCACCCTCTTCAACTGCCTCACAGGCTTTCTGAAGGTGGATGGTGGTACGGTGGAGTACAATGGGCTGAACATCACCAACTGGGCTCCCAACCGGATCTGCGGCTTGGGAGTATCCCGTACCTTTCAGGTGGTGCAGGTACTGCAGGGCATGACTGTGCTGGAAAACGTGATGGTAGGAGCATATCTACGGCACCCCCGCACAGCCCCGGCTCGGGAAAGCGCCATTGCTGCCTTGGAGCGGGTGGGGATGCTGGACCGGGCTGATGCTTTGGCTGTGAACTTAACTCTGCCGGAAAAGAAACGGTTAGAAGTGGCTATGTCCCTGGCCACTGAGCCCAAGGTGCTCATGCTGGATGAATCCATGGCTGGCCTCACTCCTACCGAAGCTGCCGAAGCATCCCAGATGATTCGCTCACTGAGGGATGAAGGGCTTGCCCTCATCGTAGTAGAGCACGTCATGGAAGCTATCATGCCCATAGCCGACCGGGTTATAGTGCTTGACTCAGGCACAAAAATTGCTGAAGGCTCACCTGCGGAGGTTGTCTCCAACCCCCGGGTGATATCGGCATATCTAGGTGATAAATATGCTAAACATGTCATCAATTAATGCTGGTTACAGCGGGGTTCCCGCGTTGACAGATGTGTCCTTGCATATTAACCCCGGTGAGATTGTGACCATCGTGGGTTCCAACGGCGCCGGCAAGTCCACCATCGCCCGGACCATCTCCGGGCTGGTCAAACCTACATCCGGCACCATTACCTTTAACGGTGAACGCATCGACCAGCTGCCTCCGCACCAAATAGTTGCCAAGGGCCTAATCCATGTGCCCGAGGGAAGGCACGTGTTCAGCAAGCTGACTGTAACAGAAAACCTGATGCTGGGGGCCTACACCACCGATTCCGAGGCGGAGAAGGCTAGGCGGCTGGAGTATGTCTATGAGCTCTTCCCCATCCTGAAAGAGCGGGCCCGGCAGCAGGCAGGCAGCTTCAGCGGCGGCCAGCAGCAGATGCTGGCCTTGGGCCGGGGCCTCATGGGAGACCCCAAGCTGCTCATCCTAGATGAGCCTTCCCTGGGACTTATGCCGAAACTGGTGGAGGAACTGTTTGAGGCCATTCGGACCATCAGCCAGACCGGTGTCACGATCCTGCTCATAGAGCAGAGGGTCTTGGAGGCCTTGGAGCTATGCAATCGGGGATATGTGCTGCAGAACGGCCGGATTGTAACAGAGGGGCTGGGCACTGAGCTGGTGGACAGCGAAATGGTCCGCAAGGCCTATCTGGGTATGTAGTTAGTTGGCCTAGCGGCTGACCCATCTGCTTCTGCACCTGTCGCAGCTGCCTGATTTGGCTGTCTTGACAAGCTAAGTGCAAAATGCATAAAAGTAAGGAGCCAGGCGCACGGCAGCGTGCTCTGGCTCCTTCTATTTACACCATCTATAACCTGGACATCCCCCGCCCGCCCTTCTCACCACGTAGGCAGAGACAGTTTAGGCCTTTGTCAGGACATGACCTCCGCTGCATAGGAGGATGAAGAAATGGTATCACCCATTCCTACAGTGCTGACCGGATTGGGTACGATGTGGGCCGGTACCACAACTAGGTAATGGTCATCAAACTCCAGATACCCATCGGTCAAGAGGCTGGCAGCCTGGGGATGCTCTCCCTCCAGCTCCTTTGCGATCCCGGCCAGCTGCTCAAAGCCGACATCAGACAATTCCAGCTCAGCGGCTTCCGCCAGCCGCTCCGGCCGTACATAGCCGCCGTACTTGGCCTTCATTGCATTGACCGATGAGGCATATAGGCAGGATTGGCGTACCTCATCTGGAGCTATGGGATAAGGCTTTCTCAAGAGCATCACATAGTAGCCTAGGTTATGCACATGAATCCGGTCCAGCTTAAGATGCCCGAAGAGCTGCAGGGCACCCTTGTACAGCGAGTAAGCCCGCTCGTGCCTTTCGATCTCTTCCATTTCGGCTTCGAAACCGAACTCCCGCAGCACCCGCTTGATCTCATTCTCATTGATGCCAAAACTCTTGATCTCCCGGCAGATAGCCTCCAGCATCTTAGGCTCCAGCTCCGGCATTTTCATGGGCACATACTCAAAATGGGCCACCAGCTTGGGGTTTTGCTCCTTGAGGGCATGGAGGTGATGGACCGAGTCAGCCATGAACTCATCGAAGGTGCGGCCATCGGTGTTGACCGGCTCTGCGTAATGATACCCTGCCATGAAGGCCACATCGATGTTCTTGCCCAACTTCGGCAGGTGAGCCGCGATCCTGTCATCAAAGGACATCACCGAACCCCGGGGCCTGGTAGCGAGGATCACCCTATTGGCCCGGGGAGTAGTCACAACTTCTTCACCAAAAGGTATGGCCTCGCCTTTGGCATACTCAAAGATCCAGTTGATCTTGGTCTCATCATCTTTCCGGACTGCTTCTGGAACAGGCAGGATCTCCAGCCGGTCATCGGCCACCACGGGGGTGGTCACACCCTCTGCGAAGAGCTTCCCTTGCTTGGGAGAAAGCAGCGGCGTGTAGACCATGGACTGGGCACCGAGGGCAGCCATCTGATTGGCGATAATCCCCGCCTGGCCGCCCATGCTTTCTCTGGCACCGGTGAAGTGTTCATCCAGCCAATCCAAGAGAGCCAGATTGTCCAACACTATATGAAAAGACTTCCCGCCGCTGAGACAGTCCTTGAGAATGATCAAGAGATCTTCCTTGCTCTTGACTGTGGTGATCTGGTCTGCCGAACCGCCGGCTACCTCTTTCCAGTCGATGCTGGTATCATTGGCGGTGATCTTCTCCATCAGTTCAGTGGTTACATGTACCACAGCATCTATGTTGGTATTGAAGGCAGCTAACACTCGGGCATTGAGCTGCCGCTGGCATGCCTTGCGGGCATAATCCTGCCATATGGTCGTATGCTTCAATATCTTTCCCTCCACCTAACAATGATCTGGAAAACCAAAAAAGAACCATAGTCTTCCTG
>LFTN01000101.1 GCA_001513495.1 Clostridiales bacterium DTU087
GCCGTAAGGGATCAAAGTCAGCTTTTCCGCCCTTTCCTTCGAGCGGGCGGGACTTTGAGGAATGGGCCCAGCCCAGTTTCCTTCTAACCGCCATTCGGGAACTAAGCGGCCGGTGACCTTAAGTTCCACGGGAGCACCCTCTGGCGAATAAGGCATCAGGCCCACAGGCTTTTTCACTACTTTGATGGACTTGCCGGGATTGGCCGGATCGATGACTAGCCCGTAATTCCAGGGAGTAGTAGGA
This sequence comes from Clostridiales bacterium DTU087, assembly GCA_001513495.1. Lineage (GTDB taxonomy): Bacteria > Bacillota > Limnochordia > DTU087 > DTU087 > DTU087. Next base: position 245 of record LFTN01000101.1, read on the forward strand.
TACACCTCCCAGTCAGCATGGGGCTGCACGCCGCCGATATGCTTCCAGTTTTCACCGATTTTCAGGGAGTAAACCAAGGGGCCCCGCAGGATAGCGATGGAACCCTGGTAGCGCCGTTCGGTCTCAAGCTCCATGGGCAGTGTCAGCCTCAGCTGATCCCCCGGCCGCCATTCCCGTGTAATCGTCTGGAAAGACTGGGCAGGCAAAGCCACTGTCTCCCCATCAGGCAAAGTCAAGGTAGCTCCCTTGGCCCAAGCAGGTATTCGAAATGTCAGCGGAAAAGTCACAGCCCGGGCTGATTGGATGGTAAAGTCCAGTGTTTCACCGAAGGGATACTCGGTCTCCTCGATGATGCTTACTTCCTGACCGCTTTCCCCTACCTTGGCAGTGACTATCGATGGGGCATAGGCAACAGCCGCCAGGCCGTTGTCTGGAGTTCCCATCCAGAGGTTAGCAGCGAACTTGGGCCAACCCTGGTGCATGTTTGCGGTACAGCAGCCAAAGTTGGGCTCCAATCCGAAGATGTTGGCATCGGGGAGGTTGGACCAATCCCGCTCAGCCACGCTGCAGATAACCTGGTTGACCTGCTGATCATATTGGTGAGCCCACATATCTGGAGAGAAGGTGGCTGGCAGAGCGTTAAAGGCAATCCGCTCCAGCCGATCAGCCAGCACCGAATCAGCCATGATAGAAATCAGCTGCTCCAGGGAGAACATGTACTCTACAACTGCACAGAGTTCTGTGCCCTGGGATGGATTCTTGCCAGATAGATGTTCATCTCCAGTAAAGACTCCCGTCACCTGCCCGTGAAACTTATCCAGGTTTTCCAAACCGATGTGGACTGCTTCCCGGTCCCCAGGCTCCCCTGACTGGCGATACCACACCCCAGGGGTCTTGATGCCCATGGCATTGTTTACCACATGGGTTTCCAGATCAATGTTCCGCTGCTTCCTCTGATACCGAAAATCCACAAAATGGCCATGCCAATCATAGCCCTGGCTCTTTACTTTTTCCGCCAGGTCCAAGAGCCACTCTTCCCCGGTCCTGTCATACAACCAGTGGACACTGATGATGAAATCAGCCCAGCGGAACTTAGCCCAAGACTTCAGGGGCCGGTTATCTAGGTTATCCAGCAGATAGCGGCAGAATTTGAGCATCGCCGGTATTACCCGCTCATCTCCAGTTGCTTCTTGATACTGGGTCAATACCTTGCAGACGATAAACACCGGCCAGGGATCATACTCAGGGTACTTCCTGTCCCCAAGAACTCCTTGTACCGGCCCGATCCAGCCATCTTCCCTCTGGCGGTCGATGAAGGCCTCCACCCACTTTTGTGCCTTGGCTTTCAGTTTCTCATCATCCAGCAGATAAGCCAGTGGAACTAAGCCGTCGGCATAGTAAGGCCCTCTCTCCCAACCTTCCCGGCTGCCGCCAAACCACTGATTGTCCGGGCCCAAGTCCTCCCAGAATTCATCGATGTGGCCTGACAGTCCATCAGCTTGAATCTGCAGCTGCTGCTTCAGCCAGCCTCGGGGTTTCACTGTCCCCAACGGCAGCATGGTAAAAGCCCGCGGCTTCAGCCTCTTTCCGTTTCCATTCAGCATCTTTCCATCCTCCTAAGTCCCTATCTTACCCTTGCCCTGCTCTTCGGCATGGGCCGTATCCTCAGGATTGGCCGTACTCATAGCCGGCCTCATACATAGCCACAATGTTCTCCGGCGGGCTCACTGCCTGGATGTTATGGCAGGGGGCGATGATATACCCGCCGCCGGCTCCTAGAATCTCAATGTTTTCCCTTACCTCCCGGCGCACATCTTCCGGGGAACCAAAGACCAGAGTTTGCTGGTTGTCTACAGCCCCGTGAAATACCAGCTCGTCGCCGAAATCCGCCTTCAAGCCTTCCCGGCCCATACCCCGGCAGCGCCACTGAATGGGGTTAAGTATGTCAATGCCAAGATCGATCAGATCTGGGATAATCTCCCGGATGGCACCATCATTGTGGTGAAAAACATAAGCACCGGCTTCATGGGAGAGATCGACAATTCGCCGCATGCGGGGCAGCAGGTATTCACGGATATGGTCAGGAGAAAACAGCAAGCCTTCCTGGGAACCCATATCTTCAGCAACATAAGTCAGCATCACCCGGCCGGGAATCTGTTCAAGGATCCTCAGTGTGTTAACATAACTGAGGTCAAAGAGCTGATCTAGACAGTAGTGGACAATCTCGGGGTATAGGATCAGGTCCAGCATCGCCTGCTGCAGGCCCCGTAATTGGCAGTAGGTTAGAAACGGCTCTGAACCGCCGCCTCGGATTGGATACTCATCCCCCAAGCCTTCAACCTGCCGGGGAATGTGGGAATAGTCGTACCAATCGGGGCTGGGCCAGCGGTACTCAGCCTCGATCTCCTCTACGGTGGTAAACCGGGCTAGAGGATGATAAATGCACTCCCTGTAGACTCCGCTGCCGTAACCGATATCACGGTAGCGGATGCCAAAGGCGTCCTCGTCAGGGGGCAGTGAAGGCCCTATGTAACGGGGGCCTACCTCCATCACCTTGTCAATTCTCAGCCGCCGGTACAGTTCCTGCTCTGTCCCGCATCCTAGATAAGCCATCAGTTTCTCAGTGGCCTCCGGTGTTGCCCAGTAGTCCATGGGGATTCGATCAGGCTTCTCCCCTTTGAGCACTGCCAGCCAGCGTTCTCTAGGCGTCATTTCTGCTGACACACATACCCCCCCTTGTCCGGCAAGACATTTTCCTGCTGATCAGCCACTACTGGCATCTATATAAGCAACAGACTACCGATATAATGATCTAAATCAAACTTCCAGCTTCACAGCCAGTTTCCTCCATGCTACCGGAAAGAGTGAGAAAATCGCTTAGATGACAAACAGGCTGTGGATCCGGGGATCCACAGCCCAGCCGCCGCTCCGCGGCAATATCGTTACTCTGTATTACGTTGCTGTCACAACTGCCCCATTCCCTTCAACTAACCCCATTCTCATCAACCGGCAAAGACGTGGCGGCCGATACGGGTTAGAACGGGACGGGTAAAAATCCAAGCCGAGGTGCTCCGGGCAGGATTGTAGAAGTACAGGGCACCACCGGTTGGGTCCCAGCCGGCTGCAGCTAGTCTCGCTGCCCTCACGGCCTTTGCATTCGGGGTCAGATTGATCTGGCCATCCCGAACAGTGCAGAAGGCACCGGGCTCGTAGATGACTCCTGCCAGGGAGTTGGGAAAGCGCCTGTCCCTCAGGCGGTTGAGCAAGACTGCGCCAATGGCCACCTGCCCCTCCAGAGACTCACCCCTGCCCTCCGCGTGGATCAGCTGGGCCATCAGCCAAATGTCCCCTTCAGAAAGGCCGCTTGCCGGCTTCTGTGCCCCAGCTGCAGGCTTTGTCTGGGCAGGCCTTGCCTGGGCTTTCACCTGCTGCACTGGTTCTTCATCGCTGCCAGATGCTGTCTCTGACGGCAAAGGTGTTATGTTATCATTGTTGACGGCGGCAGTCCCCAGGGCCTCTGCCTCTCCTTTTTCATCTATGGGCTCTTCATCCATACTCTGAGCTGTCTCTAGGGCTCCTAGAGGCATAGTTGCCGCGGCAGCTGCCGTGAGCAGTACTGCAGCAGCCAGGCCAAGGGCAACGACCGAGCCGATTACCTTTACAGATCGCTCCTCCAATAACAGCATTGCACAACCCTCCTTGCACAGCAAAGTCGCAAGATCTCTCTTAATCAAAAGGCAGCGACGCCCTCAAGAGCACCGCTGGGTTATTGTAACGTATAGTCTGTCTTTTTGCAATCAGCAATCTTTGTCAGAATGCCGCCTATCCCGCTGTCAGCGGATCGGAACAGCCGCGCCTGCTCGCAGGAAGTACAAGTAGGCCTCACTTACCTGCTGACCGAAGATCATCTCCACTGCCCTGCGGTACTGGTGGATTTGCACGCGGTAGGATTCAGCGGCCCTTTCAACTCCAGCCTGAGAAACCCTATCGGTCTTGAAATCTACCAATAGGAAACCGGCAGGCTCCTTGACCAGACAGTCAATGACTCCCTGTACAATGACGGTGTCCCCTTCCAGGTCCTTTTGCCAAAGGCGGTAAACCTCCCCTGCCGGCAGAGCTAGGGTAAAAGGCACCTCCCGGCGGACACTATCCGGCTGGTTCAGCAGCCTGCGCCCCAGAGGGCTTTGGAAGAAACGGGCAATGGAGCCAATCGCTACAGCGGACAGCTGCTCTTCCCTAAGGTATCCTGCCATCACGAGGTGCTGTGCCTCCTCTGCCAAGACTTCCCCGTCAGTCAAATCCTTGGTGAGGTCGAGATGCTGCAGGATGGTATGGGTCCAGATCCCCTGTTCGACGGCACTAATCCGTTCTCTTTCGGCCAAAATGAACCGGGGCCGGCGCACCCTGTGCCTGCCGCCGCCGGCACTGCTCCCCGGCAAAGCGCCTGCTGCCAACTCTGGCTCAGCTGTCTCTCCCTCTGGGGGTGTCCAGCGCTTCATCTCCGTCACCGAGAGTTTGGCTGGAAGGTTAACAGCATGGCCCTTGGGATACTCCCAAAGCAGCCGGCGGGAAAACTGCTGCTTCAGCCCATCGTCAAGGGGCGGCAGGGGCAGGGGCTTCAGCTGCTCAATGAGCTGCCAAGGGATGGACTCTGCCTCCTGCTCCTGCCAAGGAGCCTGCATCCAGCTAAGCGGAGGTGAATGACCTTCCAGCCAGATATGCCAGCGGGATTGATCCTGCAGTAGATCTACATACGGCTGTTCTGCCCCGGGCTTGCCTGCCAGCCGCAGGGCTTCCCCGTCTCGGTGACGGACTAAAGCGGGTCCCAGCCAATCCAAGCAGCTCCAGGCGGAGATCAGCAGATTTCCGGGCAGAGCCCACTCCCCGGAAGGCACCCCTGCTGTCCAGGCGGCTGCCGCTTTGGCCAGATCCTTGCCGGTGCCCACTAGGATCAGCTGTTCCCTGGCCCGGGTCATGGCCACATAAAGGATGCGCATCTCCTCAGCTAGAATGTCCTGGCGGAGCCGGCCTTTGATGACCTGATGTGAGAAGGAATCACACCGATAGCGCAGTTCAGGGTCGATCACATTGAGGCCGATACCCAGATCCTTATGGATCAAGACATCTTGCCGCAGATCCTGCAGATTGAATTTCTTGCCCAGATCAGCCAGGAAAACGATGGGAAACTCCAATCCCTTGCTCCGGTGCATACTCATGATGCGGACTACGTTTTCCCCTTCACCAATGGGCCGGACTTCCCCCAAGTCATGTTCTGCCTGCAGCCGTTCCAAGAACCGGACAAACCGTGATAGGCCTCGTCCGGCGAATCCATCAAACTCCCGGGCCCGGTCCTGCAGGCCCCTGAGATTTGCCTGCCTCTGATCACCCTTGGGCATCGAGACGGCATATTCGTAAAAGCCAGTCTCCCTGTACAGCAGAGAGATCAGTTCACTCAAGGGCAAACGGCGGGCTTCTGTCCGCCACTTCTCCATCGAGCTCAAAGCAGCCCGCAGTTTGTCACCCAGCCCATCTGGCCTCTGGGCGGCATCCTGAACCGCCAGATAGAAGCTTCCCTTGGGAGTGCCTGCCCGGATCTTGGCCAGTTCTTCATCGGTGATCCTAAACCACGGCGCCCGCAGCACAGCCGCCAGCGGGATATCCTGCTGGGGATTGTCTAGAACCTGCAGCAGGGCCACCATTAACTTGATCTCGATTGCAGCAAAGTATCCGGAGTCCAATTCAGCGTAGGCTGGAATTCCCGCTTGCCGGAAAACCTCCAGCACTTGATTGGCCCTGCTCTTTACTGACCGCATGAGGACCACTATATCCCTATACTGCACCGGACGGTAAGTTTTGAGGGTCTTATCCCATACCAGGACTGGGCCTCTGTCTTGGCCGCCAGGTTCCGCCTTGGCCTCTTCCCAGTCACCCGGCCTCATTGCCCGGATCCGCCGGGCAATGAGCCAGGCTTCCCGCTCCAGCTGTTCCAGCTCATCTGGGTCTTCTGCGGTGAACCGGCCGATTCCCTCATCCAGCTGCTCCTCTCCGGCTCCTGGGCCGTCTCCGCCCCCCTCCAAGACCTCTTCGCCCTCTTTCTTCCCTGCCAGCGAATCCAAGATATAGATCTCAATACACCCGGGGGGCCCTGCGGTGCCGGCGGGAATCTCCGCCGCGGCGGCAGCTTCCGGGTCTGCCGCCAGCTCTGGATACTGGGCACTATACCTGAGCTCAGCTTTTTCGTCATAGGCGATACCGGCTATACTCCTGGTCATCAGCTGCCGGAAAATGAAGTTGACTCCGTGGATAATCTCCCGCCGGCAGCGGAAATTGGCGGCCAAGTCAATCCGCCTCTGGGATCCCTCCGGGCTGGAAGAAAAGCGGTGGTACTTGCTCAAGAAGAGCCCCGGATCTGTCAGCCGAAAGCCGTAGATGCTCTGCTTGATATCACCCACCATGAACCGGGGCACAATACCGGGCTCCTGTTCCCAAGCGCCGGTAACCATAGCCAAGATGCAATCCTGCACTCCATTGGTGTCTTGGTACTCATCAATTAATACCTCATCGAATCGATCCTGTAGTTCTAGAGCCACCGGAGAGGGGCGCAGCTCGCCTGCTTCGGTTGAATCTGTCAGGAGTCTCAGGGCCAGGCGCTCCAAATCGGCAAAGTCCACCATTCCCTGGCTGTGCTTTGCTTTTCCATAGGCGGCGGCGAACTCGTCCACCAGCCGGAAGATCAGCTGCACTGTAGGAGCCAGCCTCTCCAGCTCCTCTGCCACCTGCTCCTCAGTCCGGGAGAGCAGGCTGCCTGTCAGCTTCTTAATCCGGTCCTTGGCGTCATTTCTCAGCTTCTGGCACTGCTCCTTCAGCCCCTCATCCACGCCCTGCTTCTTGGAGATGGAGGGCAGCCGCCCAAAGGGATCGGGCCACTCCCGGAGTTCATCCCACCGCTGGCCTCTCAACAGTTCCGCCAGCCTGCCCAGTGCCTGCCTTTCTTCCTGCAGGCGTTCCCCATAGGGAGCCGGCCCATTGGGGAGGCGGCATATCTCTAGGGCTGCCGTGAGCAGGTGTTCTGCCTGGTTTACTATCAGCAGGAGCTGTCTTTCTGCTTCCTGAAACAGCGGAGATCTCCGCACCGCCGCTGGAGAGCCGAGCAGGAAAGCAGCCAGGGCCTCCCTCCGCCATCCAGCGGGATCAGCCAAGCTCATCTCGAAATCGTAGAGGCGAAGGATTAGCTTCCGTACCTCTCCATCCCCATTCCTGCCTCCATAGGCATCGATGAAGTCCAGGACTGCTCCATCCCCCCGCTGGTAATACCCGGCCAGCAGTTCATCGATGAGCTCCGACTTAAGTAAACCGGCTTCCGCCTCTGTCATGATCCTGAAGGCTGGGTCCAAGCCGAGAAAATAGAAATACCGCCTCAACAGCCGGGAGCAAAAAGAATGAATGGTGGAAATAGAAGCCAAAGGCAGCCGGGCCAGCTGCTGCTGCAGCCTGGAATTGGCGGGCTCTTGCCGCAGCCTCTCTTCTAGAGCACCTCTAATCCGCTCCCGCATCTCCGCGGCAGCTGCTTCAGTAAAGGTAACCACCAACAGCCGCTCAATGTCCAGCCCATCTTCTTGAAGCAAGCCCTGAATTACCCGCTCAACCAACACAGCGGTCTTGCCGGCTCCGGCTCCTGCAGCCACCAGGATGTCACATCCCCTGGAATAAATGGCATCCCTTTGCTCCGGCGTCCAGACAGGCCCCGGCTCCGGCAAGGCTGATTCTACCTGCCGCAGGGAACCCTTTTCCACCAATGTGCTTTCCAGCCGTTCAGCCACTCCAAGCCTCCTCTCCACTCCGCCAACTTCCAATTCCTACTGCACAGCCGCCTGTCTCATCCTCTCCAATGCTTCACTATCGCTGATCGTTGTGATATAGCGGTAGCGGCAGCCGGGCGCACCGACTTCAAAGCGGCATAAGGGCATGTACGGGCAGTACTGACAGACTCTAAAGCCGGCCTTCCTATAGGGTTCAATGGCGATTTTCCCTGATTGAATTGCCTCCGCCAGGGCCTTGATCAAGTACCTCACATATGCAGCCAGTACATCTAGTTCCTCTGGGGAGTATGCGGAAGAGCCCTTATAGATTTCTCCGCTCTGCTTGATGCCCACCGGCAGCAGTTCTGAACGGCCGCTGATGCCGGCTTCCATCAGTTCCAAGACATCTGTATCCGCCAAGAGCAAGCCGCTGGCCTTGTATCTAGCCAGGACTTCCTTGGCCAGCAGTTCCTCTTCTACTGGCCCCTCCACCTTAACTATGGGCTCACTCAAGGGAAAGTACAGAACTCCTGCCGGGACTATCTTCACGTCCTCGCGGCTCATTGCAGCGGGGAGCATGGCCTCGGCGTTGTCCATTAGGGCGGCAAGGTACACCAATAGCTGCAGGGAGAAGCCGTAGTAGACATCAGAGAGCTTCAGCTTTCTAGCACTCCGCTTAAAATCAATAATCCGCACATAGAGGGTATCTCCTGCCCTGGCAGTCTCAATCCGGTCGATCCTGCCCCGGACCTGCACGGTACCAGCGGGCTCAAGCTCAAGCTGCCAGGGCGGGATGCCTGGAGACATTCCAAAAGCAACCTCTACAGCAACAGGACGGAACTGCCCCCGGCGGCTGTGTTCTGCCAATACCTCGACTATCCGCTGAAACCCCCGCTCCAGGCGCTCAATCCGATAGTGATAGCTCTCAACTGCCTCAGCATAAAGGGGTGTCAACTGACCGGCGGCTGCTCGCCACACTTCCCCAGCCAGCTGCCTAAGTGAGTCGTCCTGCATCTCAGCCAGATCCTGCCCGCGCTCCAGCAGATGCCTGGTCAATATCGCCAGTGCTTCATGCCAAAGCCGCCCTTCGACCAAGGCATCCCACTGCAGCCGCTGCCGCTCTTCCAGCCGCAGCACAGCCCCGGCAAAATACTGATATGGACATTGGGCAGCTGCTTCCAGCTGATAGACATTGGTAATCAATACATCTCCATAGAGTTCCTGGACGAGATTCACACTCAAAGGCCCTGCCTGGTTGGTGTAGCCCAATCCAGCTAAGCTGCGCCGCAGGGCGGATCTGCCTTGGTCATGGCCAACCAGCCACTGATAGAGGGCCAGTACATCGTCATCCTGGAGCTTGTCCGACACATGCTGCCGTCCATCCCTTCTCGCCCTCAGGGCCCTGGCAGCAAAACGGGCGGCGTCAGCCAGGGTGCAGGGCAAGTCTATCTCAGTGCCGCCGGTGCAGCAGCCGGGAAATAGGCTCTGGACATCCTTCACCATTCCCGCTGGTTCCAAGGCTTTGCCGTTTTCATCTGCCAAGGGGCTGCTGATGAATAAGCCATCCTTAGCCCTAGTAAGCAGAGAATACCAAAGCAGAGGCTCCCTCAGCCGCTGCAGCTGACCCCGGGGCTCAAGGCCCCAGCCCAGGCCCTGCAGGGCAGTCCGTTCTCCATCACTTAAGATAGTGTCTTCCCCGCCGGCCAGCTGGAGGTGCTGTTCATCGGCACCCAGAATCACCAAAATCCGCACTTCACTGTTCATCAGCCGCATGGGACTGGTAACCAGCACCTGGTCAAGGCCTTGGGGAATACGGGTGAGGCTCAGGTTATCCAAACCGGCTTGCAGTATATTGGCAAACTCACTGGGAGTCAAGAGCTGCCTGCCCAAGCTTTGCATGAAATCGTCGACCAGTTGAACCCACAGGTTCCACACATCCACATGCTCGGCTTCCCTCGGGCTCTGTGGATGATGACTAGAAAGCCCGCCGCCATCCTGCCCTGCTTCTTGATTAGCCCAGTAGTCCAGCCGTGCTGGAATACCATATTCCTCAATTAGGTGCCAGAGGGCTGTCATGAGCATTGCCCCGGAAACGGGGCCCTCACCTTCCCCTACCGCATTTTCATAGAAAACAAGCAGAGGTCCCAACAGCTGGTCAATATCTGCTGTGTCTATCAGGGCACACCTCACCCGCTCCCAGATAGCCGGATACAGCCACAGCCGGCCATCGATACCGTTGGCCAAGAGGTAGTTCTCCAGTTGGTCCACAGCTGAGCGGCTGGCTGGGAGCATGTCCGATTTTAGAATCTGGATTACCGTCTCAGTCCTCCAACCCCTGCTCAAGAGTTCCATGATGCCGCTGAGACAGACAACCAGGGGATGCCAGTGGACGGGGCGGGACTTGTCAAAGAAAAAGGGGATGCCGCAATCGGTGAAGACCTCGGTTACAAGCCCCTCGTAAATGCTAAGGTCAGAGGCAGCAACCGCCATCTCCCGCCACCTGATGCCCCTTTCCCGGGCTTGTCCAATCAAATGGCGGGCAGCCTGCTCAACTTCATCCCTGCGGTTGGATGGAGAGACAACCTTAAGGCAGCGGGGAGTGTGGGGGTAAGACACTTGGCTTCCCTTGGGACAGCAAAGCTGCTGCTCCAAGTGGGCCAACTCCTCCGTGTCGGCAAATCTAGGCGGCAAAGGCGGCTTGCGGGGCTGTGAATCGCCATCCACAGGTACAAGCTCCCCATCCCCGGCAGCAGCCTGGACATGATGGGGTACCCCCACCCTTTCTGCCAACCCAATGAGATCATCTAATGCCGCCAGGCTGTAACCGAAAACCTCGCTGCTTCTCTGCCGGACTGCCCCGGGATCTAAGCGCAGAGTAACTGTCATCTCTTTAGTTCTTAGCAGCAGTTCAGTGACAAGCTGCTTCTCCCAAGGGCCGAACCCGTTGATGCCATCGATCCAGAGCTGGGCGCCATGGAGAAACTGGGCCTTCTGAACACCTTGGATTGCTTTCTGCCAGCAGGCTGCCTCATCCACCAGTCCCAGCTCGGCCAGCTTTTCGCGGTAGATACTCCAAATGAACGCCAAATCCCGGGCTTTGGCGTTAAGTATCTGCTGGCTCCCGGCAGCATCTTGGCTCACCTGCCCGGCAGCATTATGTAAAACCGCTGCAGCGGCCTCTTTCGCCAGGGCAGGATCCAAGCCGCATCCGGCCTCCTCCAGTTCCTGAATGGTGCGGCTTAGTCGCTGGGCAAAACCCCAATGCTCAGCTGAATCCCGAAAGGCTGTCAACTCATCCCGATGGGTGTGAAGCAAGCCGGCTAAAAGAAGCTGGCGGCCTTGACTGCTTAATGGCGGTTCCGGCACTCCCCCTGCACTCTGCAGAATCCGCCACAGAAGGCGGCGAAGGCTGAGTACCTGCGCCCGGCAGGCACCCGGCAGCCCGGCCCGGTCTAGAAGCGCCTGTTCCATGGCAAAGGTGGATTCCGCCGGCACAACCAAGATCAGCGGCGGCCCCGACGGATCCTCTTTTAGCTCCTGGGC
>LFTN01000082.1:0-9778 GCA_001513495.1 Clostridiales bacterium DTU087
TGGCCCTTCCCTTTTATGTAGTCTATGCCAAGGAAGTGTTGGGGCTGCCGGCAAGCGCGGCGGGATACTTCATCTCTGCCCAGACCCTGGGTGCGGTGATCGGCGGCCCGTTCTGGGGCTACCTAGGGCACTCCAGGGGATTCCGGGCGGTGCTGGGCTATGTGGGTGTGGTGCAAGCTCTAGCTCCAGCGGCGGCACTGGCGGCAGCCTTGGTGCCGGGTACGGGTGGAAGGCTGGCGCTGATGATCACAGCCTATGTCCTCTTGGGAATGAGTGCCAGCGGCTGGACTGTATCGACCAGCAGTATTCTGGAAACAGTGCCTTCCCAGGACTGCACGGTGTATGTAGCACTGGCTAATACCATGCAGATCCCGCTATTTCTGGTACCTATCATCGGTGGATATTTGGTGACAACCGCGGGCTATACCTTAGTGTTTATCCTGGCTGCGGTGCTGCCTGCCTTGGCACAAGTGAAGCCCCTGCCTGCCAGGGCGGCCGTCGGTTCGGTAGAGGTGTAAGTAGAGGTGTAAATCGAGGCGCCGCAAGAATTTGATACTAGACGGTCAAGTAAAGGAGATATGGGAAGTGAACATCAAAGTGTTAGGCTCTGGCTGTGCCAAGTGCAGGAGGCTCGAGCAGTTGGTGCGGGAGATAGTGGAAGAAGAAGGCCTCAGTGCCACTGTGGAAAAGGTTGCAGACGTAAGTGAGATTATCAACTATGGGGTCATGGTCACCCCTGCCTTGGTTGTCGATGAAGAAGTGATGTTCAGTGGGATTGTGCCGGACAAAAACAGCCTCAAAGAATGGTTGACCAGCCGCTAGAGAACACTTCTTGGTGCTGAGCCAAAATGCGTTGAGGCGGCCATTTCCAGCGTTGAATAGGCTGGCTGACAGTATCCGCTAGGCCCTGTGAGCCAGCCCATTTAACAATCAAGGTAGTTTCATCAGCTCCCGAATCTCCCTGCGGATATTTTTCATCCTCGCCTCTATGACAGGCCTCAGCGCAGCACTCGGTCATGTAGCTGCCAAAGCACACCAACAGCCGAAGGTCATGTTTTGCGGCTATGTCCGCTGCCTTATCCGAGATGTTGTCGGCCATCGTCTTCTATGCCAGGGTCCTCTAGAGAACATCCCTCAAACCCGGGGCAGCGGTATAGACACCTTTAGATTCTCCTTAGCAGCATTTGCTAATCCAATGTTACATCATAGAAGTCTGGTTGGCACCTGATGGGTATAGGCAGTCACCCAGGGGCAGGCCAAGTCCCTCTTGCCGCGGGCTATTTTCGGCAAGGGATTTTTCTGCTTGAGCAAGAACAATTACATATAGACTGTTTCAACCGATACTAAAATCAGCTGCAGAACTAGGGAGGGAATGGGATTGGCTCATAAAGCAAGGAGGTTTCTGGCCTTTGACTTGGGCGCCGAGAGCGGACGGGCCATAATCGGTCATTTCGATGGCGATCGGATAGAGCTGGAAGTCTTGCATCGTTTCCCTAACCAGCCGGTTACTGTGCGGTCTACTACCTATTGGGATGCACTGCGGCTGTTCCATGAGATGAAGCAGGGGCTGGTACAGTGTGTGCAGGCATATGGTAAAGACGTAGCCAGCATGGCCATCGATACCTGGGGTGTAGATTTCGGCCTTTTGGGGCCTGGTGATGAGCTCTTGGGCAATCCGATCCACTATCGGGATCTGCACACCGAAGGGATTATGGAAGAGGCCTTCAAGGTAGTTCCCCGGGAAGAGCTGTTTGAAGCCACGGGCAATCAGTTTATTAGGTTCAATACCCTCTTTCAGCTGCTGGCTCTGGCAAAAAGAAAGTCTCCCATCCTGGCCCAGGCGGAGACGATGCTGCTGATGCCCAATCTCTTCGACTTTTGGTTCTCAGGGCGCAAGGTTACCGAGTTTACCATTGCTTCCACAACCCAGATGCTAGATCCGAACCGGCGGGATTGGGCCTTTGATCTCTTGGACAAGTTTTCTATCAGCCGGGAGATGCTGACCGAGATCGTGGAGCCGGGGACAGTGATTGGGAAGGTCATGCCTTCAATTACCCAAGAACTGGGCATTGAAGGGGCCGAGATTCCGGTAATTGTCCCAGCCAGCCACGACACCGGTTCGGCGGTGGCAGCTGTGCCCACCCGGGAGAGCGACTATGTTTATATTAGTTCCGGCACCTGGTCACTGATGGGAGTGGAAGTCAAAGAGCCCATCGTCAATGAGCAGAGCCGGGCCAACAACTTTACCAATGAGGGCGGGGTCTGCGGCACTTACCGTTTCCTTAAGAACATCATGGGGCTTTGGCTGGTGCAGCAGTGCCGCCGCAGCTTCCGGCGGACAGGCAATGAGTATTCCTATGATGAGCTGACAGAGATGGCCAGAGCGGCCCAGCCCCTGCAGAGCTTTATAGATCCCGATGCCGATGAGTTCATGAATCCGCCGGATATGCCAGAGGCAATTCAGGATTTCTGCCGGCGGACCAATCAGCCGGTACCGGAGACTGAAGCCGCTCTGATCCGCTGCTGCCTGGAGAGCTTAGCCTTGAAATACCGCTGGACGGTTGATCGGCTGGAGGAGATTACCGGCCGTTCTGCCCGGGTAATCCACATGGTGGGAGGCGGGACGCAGAATACGCTCCTCTGCCAGCTGGCCGCAGATGCCACGGGGCTGCCGGTGGTTGCCGGGCCCATTGAGGCTACGGCTGCAGGCAACATTTTAATGCAGGCCATGGCTTTAGGAGAGATTAAGTCCCTGGAGGAAGCACGGCAGCTTATCCGCCGCTCCTTCCCTGTTGTAGTATACGAACCCCACGATAAGGGGCCGTGCGATGATGTCTATGGAAGGTTTAATGAGATAGTAGTAAACTAAAGTGTTGGACGATAGTGATGATGGCAGATTGGAGCTGGAGGGAGAGCCATGCTGAAGCAGTTGAAGGAAGCTGTTCTAGATGCTAATTTGGAATTACCGAGGCGGGGCCTGGTTACCTATACCTGGGGCAATGTCAGCGGGATTTGCCGCGAGCAGGGCTTAGTTGTGATCAAGCCCAGTGGCGTGTCCTATGATGAGATGAAAGCCGACGATATGGTGGTCGTGGATTTAGAAGGCAATGTGGTGGAGGGGGGCCTCCGTCCCTCGTCAGATACGCCCACCCATCTGGCCCTTTACCGGGCATGGCCGGAGGTGGGGGGTATTGTTCACACCCATTCTACCTACGCCACGGTTTGGGCACAGGCCCGAATGGGAATACCTTGTTTAGGAACAACCCATGCCGATTACTTCTACGGCGAGATACCCTGTACCCGCCCGTTAACTGAAACTGAGATCGCAGGCAAGTATGAAGAAGAAACCGGCAATGTCATAGTCAAGGCCTTTGCCCAGCGGGACCCACTGTCGATGCCCGGTGCCTTGGTAGCCGGACACGGACCCTTTACTTGGGGAAAGGACCCAGCAGAGGCAGTGCACAACAGTGTAGTCCTGGAACAGGTGGCGCTGATGGCACTCTTCACAGTCTCTCTGGCACCGGATATTGATGCAATCCCACAAGCGCTGCTGGATAAGCATTTTCTCAGAAAACACGGAGCCGGTGCGTACTATGGACAGCAAGGTAAGTAAAGGGACTGAAAGGTTTACAGTGTACTTCGCTTCGTCATAGGCTGCCTCGCAGGAGAGGAGCAACGTGGCTCTCAGTGAGGAAGCATACCGGGAGATGCTTTGGATAGAAGTCCTGGTTTTCAAGAGAGGCTATCATTGAGATAGAGGGAGAAGTGGTAATCGTGATCCGCAGGGCAGAGGATATGGTTAAGGAAGTCCGGGAGAAAATGCGGGGAGGCGAGGGCACAGTCGAACTCCTTCATATCTTCCGGAAGGATGAACTAAAGGGGCGCGCCCGCCTGTTTGCCAAGATCACCTTGCAGCCCGGATGTTCCATTGGATTTCACAACCACGATGATGAAGAAGAGCTTTTCTATATTCTACGGGGCACCGGCACTGTCAATGATGATGGTAAGGAAGCAGTAGTGCGAACCGGTGATGCTATCTTAACTGGTGATGGTGCTGGACACGAGATCGCCAATACAGGAGATGAACCTTTGGAGATTATGGCGACGATCCTGCTCTATTAGTGGATGGAGGTATCAACATGCGGGTCGAATTAGCATATGGACGAACCTGGATGCCGGTAGAACTGCCTGACGGCATAACCGATGTAGTTACACCGAGATTCATCGAAGGACTGCCCGATGAACAGAAGGCCCTCAAGGAGGCACTGCGCAATCCCATAGGATCTGCTCCAGTGCGGGAGTTGGTCAAACCTGGTGATACAGTGGCCATCGTATTCTGCGATGGCACCCGGCCTATGCCCAGCAGCAGGGTCCTGCCCCCGCTGTTGGAAGAGCTGGAGGCTGTACCCGATATAGAGATAGTATTGATCAATGCATTGGGCACCCACCGGCCCAACACCGAGAAGGAACTGGATGACATCTTAGGTGCAGAGATTGCCCGGAAATACAAGATTGTCCAGTCCTATATTGCCGAGGAAGATGCCTATGTGAAGGTAGGGGTTGCCAGTGCAGGCTATGATCTGAAGCTGCGCAAGGAATATGTGGATGCCGATGTGCGGATTGTGACGGGGTTTATTGAGCCCCACTTTTTCGCCGGCTTTAGTGGAGGCCCGAAGCTGGTTGCCCCGGGAGTGGCCAGTGGGGATACCATCATGAACCTCCACAGTGCAGAGCTCATCGGTGATCCCCGCTCTAACTGGGGATTATCCTATCGGGAAGGCAATCCCCTGTCCCAAGCCCTCATGGAGGTTGCGAGGAAGTGTCCCCCGACGTTCAGCTTGAATGTGACCCTCAACCGGCATCACGAGATTACCGGGGTGTTTGCCGGAGACTTGGAAGAGGCCCATCAGGTGGGCATCGAGTTTGTCAGAAACACAGCGATGCAGGCCGTTCCCGAGCCCTACGACATCGTGATTACCACCAACAGCGGGTATCCTTTGGATCAGAATCTGTATCAGACGGTGAAGGGGATGTCGGCAGCAGCCAAAATCGTCAAGGAAGGTGGAGTAATCATCGCCGCGGCAGAGTGCAGTGATGGTTACCCCAACCACGGGAACTACCGGGATATTCTCATCAAATCCCCGTCCATGTGCCATTTCTTGGAGCACGTGGCAGAGAAGCAGTATAATGTCACCGACCGGTGGCAGGTGCAGATTCAAGCTATGGTGCAGGTCAAGGCTGATGTCTATCTATACACCGATGGACTGACAGATGAGGAGCTCAGGGCCGCGCACATCAAGCCCTGCCGCGACATCTCTGCCTTGGTCAAGGAACTGGTTGAAGAACGGGGCGGCAATGCCCGGATCTGCGTGCTGCCGGAAGGGCCCATGACGATTCCCTATGTTGAAGGATAGGGTAATTAGCTTAAGTAAGTCATAGAGGCATTGAGGAGACTGAGAATTTGCTCTCGGTCTTCTCTTTTTTGTGGGAGATTTTGAGGAGGAACCGCTCCTGCAGATAGCTAAAAAATAATTCTAATGATTGATAATAGTTTTGATTAAGGCTCTAGTGGGTATAGATTGGTTGCAGGTTTTCCTTGTTTTTCCAGTCTGGAGTAGACTTTAGTAAGGGTCTTGGGTAAGTAGAGGAAGTGATAACAATGGTGGATCACCTTGCTGCATATGTAAATACCCTGCTGGCGAATTACGTTGAATCCCTCAATCTGGGGCTGAAGCCTTCGGACTATGCCTGGTTGGAAAAGAACATCGTTTCCCAGCTGGAGCTGTCGGCCCACAATATGGTGAGGGAGGCCATTACTGATCTATCTCAGAAGAAATGTGAACAGCCGGCAGAGGCGGAGGATCAGCTAGCTTTACGAAGGGAAGGTAAACGATGACAAGTACTGCGCTTAATTATGATTATCAACGGCGGCTCCAGAGTCTGCGGCTGGCCATGGACAGCTTGAGGAGAGAGCTGTACGCTGCATTGGATGACGCTGACGGCTGGATTCAGGACCCCAAGGTCCAAAGGGTGGCGGAACGGTTCGATGCGCTGGTGGATGAGTATATGAGGCTGAAAGGCAACTGAGGCTCGCTCCTGGTATGACCCGCGAACTGATGGCGTATGCTAACCCTAGACATTAGGTCTGGAGTTGGTACGCTGTGTCCCAGGTTGTCATTGTCGTTTTCAGAGGTTTCTTCTCCTTCCTATCCCTGTTGGTCTTAACTCATTTAATGGGCAAAAAGCAGGTATCCCAGCTGACGTTCTTTGAATACGTTACCGGCATTACCATTGGCAGCATTGCATCCAGTCTCACCGTTGACTTGGATCTGCAGCTGATTCCCGTGTGGACAGGCCTATTGGTGTGGACCCTAGGGACCATTGTGATCGGCATGGTCACCACCCACAGCCGGCCGCTGGCGAAGCTGATCGAGGGTGAGCCTACCATTGTAATTCAGAATGGACAGATTCTGGAAAAGAACATGCAGCAGATGAATTACACAGTGGATGACCTGATGATGCAGCTGCGGCAGGCTAAAGTGTTTAACATAGCCGATGTTGAATTTGCGCTCCTTGAGCCCAACGGGATGCTGTCGGTACTGGTTAAGTCCCAGTCACAGCCCCTGACGCCCCGGGACTTGCACATACCAACAGCCTATGAAGGCCTGTCGGCAGAGCTGATTGTAGACGGCAAAATTGTGGAGCCTAATCTCAGCCAGCTCAATCTCAGCCGGGAGTGGCTTCTTGGAGAGCTCGCGAAGAGAAACCACAGGCTAGAAGATGTGTACTATGCCGAAATCGACACACAAGGAAATCTGTACATCGACCTCCGGGATGATTTGGATGGGCTGCCTCAGGAACAGGATATCAGCGAGACCAAGGTCACCGGGCAGGAGACCATCAAGGAGCCTCCTGAGAAGGGGGCCGGATCATGAAGGTTAATATCCGGATTGCTCTGGGGATCACTGCAGCCATAGTGCTGGCATATCTGCTGCACAATGCCTTTCCCGTCAGCTCGCCGATGGACAAGTATCTGGAGGAAGTGGAAGCAGCTATTTTGGCAGAGGAGTGGCCCAAGGCCAGGGCGACACTGGAGAAGATCGACAAGGAGTGGAAGCGGAGCAGGTTCTTAATTGCAGTCAACAACGGCCAGCTGGATATACAGGAGTTCACCAGGACCCTAGCAGTCCTGCATGCCTATGCGAGGGTAGAAGACAGAGCCAGTGCCTATGCCGAAGCAGCCCACCTGAAGGAGAGATGGTGGGGGTTTGCAGAGTAGGGTCATTTTGGGGCAAGCCCCTCCTTGTCTGTCAAGGAGGGGCTCGCGATTAGTATACTGCGTATAGCATTTGTGGGGTCCAAGTCCAGACCTAAGCTAAGAGCTCCCAGATGGGCCTAATACGCTCTTTGCCCCTCTCGCCGAGGACAACGGGCTTAATGCCGGCAATCTCACAGTAGTAGATCAGGGCATCCACCTTGTCACCCTCGACACCGAGGACGTGATTGCTGGGGAAGATGTTGAGAAACTCCTCAAATGTGCCTTCGATCCGGGCATGGACATGGGGCCATGTGGGATCGGTCTGGGCATTAAGGGCTTTTCTCTCGTCCTCGGTCAGATCCAAGGATTCGCCCCGCATGATCACCATATACAGCTGGTCACTGTTCCAAAGCCCCAAGCGGGCAAAGGTCAGTTCGCCAGGCCCTGCGTTGAACTCCACCGAAGCTCCGCCGGCTTTGAAGTAGAACTCCATGGCGGGGTGGAAGGTGATGTGCTGGAAGTTATCCTTGGGCTCCATACTCCGGGCCGCATAGTAGCTGGAGTGGTTGCCGGAGTTGCACCAATCCCAAAGATCCTTATCTGGGTGGTAGAGCCTTACATCCATGAACAGGGTGGGCAGGCCGCCGCTGATGTATTTTAGTACCTGCATGGTCATGGCAGCGTAGGAGTCAGCTTCAGTGGCGCATACTATAGGCTCCTTCGGCCCGTTCCAATCGTAGGGGTCATTCATCAGCATCTCTGCCACGTCTCCGAGACAGACATACTCGGTGAGCTCCCGCTGGCCCTTGAGGCCGCAGAAGTCAAATCCCATCTCTTCATTGACCATCCGCATAGCCAAATATAGCCGGATCTGATTCTTCAGCGTCTCTGGAGTGAGCATCTTGCCGTCAAATAGCAGGCGGGGCCCTAAAAGCTCCTTGAACCACTCAAGCCCCTTTTCCACCTCGGCTTCATCGACTTCCTGCTCCATTCTCTTCACCAAGAGGAGCTGGTCGATCTGGCAGCCGGTGGTTCCCAGATTCTTGATGGTCGGAGTCAAGTGGAAATACCCGGTCTCCATACCCATGGAATGGCCGCCGTAGATCCCGTATACCTCATTCTGCATCGTGGTATAGGCTTGGCTTGCCCTCAGCCAGTTGAGTACCTTGGCTTGGGTTGCCGGATCATCCATTTCCCCGACGATCCGGTGGGTACGCAGGCCTGCCTGGCGCAGGGCGCCGTCGGTTGCCAATAGGCCCACATTGCCCGGGAACTGTCCATTATTGTTAGACAAGCTCAGAACAGGGATATCCCGCCCCAGAGAATTCAAAAAGGGCCATGCCAAGAAGGGGAAATTCCACACGTTGTAGCACATAATTACCTGCTTGACATTGGCCCGGGCCAGTTCTTCTCCTACTTTTTGAGCTACTCTCACGCTGGTGATGGTATCAGAACCAGTGACGACTTCTGGGGCAGAACCATCAACATTCTTGAAGTTCTTGCGGATGAAGTCAGCCCATTGATTGAGCACCCGCATATTGGTTTCCTTGTTTACCGTATGCACGTGCTTCCGCTCATCATCCATCAACACCAATCCGATAGCTGTGGAACGCATTAGTCTACCTCCCTTTCCAGTAATCGGAAAATGCCTACTATCATGTTCGCTGTGATGGTGTGTTTTCCTGTCCATCTTCCCAGAAAGGGGGATTTCATAGGATTGCAGGAGAGACAGCAGTGTCTGCGGCTCATTGAGAGCGGGGTCATCCAGCACTATTTCCAAGAGCCACTCCAAGGCTGCACCCACTGCCGGCCCCGGCTTGAGGCCTAAAGCAGCGATCACTTCATGCCCCCCAATGGCAAGATCACTGATGGTCAGGGTGGCATCACTGTCCAGGATAGCCTGCAGCCGGTCCTTTAGTGTTCGCCAGTTTTCCCAGGCACTGCAGGTCGTCTGTCTGCCCAAGGCCAAAATATCTGCCCGGCGCACCTCCATTAGGTCCATGACATTCTCTTTGCCAACCCTGCGGATAAACCGCTTGAGGGCTTTATCTGTAGAACCGGCATGCACAGAAAACATATGCCAGCGCACAAGCAGGGCAACCTTATCCACAAGCTTGTTGCTGTAGCGAAGGCGGGTGAGAATCTCCCGAGCTGCCTCTTCGCCTTCCACATCGTGTCCGTAGAAGTGAATCCCATGCTCATCTTCACTGCGCAGCCTGGGTTTGGCCGCATCGTGGAGCAGGGCGGCCCAGCGGAGTTCCAGCCGGGGCAGGGAGTTGTCCACTGCCTCTAGGGAGTGGCGGAGCACATCAAAACGGTGAAAGCTCCCTTGAGTGACACCATCCCCTTGGGCGATCTCAGGCAAGATCTCTCGCAGCAGTCCAGCCTTGTGCATGAGAAGAAGAGTCGAGCCAGGCGCTTTGGCCAACAGGAGTTTGCTCATCTCATCCCGGATCCTCTCCATGCTGACCTTTCTGATCAGCCTTGGTTCGATGGCCGCCAGGCTCCTGCGGCATGGCC
>LFTN01000082.1:9820-13945 GCA_001513495.1 Clostridiales bacterium DTU087
GCCTTAGGTCCCGGCGGCCGCCATGAGGGTCAACAAATCTCTTAGCAATGGGATCATAGGCGATGGCATTGACGGTGAAGTCCCGCCGCTGGAGGTCTTCTTCGATGCTGGTAGAAAATGATACATCTTCAGGACGGCGGGCATCCCGGTAGATGCCGTCGGATCGGAAGGCCGTCACCTCTACGGAGATGTCTTTGACTACTGTGATGGTGCCGTACTTGATGCCGGTGGGAATGGTTTTGGGAAACAGCGACATCACCTGGCTGGGAAGGGCATCGGTGGCCACATCCCAATCGCCAGGTGTTTGCCCCAGGAGGCTGTCCCGGACTGCTCCCCCTACTACATAGGCTTGATAGCCGTTATCCCTTAGGGTGCTGCAGATGTCCAGGACAGCCGGAGGTATCTGGTGTTTGATTCGTGTAGACAGGCGGAACATCACCTATTGCTCCATGAGGATTATATCTGAACCGTAGACAAGGATCGGCGGGGCACTGAGGCCGTGCCTTGCGGTACCCTCGGGCGTTGAGACAAACTCCTCAATGACGAATTCCAGCTGCTGGACACCTTCGAACCGCTTAGGAGTGGGTGCTGTAATCCGCAGGCCCCGCCAGCTGTAAGAGTAATTGTGGAAATCCTGGGGCCTTTCTCCTTTACCGAAGGGCGGATCACTGGCCCTTTTCAAGCCTCCCTCGTAGACCTTGTCTACCATTACTCTGCCCTTATAGTTCCCGAGATTGAAATTCCTTCCTATACTCAAGTAGACCGTCGTGTCAACTCCCAGCTCTGGGTCTGGGGTTTCGATATACATGACGGCATCCTGGCCGGCTGATACGATGAAGCGGTCGACTCGATAGTGCTCGGTAGCTGGATGGAGCCCAATGATCTGGGCGCTGGCAGCCGACTCACCGTCCCTTGTACGGAGAAAAACCATGTCAGCTGTGCGGTACCCGGTTTCGGCATCACTCCATACCATGGGGTGGGTTGTTACCAGGATGGTCTGGCCAGGCACTTGGATAGCAGTCTCCTCCAGGATTCTTTGGCCCAGGAGGTAATAGCCAAATCCCACCGAGAACTCCTGACGCTCAGGGGATGTATTGGCAATGGCAAGCTTGATCCTGCCTTGGTGCTCCCAGGCGATGGCGTGGAACGCCGGGTCGCGCGTCAAAGGCACTTTCCCTTGGGCACTGGGCGCAGTCAAGACTGCTATCACGAAGATAACGATCACTGCCAGCTTTGCTTTAGACACCTTGCACACATCCTTTCTAGTAGTCGGAAGGATAGGTGGCAATCACGTTTCTACTACCAGAGGGCCATAGATATACATTCTGTTTCCCGTTCGTAGCTTGCCACGTCTCCGAACCCACATAGGTGTACAGCTCCTGAGCGGTGAACAGTCCATCGCCGTCTAGGTCACCTCGACCGGTTTCCAGGGCGTAAATCAAGTAGTCGGTGAAGACACTCAACTGGGGATGTGTGTTATAGTAAGAAGACTCTTGGTCATTTCTAGATGACGCTAGCACCGTGTAGCCAGGTTTTCTAAATGCTTTTTGTGAGAAGACATCGTCATACCAGGTCTCGACCCCGTCAGCGAAGGACCCGCTGTAGCAGGTGTCGAGTATTAGGGTAACGTCATTTATATCCAAGCAGTTCTCCGCAAAGAGATCCTCTCTGACCCATTCCCGCAGTTCGGTGTCGGTAACTGGACGGTCTGCCAGGGCGATAGCATCGTAATCGAAGTCAGCAGCCCTGCTAGCGCCGTGTCCTGAGAAATAGATTACCAGGTAGTCATCCTGTTCCATGGCACTGACAAGGGATTCTAGCGAAGCCCGCACTTCCTTATACGTGGCTTGCCCATCAATGAGGGTAATAATATCTCCTTTTACTAAGGCGTTATCGTACTCCAAAACATTCCTCAGGAAGCTCACGTCGTTCTTGGGTGCTTCCATCTTTTCCAGGTCTGTCTCACCAAAACCGTAGGACTTCCACGCTGTGTAATCGAAATCCCCAACACCGATTAGGAGATAGAAGCCTCTGCCATGAAGTCTGAGAGTGTTGCCTGGGATGGAGACGATTGTGTCTTGAAGTATGGTAACACGAATTGACACCGGCTTGTACAGCTCATGCGATACAGTCAGAGTCTGAGTACCAACACGGATTCCAGTCAGTTGAAAATGTCCTCTATAGTCTGTCGTCCCGCTTATCCTCGTACCCTCTACTCTTACTACTGCGCCGGGCAAGCGCTCGTAACCGTCTGAGGGAGAAAAGACAAGGTCCTTAACAAGAAGCTTTCCTCCTGCCTTGTAGAGATTTGAGTCCTCAGCTGGCGCGTACACAACTCCCCTAACGCCGCCAGTAGCACGACGCCCTCCGAAACACCCGCTCATCGCCACCATGATCACCAACAACACAGCGAGTAAAGCCCATCTGCGATTCCTCAAGGCTCTCTCCTCCATTCTCAGTGGGGATTGTTTCCCCAATCACAGTTTAGTTCACCGCGGTTACATAAATTCCCTGGTTTGTCTCCATGCGGAATTAGACCTGTCTAAGGCGCTAGCTCAGTGATAAAAAAGCCCTGGAGAGGGCTTGACTGGCACCCGGGTAGGATTTTTCAGAAAGATGAAGAAGTTATTCGGCTAAAGAGGGTGGTAATATGTCTGTTTCCGTGAGATTTCTTCATACCGCTGATCTTCATCTGGGTATTCCTGTTCAGGGGTTTTCTAGGGCGTCTAGGGATCTGGAAGCCCGATTGATGGATGCAAGTTTTCAGGCCTGGAAGGAGATCTGCGATGCTGCGTTGGCATTTAACGTAGATTTTGTGTTGGCGGCGGGGGATTTGTACCACCAGGAAGCCCGGTCGGTAAAGGCCGCCAGGTGCTTGCAGGAAGGAGTCAGCAGTCTACAGGAAGCTGGCATAGACGTCTATGCTGTGTACGGCAACCATGATCCACTGGGAGATCGTCATGAGCTCTTGGACATGCCAGATAATTTCCATGCATGCCCTGCTGATGAGCTGGGCTATTTCGAGATTGAAAGGGGAAGAACGACGGCGGCCAGGGTATTGGGAATGTCGTACAAGTCCCGGAGGGAGGGCAGGCTGCTGCACGCCATGCTGAGGCCGCCGGATGATGCAGCGATTAATATCGGGCTGCTGCATACCGCCTTGGATCCCCGGAACCGCAATTACGTGCCCTGCAGCATTGAGGATCTGATGAATCAGGAGCACATAGACTACTGGGCATTGGGGCATGTCCACCAGCCGAAGATCATTCGAGGGGAATCGTCCATCATTGCCTATCCAGGTACTCCCCAGGGGCGCCATCCCGGTGAGCGGGGGGCAGGGGGGTGCCTGTTGGTTGAGCTTACCCAAGGGAAAGATGCCGACATCAAGTTTGTGCCGATTTCACCCTTTGTATGGGAAGAGATTGAGGTCGCCATCGATGGGCCTTGGGAAGATGGGCCCATCAAGAATCTGTCTGATCTAGAACGGCTTCTTAGGAGAAAGGCAGAGCAGCTCTTGGATGAAGGAATCAAAATGCCCGACATGCCCCTGGCAGATACAGCCTGGCAGCCGGAGGGATATCTAGTGCGCTGGGTCTTGACGGGGCGAGGGCCGGTCCATGAGATCTTAGCGGAGGCAGAAGATGAGATAGATGAGCTGTTGTACTGCCTACGGGAGTTCCAAGAGCAAGAGCCCTTTCTGTGGACAGAGTCCATTCAGGTGCAGACAGGCCCGGCTCTACCAGCATGGGATGAAATGCTGAGATCTTGGCCCTTGGCTAGGCAGCTGGAATCAGTTGCAGAAAGCTGCCTCAGCGACGCAGGCTTAAGAAAGGAGCTGTATGATGCCCTGGGCAGGATCTGGGACACTAGCTATGACCTTGAGCATTTGGATGAGGCGAGGCTGCCGGCAACCCCTGAAGCCGTTGCTCGGATTGTAGAGGAGGCGAGACGGCTGGCCTATGAGAAGCTGTTGGAAGGGGTTGATGTGCCGTGAAGATCCGGCGGCTGTACATAGGGGATTTCGGCATACTCCGCAATCAAACCCTAGATGAGCTGGGGACGGAATTGGTTGTCATCGGCGGGCTCAACCGAGCCGGTAAGACTACATTTCTCCAGGTCTTGAGA
>LFTN01000163.1 GCA_001513495.1 Clostridiales bacterium DTU087
CAATATCTTTCCCTCCACCTAACAATGATCTGGAAAACCAAAAAAGAACCATAGTCTTCCTGGTTCTTCTTTCGACAATTCCATGCTTTCCCCTGCCGCAAACATTCCCGCAAGTTCCAAACATCCTCAAGGCCAGCATCCCATCCTAGTGGAAAACCCAGGGCACAGGCTCCCCGCAGGCTGGGCAGCGGCCGTCATCAGCGAGTATGCGGGGAGCGTAAGCAGGGCTGCGGCCGATAAGTACAGAGCGGCACTGGGCACAGTATGTATCAGCAGTTCCAGGCAGATTGACATTGCCCAGGTAGACAAAATCCAGCTGCTCCTGGGCCAGGCGGTGAGCTTTCTCCATGGTGGAGATGGGAGTTGCCTCAATATCCAAGCTATAATTGGGAAAATACCGGGAAAAGTGTACCGGCGTGCCTCTCCCCAACCGCTCACTAACCCAGCGGGCAAATCCCCGAATGCTGTCATCATCATCATTGCAGCCAGGGACGATTAGATAGGTTAGCTCCACATGGCACAGTTCCCGAGCCGCCTCCACATTATCCAGTACCGGTTCGAGTCTGCCCCCGCAGAGCCTCCGGTAAAACTCTTCACTCCACCCTTTGATATCCACATTCACCGCATCGACACGGGTAAGAAGCTCCCGCCAAGGCTTTGGAGACATGTATCCGTTGGTAACCAGGACAACCGCCAGCTCCGCTGCCTTAATGTGCTCAGCGGCATCCCAAACAAACTCATACCAGATGGCCGGCTCATTGTAGGTAAAAGCTGCCCCGATGCAGCCCTCGTTCCCATATGCTTGGGCAAGCTCCGCTACCGCCTGGGGTGTGATCGCCCGTGCCTCCAGGACTTGCTGGGAGATCTGCCAGTTTTGACAGTACTGGCAGCGCAGATTACAGCCGAAGGAGCCCAAAGACAAGATGGTGCTGCCGGGATAGTAGTGATATAACGGCTTCTTTTCTACCGGATCCAGCGCGATGGAGCTGACGCTGCCGTAGCTTCTGGTAACGAGCTTTCCGCCCTCCCGGCACTCCCTTACCCGGCAAAGGCCCGCCTGCCCCGGTTTCAATCGACAGTTGTGGGGGCAAAGCTGACAGCGGGCGCCTGTCCCTTCCCTGGTAAAGTAGGCAGCACTTCTTGCCTGCACTTCTTCCACACTCATCTCCCTCCCGAAGCTATCTGCCGTCAAGTGCCCTCTCCCAGTTCCCCAGCTATCTCCTTCCCCATACTGTCTATACTGCCTGTAGAGTCTATGTATAGCGGTCTACTCTAAACCGATACAGCTTCACCGGCTCATCGGGCCCAATACCTGCCTTCCGGCGGGCAATGTCAACTTGAGCAGCGGGAGTACTCACCCCTTCTATACCCGGCAGCAGTACACCTACCCGGCGGCCGGCTTTCACTATGATACCAAATATCTCCGGGTCCAACTCCCCTTCGTCGGCAACAGCCTCCGGCTCACCGAGTACATCCACTGAATAGGAGAGCATGGGAAGTTCATAGTCCCTTACCGGGAGAAAGCGGGGATCGCCAAAAGCCGCTTGCCTAGCATTGGCGATCACTTCCTCGGCCAAACTGGCATGTACCGGCTCGATAGTGCCGATACAGCCCCGGAGGTGCCCTTGCATCTCTAGAGTAACAAACACCGCTGCCTGATCAGGGAGGCCCGGGGGCAAGGCCGCATCTTGGGCAGAGGGCGGCGCCTCTCCCCGGGCTACTGCCTCTACGGTCCTGCGGGCCAACGCGGCCAGGGGATGGAGCCGGGGCTTGCGGGTGATTTCTTCATCGTCATTAAATCCGGCCAGTGAAAACCCCTGCTCGTGAACGAGGCACACTCCATACCCAACGCCGAAGGGCCCCTCATAGGAAAGAGGTACTGTGGCAATGGGCATGCCGTCCCAGCACCCCAGCATCATAACCAATGAACGGTAGCCGCATTCACCGGCAGCCTCCAGCAGTTGCGGATCGATGTTCAATATGCCCTCAATGTCGCCTTTGCTCAGCAGCTCCCATAGGGTCCTGTCGAAGACGGCGCCGCTTGCGGAGTACCCGGCAGGGGCATCCTCAGTCAGCCGGTGGGAAAGATCGCCGCTGGCAATGACAACAGCCCGCCGGCCGGCCTTCTCCACGGCCCGGCGCAAGATCATCCCAAACTCATACAGCCGCCGGGCCCTCATGAAAGCCATTCCTGTAGAAAGGACTGGTTTTCTTACTCCGGCTTTTTCTAAGTAATACAGGGGAATCAGCGAGGCATAGTCCAGCCCAGGGGCGTGTCCATATCGCAACAGTGCAGCTTGATCTACTCCTTGCAGGGGATAGCCGGCAGCTTGTCCCTCAGCTAAGAAAGCAGCCAAGAGTCCCTGATCAGTCTCCACAGTTAAGGCAACTTCCGGTGCCCGAAACTGGGCAAAATCTCCTCTCAGTCTGGCAGCGGTCCATATTCCAACAGCATTACGCGAAAGGGGGCCGTGGGGGCTGATGACCACCACCACATCGGGATCTGCCTCTTTGACTGCCAGGGCTAACCTCCCCATCGCCCAGCGGGTACTTTCAACTTCCTTTAGCATGTCCCCTCCCACTTCGGGTATCAACAGGGGAGGGTGAGGCGCTAAGGCACCTAAGACTACCTGACCAGGACCTTCCGTATCCACCGCTGTGCACCTCCTTTAAGGGCTGATCTCCATGGAATCACTCTTTAACTATTTTTCCCACATATGGAGAAGTCATAGCTCCCAGCAAACCGCCGTAGTCCAAGCGGAATTCCAGGCAAGTGCCAACCGCAAGGGAGCTCTCTGCTTCATCGACGGCCAGCACTGTGTGATCACTGGTCATGCCCAGGATTTCGACCCCCGGGTCCAAGGGTATAAGGCTCCCTGCCCCGATATCCTGGCGGCCCGCAGCCACTACAGCCCGCCAATGGCAGCCCCGGTCTACCGGTTCCGCCTGTTCATCAAAGGCGTTGCAGCCAACTGGGCCCGCTGGAAGGCTGGGCTTCTTGGCAACTTCAATTACTTCGGCATAGAAGCGAAAGGCATCCTGCCTCAGTCCCGGCAGGGGCTCCTTAGTCATAATGTCCCAGCCTAAGAGAATGCTCTCACCGACCCGCAGGTGGGCAGGATAGGAGAGTCTCGGCCACCTGCCTTCGAACACCAGGCTCAGGGCGCTGCTGTTGCCAGCAGAGAGAACGAGGCCGCCGGCATATCTGCCTTCAAGGCCTTTGGCCAGCTCCTCCAGGCACCTGAGGCTATCCACGGTGGGAACGGCCCCAGCCAGGCAGGCAAAATTGGCACCCAGCCCCCGGATCCGCACTCCTGGGAGCTTGTCCGCTGCTTCAACCACCTCATTCAGCAGTTCCGGCATAATTCCCTCCCGCCGGTCTCCCATTTCCACCATAGGTATCAATCGAATCTCCCGGCTGCTGCCTTGTTTGTCCGCCGCCTGGGAAATCTCTGCTATCCCGGGAAGAGCAGAAACCAGGATGATATCAGCTGCGGCAGCTGCCCGGCTGCTTTCCCCGGCAGTGGGGCTTCTCAGCAGCATCAAAGGAGCACCGATACCGCTTTTCCTAAGCCTTTCCAAGTTAGCGACTCTAGAATCGGCAATCCCAGCAGCACCCGCCGACAGCATGGCCCGGGCCGCCGCGGGCAGCCCGCCAACTGCCTTGGTCACTGCAAACACATCGAGCCCCGCCTTCCGGCAGGCTTCCACCAGGACAGCAGTATTCTCATAGATGGCCCGGGTATCGATGGACAGTATCGGCAAATCCATATTCGCCCCTCCCTTCAAAGCCCGCATCCTTTTGTCGGGAAGAAATCCGCTCACATATCGTGCAGCCTTACCGCAGCTCTGGCGCGGCCTGTTCCCGGGTCCGCCCCCTAGGCGGGGTGCCTGTCGACTGCAGATACCGGATGATCCCCCAGTAGATGGCTTCAGCAACCCTTTCCTGATAGCTGGGATCGGCCAGCAGCCGGGCTTCCCGGGGATTGGACAGAAAGCCCGCCTCCACCACCACAGCCGGCATTTGGGCCTCTTTCAAGACTCGGTAATCCCCGGCATTAGCCTGCCTCCGGTTGGGGCCCAGGCGCCGTACCAGCTCTGTCTGGATAGCTGCAGCCAGCTTGCGGCTTTCTTCTTGATCGGGATAATAGAAAGTCTGGGCACCAGACCAGATTGATTGGGGGAAACTGTTACAGTGGATGCTGATGAATAGATCGGCTTGGTTGCGGTTAGCGATCTCTGCCCGCTCGATTAAGTCCTGGCGCTTGCTGCCGAAGAACCCGCTCCCCGGTGCCGGCTTCACCCAGCCATCCCCGCTCCTGGTCAACATAGTGTAGACTGCCGCCTGATGCAGCCGGGCCTGCAGGTGCTTCGCAATACTGAGGACGATATCCTTCTCCAAAGTCCCGTCGGGTGCCACTGCCCCAGGATCGCTGCCGCCGTGGCCGGGATCGATGACAACCAAGCGGCCGGCTATTTGTTCACTTAAGCTGCCCGTTACCGACTGCAAAACAAAGGGCCGCCCCGCGGCTAGGCAGATGCAGGCTCCTGCCAAGACCATGCCGCAGAGGGCACAAAAAAGCCTTTGCCGCAGCTTACCAGTGATGATGATAACGACAACACGCCGGGCCACACGCCTCAACTCCCAGTCTGCAGAAATGTCAGCAAGTTGCCGACCTCACCTACAGACTTATGCAGGAGCCGTTGGGATATTAGTCAAATCTTGCGTCAGACCACAGCGGCAAATACCCGGTAGCCGCCGCCTTTGGCAATGGTGTCTACCCGGGAGTAGATGGTTGCAAGGTATTTTTCCAAACTGCGAGCGCCTTGTTTGGTGCGGATGACAACACAGAGAAGGCCGCCGGGTACAAGATGCTCTTTAGCGGCTGCCATGAGCGGATAGACTACCTGTTTCCCGGCTCTGATGGGCGGATTGGAGGCAATCACGACGAAATCCCGTTCTGGAACCACTGAGAAGCCGTCTCCCTGCCGGATATCGACATGGGGAACGCCGTTTAGACTGGCGTTGAGGGCAGCAGCTTCAACAGCCCGCTGATTGATATCCACCATCACAACTTCTAGTGCGGGCTCTTCCTTGGCTGCCGCGATTCCCACTGGCCCATACCCGCAGCCCAGATCCAGCAGCTTGCCTTGGGAAGGCAGCGGCAGGGCCTCAACTAAGAGCCGAGTGCCTTGATCCACCCGGGAACGGGAAAAGACACCGGCCTCGGTAATGAACTGGTATTCCTTCCCCCGCAGCTTCGCCTTGATCTTCTGGGCAGCAGGTTGGGAGGTAGGTTGGGAAGTGAAATAATGCTCATTGCCCATAGCTAATTCCTTTCTGATGGTGCAACATCCACCGCCGGCTCCACAAGGCCGTCATCGCCGGCAAATAGGGAGCGGCCCAGCCTAGAATCATAGGGGGTCCACCTTTCCCCCTGCCCGGCACCAGCCAGGATCTCAGCAAACTTGCTCACTTCACTGTCCAGGTTGTCGCAGTTGTGGAGGATACACGCTTCCAGGGTCTGGGGCTGCTTGGGCGATCCCCACTCCAACTCACCGTGATGGCTGAGCAGCATGTGCCGCAGGCGCAGGGCCTTCTCTTCGGGAAAACCGTCAATACCTGCAACTGCCTCAGCGACTATGTCATGGCCCATCACCACATGCCCGATGAGCCTCCCGATATCGGTGATCTCAATCCCTGCCCTGACTTCATACTCCTGGACCTTACCGATATCATGGAGCAGGGCACCTGTAATCAACAGGTCCCGGTCAACTTCCTGATATAAAGCAGCAACACTCCGGCAAAGGTGTGCTACATTCAGAGTATGTTCCAACAGCCCTCCGATATATGCCTGGTGCATAGAGCGGGCCGCCGGGGCTTCGCTGAAAGCCTTTATAAACTCCGGGACAAACACAGCTTCCAGCAGTAAGCGGCACTCCTGATCCTCTATCTCCCGGATGAGCCCCTCTAGCTCTGCCAGCATCGCCTCCCGGCTCCGCTTGGAAGCAGGCAGGAAATCTTCAGGGGCGTATTCGCCGGGCAGGGGCTTCATCACCGAACTGCACACTATCTGCAAGGTATCCCGGAAGACCGTCACCCTGCCCTCAACTGCGATCACATCGCCGGTGGCAAGCTGTGCCGCCAGCTCCTCTCCCTGCTCCCAGACTATTGCCCGGATTTCACCGGTCTTATCTGCCAGCTGCATCATCAAAAAGCGTCCCGGCTTAGACGAAAAAGGAATTAACTCCTTGCGGGTAATGAGATAGTGCCCCCGCACGTTAACTCCCTCAGCCATATCCTTAATCTGCATCTTCACTCTCCTATCAAAGGCCTGAGCCCCCATCAGTCTTTTTCCAGCTTTGAGGCTTCCACCGCCTGCTGCGGCGGCCGCGCACCGGCCGCAATCAAGTCACCGGCGAAGAAGGCCTCTCTTGTGCTGCAGCAGCTGTAATCTCATACACTCTGCAGTATCCCCAACAGCNNTTGCAGATCCCGGGAATTATGCAGCAGAATACCTTCCAAAAGGGCCGGTTCCTGATACATCACGAACTGGTAATACAGCTCTGGGATCATATAGCCGGGAACATCGTCTGTCCGATAGCTGTCCAAAAGATATGTCTCCACTGTGGTCAGGCGGCAGTTGGGGAGCAAATCCCCATAATGGCACCGCACATGGCGCAGCAAGTCTATGTGCAGGGTGGGAGCTGGGCTTTCGCCAAAATAGCAGCGAAAGCGGCTCTTGATATAGGGCTCATCGAAGGTGAGGCCGTTATATGAAACCCACACCGGCCGCTGGCTCAAAATATCGAAGGCGGCAGCCAAGATGCCCTCTTCCTCTTCAAAGGTGCGTGCCAAAAACTGTCTTAAGCAGAGCTTCCCTCCCTGAAGGTAAACCAAACCTATGAGAAACAGGGGCTGTGTCGAACAGAGGCCGGTGGTCTCCAGATCCAGAAAAACAAACTCCTCCGGTGCGAACAGTGCAGCTGCATCCCAATCAGATGCACCCCGGCGGGACAGCTCAGCACCGTCCCGGGCTTCAATGGCCCTCAACACTTGGGCTGCCTCCCTGCCAAACCTTGGATGGTCCAAGAGCTCAGCCAGCCAGACTATCCCTGTTTCCCTGAGCCTGGCTTCTGTCTTGGGTCCGATGCCCTTTACCAGCTGGAGCTGCCGCTCCAGCCTTTGGGGCTCACCTATCAAGGGAGGGAAATCCAAAGCCAGGTCCTCTTGAATCAAGTAGTAGGCAGCCTCACCGGCTGCCCTTTCTGTGCCCCCTAGAAAGCCGGAGGCCAGTTCCGGCTCTGCTGCCTGGCGGGTACCAGGCAGCATCACTTGGTTTTCACCTGCGGCCCGGCGCTCCCGCAGCCGCCGGCTCAAGCTAAGTGCCAAAGGGCTTACCCCCTCCCGCTTCACCCTCAGTTCAGGTGCCCTATCTCAGGCATTGCAGCTTTATCTTTAGCCGTCTACTGCACTTTCCTTCTCAATCCGCTTCAGTTCATCCTTAGCCGCATCTAGGCTAGGATCCAAGTCCAGGGCCTTTCGCAGCTGATCCTTAGCCGAAGCCCAGCGGCTTTGGGCAGCATATGCCTTCCCCAGATGGTAATGGACCAATGCCTTATCCCAAGGGCGTTCGTCCTCTCCCATCAGTTCCAGGGCGGCGGTGAGCTCCTCAACAGCCTTGTGATATTCACCCGCCTGATAATATCCCCAGCCCAGGGTATCCCTGAAAGCGCCATTGGCAGGAGACAGCTCCACTGCCCTCCGGGCCATTTCCAGTGCCCTGTCCAGGTAGATGCCGTTATCGATGTAGATAAAGGCCAAGTTGTTGTATCCCAAGGGATCATCGGGAGCCAGCATGATCACCTGTTCAAATTCGGCAATGGCCCCAGCCTCATCTCCGATCCCGACATACGCATACCCCAGATTGGAGTGGGCTGCGATGTTGTACGGGTCAATGGCCACCACCTTCTCGTACTCCTTTACCGCCGCCTCCCAGTTGCGGGCTGCCAAAAAGGCTGCTCCCTTGGCCAGAGACGTGCGCAGAATCTCAAACTCTTCTACATAGAACAGATCATCGGGCAGTGATACATTGAACTCAAGATCAGAGAACCGCTGCTCAATCTTCAGCCCATTGTCCCACACACTGACTGCCTTGGGAAACCAAGTTCCTCCGCTATGCCGGTGAAGCTCAAAGACCATCACCGGCCGCTCGGCACTCCTGTCGATGATTTCACCGGTTAAGTTGACAAGCTGCCCCTGGGTGTCCTCTTCCCAATCTGTCGCCCTAAACTCCATGGAGAAAAGCGGGGTGTCGAGATTTGTCACCCGAAGGGGGAGCCAGCTTTGGGCATCTACCCAAAACATCGCCTTTCCCCAAAGCATGTCCTCGGAACCATCCGGTCTAACCTGGACCATGTAAACCTTGCGGCCGAGATACTCCTTCTCTCCCAACAGATCTCCATCATGGGTCTCATAAATCTGAGCAAAGGCAGCCAAGGCCAAATCAGCGATCAGGGGAAACCCGATCTCACTCGGGTCATGGGCGATCCGGGGCTTGGTTGAATTAGGCATATAATAGGCAACTAGCTCTCCATCGGTGATAATGGTAGAGGGAATAACGGGGTTATCAGTTTGGCAATCCAGCCGCAGCCGCTCCCACCCCTTGACTTTCAGATCGCCTGTCACCGCCACACGA
>LFTN01000033.1 GCA_001513495.1 Clostridiales bacterium DTU087
GAGGTTGAGGCAGCCATCAACAGGGCCAAGGAGCTGGGCTCAGATATCTTTGGGTTCGGCCAGGCCTTCCATCGATTTCACCCCCAGGCATGGAAGCAGCTGAGGAAAGAGTGGAATGACAAAGGGTTCCAAGAGCTGGATGTCAAGATAGTGACCAGGGCAATGCTCCGGCGCTCCGGCCTGATAGAGCTGGATATGCCGCTGGCTAGATAGCAGGTGATGCCTCTTGATCAATGTGTTTGCGATTATTATCGTCTTTGGCGCCGTGGTGTATTACGAAGCACCGCGGCTAATCAGGCAAAAGCTCTGGCGGGAGCTGGCTGTGGTAGTGGTGGTGGCACTGATTGGAGTGACCGTGAGCGTAGCCCGGACCACAGGCGCTCTGTATAAGTGCTGGGTAGACGTGGTGGGGCCGGCGGGCAGGTATTTATCCGGCCTTGTTGGGTTGCAGATGTGAGTCTAGAAAGGTGCTGCCCAAAACCAGGCCTATCACATCACTGTCAAGTGCCGCTCGCTTTGCTGCTACTTCAAGGGATGCTTGTCCAATTCCTCTATCCGGGCTAGAGCCCACTTGGCCGCCGCTCTAACCGGTTCCGACGGGTCAGCTAGTGCCTTTTTCAATACGGGAACTGCCCTTTGGCTGCCGCTGTTGCCCAAATTGATTGCGGCGTTGCGCTGTAGGATTTTCCTCCCCCGCCAGCCGGCGGCGGTCTGGCCGAAGGTTTGCCGAAACTCCTGATTGGTGAGTTGCATTACCATCTCTAAGGATGGTGTGGTGCCG
Organism: Clostridiales bacterium DTU087; assembly: GCA_001513495.1. GTDB lineage: Bacteria > Bacillota > Limnochordia > DTU087 > DTU087 > DTU087. Next base: position 782 of record LFTN01000033.1, read on the forward strand.
ATCCGGGGATGGGGGAGAAACTCCCGGTGGTTTCCCCATTCGGGAGAGGCGTTGTGGGGGCAAACGGCCTGGCATGTATCACAGCCAAAGAGCCGGCTGCCCAGGGGTATCCGATACTCCTCCGGCAGTATCCCCCTGGCCTGGGTAATGTAGGACAGGCACCGCTTGGGGTCCACTACATAGGGCCGGACAATGGCACCGGTGGGGCAGGCTTCCATGCAGCGGCCGCACTCCCGGCAGGCCCTGGGTTCAAAGGGATCAGGAGGTAGAGAGGCTGTTGTTAACAGGGTGCCAAGAAACACCCAGGAACCGAAGGTGTCGGTGATCAGGAGCGAGTTCCACCCGAAGAAGCCCAACCCAGCCCGATAGGCCAGGGCCTTTTCTGCTAAGGGCCCGCTGTCCACCATCACACAGCACTGGGTACCTGGCAAGCTTTCCTCCAAGAACCCGGCCAATCTCTGGAGGCGGGGGATCATCACCCCATGATAATCCTCTCCCCAGGCGTAGCGGGAAAGATCCCCCCTTAAGGGACTATCCTCAGCTGGGGAACCGTTGTCAGCCCCATCCCGCCGGCCTTGCTCAGCTTGCTCGATGATTGCTGGGTCAACACTGTAAGCCATCGCTGTCATGACTATGCTCTGGACACCGGGGAGGTGGAGGGCCGGTGTCGTCCGCTCCCTGGAATTGCCTGGCATCAAGGGTATAGAGAGCCCCAGCTGAAGGCGCCTTTCAAGCTCCATTTCCACATCTGTCAGCGGTTCAGCAGAGGTAACCTTCACAAGGTCAAAGCCGAGCTCTTTGGCTTCTTGCAGGAGCTTCTCTTTCAGCGACATCGATTGGGCTTTACCCACCTGGGATCTCCTTTCTGCCTGGACTCATACTCCTAATCTCCAGTCCTATCCAGTCTTCTTCAGACTTATCCAGAGTCTCCCTAGGTATTCGTTGAGTAGTGGAGCTTGCCTTTACCTCCCCAAGCACTGGACAAGGGCTCTGCTTGTCCGGGTACTTGGGTGGGTACACCTCATAGGGGCAGGCCTTGGGATCTGCACACGCTGTCACGCCACGGGCTTGGCCCTGCATGCAGAACAAAGTAAGAAGGCGAGATATCGTCAGTAGATAACGATGGAATCTCGCCAAATGCTCAAGATGTAATGGAGGCTAATCAGCAGAACCCGAGGATAATGCTGCCTCTAGGTTCATATTTGCCTATCCTTAGACAGATCTGACTTCCTTCACTTCAGGAATCTGCTGCTTGAGGATTCTTTCAATACCATTCTTCAAGGTCATGGTGGACATGGGGCATCCGGCGCAAGCACCCTGCAGCTGGACCCTGACTACACCATCTTCAACGCTGACCAGTTTTACATCACCGCCGTCAGCTTGCAGCTGGGGGCGGATCTGTTCCAGAACCTTCTGGACCTGTTCCTGCATTTAAGGCACCTCCTTGCAGCCGCTCGTAGCGGCATGCTATGCCCTTAAAGTATACACCAGGGGTCGGGATTATACAAGGGAGATAACAGGTTTTGCCAAGGCCGCTGGGAATTCTTACATTAAGTTAAAGATTCTCCAGCTGCAAATGGGCCTGGGGTGCGGCTGACCATTTCCGGGTAACAGGATCTTGGAAAACCCTGGGAGGATCCGATTTCTTCAGATGGTGGAGCAGAGCTTGGATGCTGTTGTAGGGTTTTTTTGCCCGCTGGGGTATCCCTGTCGCCTCAAAACTTTCCACTATTTCCCTGGTGGAAAGGGGACGGGTGCTCCTTTCCAGAATCTCAATGATTGCACTGCTGATACTCTGGCGGCTGCTGGCAGGCCCAGGTGCTCCTAGGATCTTGTCCAGCTGCTCCTGGCGCTTTTTAAGGGTTTGCAGTTCCTGCTGAAGGCGGCTGAACTCCTCTTTTAGCATCAGCCTTGCTTTTTGCAGGATATCTTCCGATGTATCCACAGGACGGGCTCCTTTCATTTAAGTTCGATTTATGACATTCTATGCTGAAGCCCGCTCAAAGGTGCTCACTTCCTGCCCCAGCCCCAGCTGCTCTAGACGGCGGGCGCATAGGGGGTTAGGAGCATGGCAGAATAAGTACGAAGGAGGTTTGGGCCCATGTTTAAGACTGAAGAGATACTCGACGGAGTAAGGCTCCACATTTTGCCTACAGCTAAGTTCAAGACAGTAACCAGCAAAATCTATGTACAGACTGCCTTAGGTAATGCAACGAGCCTCACTGCCCTGCTGCCCTTGGTGATTTCCCGGGGAAGTGAAAAATACCCAACCATGCAGGAGGTTGCCGCCCAACTGGCAGATCTTTACGGAGCCCGCTTTGGCGGAGATGTAGCGAAAATCGGTGAGCTGCAGTGTATTGAGTTTTACTATGAACTCCCTGCCGGTGCCTATGTGGGGGAGCCGGGCCTGGTGGGACGGGGAATGGCTGCCCTTGCAGAACTCGTCTGCCGGCCCAAGGTGGAAGGTGATGGGTTTGAACCACAGTATGTAGACCAGGAGAAAACAAACCTCAAGAACCTGATCAGCGGCCTGATCAATAACAAACGGAGCTATGCCCTCCAGCGATTTTACGAGACTATGTTTGCTGGAGAGCCCTTTGCAGTGTACAAGTATGGGACACCGGCAGAAGTAGAGCCCATTACACCGCAAGGGTTGCTGCAGCATTTCCGGCAGGTGATGAGGGAAAACCCCATCGACATCTTTATTGTGGGAGACGTAGATGAAGGCAGCGTGAGGGAGCACTGGCGCCAGGGGCTGATGGAAAGGAATGGAGTGCGCTCCGTGCCCGCAGCTGCCCAGAGCCGAGCGCCGCAAGCTGTGCAGGAAGTGCAGGAGGAGGAAGATCTGCAGCAGGGGATTCTCTTTCTGGGCTACCGGACACCGATTACCTACAGCTCTCCGGACTATTACAAACTTCTGGTTTACAGCGGGGTCCTGGGGGGCTTTCCCCATGCGAAGCTGTTTGTTAACGTGCGGGAGAAGGCAAGCTTGGCTTATTATGTCTGGACCCATGTGGAGGGCACCAAGGGCTTCATGCTCATCAATGCAGGAATTCACCCGGACAACTACCGGCAGGCTGTGGACATCATTGTAGATCAGGTGGAGGCAGTGAATCGGGGAGAGGTATCTGCCCAGGAACTAGAGGCCACCAAGCGGGGGCTCATCAACAGTCTCCTAACCATGGAGGACGACCCCATGGCAGTCATTGACCGGGGGATGTTGGGGACGATCCACGGCATCCAAAGGGATGTTGAGGAGGCGGTGGACAGCGTCCGCCAGGTAAGTGTTGAAGACTTGGTGGAGCAGGGTCAGAAGTTGAAACTAGATACCATCTACTTTCTCCGGGGCCGAGCCGGCGGCGAAGCCGGCGGCGGACAGGGAGCAGGCCAGGAGGTGCAGCTGTGATGAAAGGAATGCTAGAGACCACAACAAAGCTCAGCCGGCGGGTTTTTGCGGGCTTAAGAGAGACTGTCTACCATGCCCAGCTCGCCAACGGCTTGCGGCTGTATATGATACCGAAGCCCGATTACAATGAAAAGTACGCTGTCTTTGCCACCCGTTACGGCTCCATTGACACTAGTTTTATCCCGCCGGGGGAGGAGCAGGCCGTGATCACTCCCCCAGGAGTTGCCCATTTTCTGGAACACAAGCTGTTTGAGGGCGAGGAAAGCAGCGTGTTTGAGGCCTTCGCCGCCCTAGGCGCATCGGTCAATGCCTATACCACCTATGGGCTGACCAGCTATCTGTTTTCCACTACCGACAACTTCTATCCGTGCCTGGAGACACTGGTGGATTTTGTGCAAAACCCCTACTTTACCCAAGAGACTGTTGCCAAGGAGCAGGGGATTATTGCCCAGGAGATCACGATGTATGAGGACAACCCCAATGCTCAAGTTTACAACAATCTCCTGCAGGCACTGTATCATCAGCACCCGGTGAGGGAGAAGATCACCGGCACCGTGGAGTCGGTGGCGGGCATCACGCCGGAAATCCTCTACCGATGCCACAAAACCTTCTATCATCCGGAAAACATGATCCTGTTTGCCATTGGAGACATTGACCCTGACGCAGTGGTGCAGCTGGTGGAGGGCCGCTTCCAAAACCAGAGCCAGACAGTCCAGGGGAACATCCGCAGGCTCTATCCCGGTGAACCTCAAGGGGTAAGCAAAGTGCGGGTTGAGGCCGAGATGGCGGTGGCGAGGCCCCTTTGCTACCTGGGCTTTAAGGATAGAGAACTCTGCAGCGGCGATGAGCTTCTCAAGCGCCAGCTGGCTGCCAGCTTGAGCCTGCAGATTCTCTTTGGGAAAACATCTGCCCTATACAACCGGCTGTATGAAAGCGGCCTCATCGATAATTCCTTTAGTGCTTACTACACAGCCGAGGAGACCTTTGCCTATTCTATCCTGGGGGGTAATACTCCGGACCCCGTCAGGCTGGAAGAAGCGATTCTAGCCGGCCTCAGAGAGGCCAGGGAAAACGGCATTACAGAAGAGGAGTTTCAGAGGCAAAAAAGAAAGTCAATAGGTGGTTTTCTGTACGCCCTCAATTCCCTGGAGTTCATCGCCAATAACTTCGTATCGACTAGATTTCGGGGCAGCTCTCTGTTTTCATATTTGGATGTCCTGCAGCAGCTGAAGGCAGAGGATGTGGAGCGCTGCCTCCAAGAACAGCTGATAGAAGAGCGTTTATCGGTATCCATTATCTGGCCCCGCTCCCAGTAGAGGAGTGAAACCACTAGGGAGGAACCGGAGGGTTTTCTCCCCAGGGTATCCCTTGGGATGATGGCCGGCAGGGGAGAATCGGTGAAGGATGTTGGAAGCTAAGAGGATGATCAGGGAGAAGGTGCTGGCAGCTAGGGACAGGTTGACCGAGGATGAGCGGCACAGGCTGAGCCTCAAGATCCGGGATCGGTTTTTTGCTCTGCCCCAGGTAGCTGCTGCCCAGCAGATCGCGCTTTTTCTGGCCTTCGGCAGTGAGGTCGATACCTGGCTGTTCTTGGACCAGGCCTTAGCCTTGGGCAAGGATGTGGCAGCGCCAGTTACCCTGCCGAAGGCCAAAGAGCTGGCCTTTTATCCCATCCGGAGCCGTGATGAGGCAAGGCAGGGCCACTGGGGGATCTATGAACCGAGGCGGGAAGGTGAGCCGATCCCGCCGGGTAGAGTGGATATTGTGGTGGTCCCCGGGGCGGTCTTTGACAAGAGAGGCTGCCGGATTGGCTACGGCGGGGGATACTATGACAGGTTCCTTGGCTGCAAGGCCCTTGGGGCCTGGAAAGTCGGCATCTGTTTTGATCTGCAGCTTTTGGATGAGGTTCCCCGGGCAGAGCATGATGTGCCGGTGGATGTGGTGCTGACTGAAACCAGGACCGTTGTAGTTGGACGGGGTTAGAATACGCAGGGATTTGGGAAACGGAAACACCAAGCTAGAGAGGAACCATCTAAAGGGGGCAGTCAAGGGGAGGGTTTTGATATTGAAGCCTCAAAGGGGATCTTCGCTGCTTAGCAGGCTTGCCCGCAATCCGGTCATCGCAGGGATCCGGGACCCTAAGACAGTTAGGCTGGCAATAGACCGGGGAATGCAGGTATTTTTTGTCTTGGGGGGAACTTTGCTGGAACTTGGCCCCATGGTGTCGCCCATCAAGGATGTGCCGGACTCCCTGGTCTTTTTACATATTGATTTGATTTCTGGGGTGGGAAAAGATGCAGCCGGTGTCGAGTATCTAGCCAAGACCCTGCCTTTAGACGGAATTGTCACTACCCGCACCCATTTGATCAGGGCGGCGAAGGATGTGGGGCTGCTGGCAGTGCAGCGGTTGTTCGCTTTGGACTCTGAAGGGGTGAAGACGGGGCTGGCTATGATGCGGTCAGCGGAACCCGATGCTGTTGAGATCCTGCCGGCTTTGGTCTTGCCCCATCTGGCAGAACGGCTGCCGGTTGATGCGATGCCCCCCATCATTGCCGGAGGCTTGGTGGAGACTTGGGCCGATGTAGACGCGGTCCTGCAGGGGCCGGCTGTGGGTGTATCCACCAGCCGGACTGAGCTGTGGGATCCATCTAGGGGACAACTGGGCGCAGGAGTGTGAGCCTGCTTAGAATGATATGGGAAAGGATGTCGCTGATATTGAACCAGATGCCGTTATATGATGGGTATATCTTCGATCTGGATGGAACCATTTATTTGGGAGAAAAGCTGCTTCCCGGTGCAGATCGAGTGATTAAGGAACTGCGGGAAGCCGGCAGGGGTGTGGTTTTCTTATCCAATAAACCCATTGAAACCCGTTATGATTATGCAGCTAAGCTTACCCGACTGGGAGTCCCCACAGATGTTAGCAGTGTGATCAACTCATCTTTTGTTCTAGCACAGTACCTGCGCCGGGAGGCACCGGGCTGCCTCTGTTATGTCATCGGCGAGCAGGCTCTCTTAGATGATCTGGATGAGGCTGGTGTCAGATACATACTGGAGCCGGAGACGGTGGATTACCAGGTAGACTATGTGGTCCTGGCCTTTGATCGGACATTTGACTATCAGAAGCTCAACAGGGCTCTGCAGTGTGTCAAGCAGGGAGCCCGGCTGATTGCCACCAATGGTGATCGCACCTGTCCTGTAGAGGGAGGCGAGATACCCGATGCCGGCGGTGTCATCGGTGCTGTAGAAGGGACATCGGGCAAAAAGGTGGAACTCATTGTGGGTAAACCCAACTCCATGACTCTCAAAGTGGCATTAGATATGCTCAAACTTCCTGCGGAGCGGTGCCTGATGGTGGGGGATCGGATTGAGACCGATATTCTCATGGGCAGCAGCTATGGATTGGCTACAGCCCTGGTCATGAGCGGCGTCACCGATGGGGAGAGGCTGGCGGCTTCAGATATTAGGCCGGATTATGTCTTAGATTCAGTCGCGGATCTACGGACTAAGTAGCAGATCCGAAAATGAGGTTACATAGGATGCGGGGAAATCCAGAAGTGGGGGAGATGAGGAAGTGGGGGCGTTGATCAGACGGAAGCGGAGGTTGAAAATTGCCCTATCCTGCCTAGTACTGATGGCTGCTGTGGGCATGAATCCGATTGGTGCCTTGGCCAAGGAGGGTCAGTTCGGCCTAGACGGTGATGGCATCCTGCGGAACATGGCTGCCCAGTTCAGCGGTGCCCAGAATCTGGCAGGCAGAGTCACTGTGGTGATTCAGCAGGATGGAGTTCGTGTGGCGGTGACAGGCGATCTGAAAGTCAAGGGGTGGGAGCGGCTGCGGCTGGATTGCCAGACTGATAACCCCGTTATTCCCTCTACCATTATCACCGATGGAGAGCTAGTTGCCTATTATATGCC
>LFTN01000073.1 GCA_001513495.1 Clostridiales bacterium DTU087
TTCTAGAGCTGCCTCAACCTCTTCAATTACCGCCGATGAACTATAGTAGTGGGATAACAGGCCCAAGCCGCCGCACATGAGAATCATCACAGCGCCTATGTATACTGCTATCTTGGCTGCTAAACTCCGTTTATAGAACAATTGAAGGACTCCTTTCCTTTCGTAGGCTGCCTTTGAGCCCAGAATGTTTGCCGGCTATCTGAACAGTACAATCGGTACATCTCCATCTGCTCCTAGAGCCACACCTACATTAGCTGCGGCTTGAATCTGCATACAAGGCATGTTCTAGCGAGGCACACACCCGGGCTGGGGCTTGAGTACTGCTGGGCAACATCCTCAGGCAATGACCGCTAATTCCGCGGCAAGAACCTCCGCTTGATAAAGATTGCAGCTGCCGCCAGCCCGATGAGCACAAAGGCAACTAAGGTGATCAATGAATATAGGTCTAGGTATGAAACCACTATCTCCCAGGCCTCGCCTGCCAATCTCCCTAAATAGACAAGCACTGTATTCCAGATCAGCGTACCTAAGATGGTTAGCGGTAGAAAAACCGGCAATTTCATGTTCGCCATACCTGCGGGGATAGAAACCAGACTTCTGACAATCGGAATAAACCGGCACAAGAATACTGCCCGATTGCCGTGCTTATTAAACCATTTACCGGCTCTACGCACATCTTCATGCCTAAGCCGCAAGGCCTGAGCCGCTTTGCTGTTAAACAGACTCTCAAGCCGCTGGGCATTTAATCCCCGGCCGATGGTATACAAGATCAGCGCACCTGCTACTGAACCTGCTGTGGAGGACAAGATCACACCCCATACTGTCATGGCAGTATATGTAGTCATAAAGCCGCCGAAGGCCAAGATGACCTCTGATGGTATCGGGGGAAATAGGTTTTCAATGGCAATCAGCAAGAAAACACCCAAATAACCGTAGCTGCTGATGATCTCGATGATGATTTCTTGCACTCAATCTCCCCCTGTCTAAGATGCAGGTCCAGCCGTCACATATACTGCTGTGTCAACTTGTTCTTTGCGGCAAAGGCAGTCCCAGAATATCTCTGGCTACTATCACACCGCTGGCTGACGCTTGAATCAGCCCTCTGGTAACCCCGGCTCCGTCACCAACGGCATACAAACCATCGATTTCCGCAGCCATGTTAGGCCCGACATCTACCCTGGCAGAATAGAACTTGACCTCCACTCCGTAGAGCAAGGTGTTTCTAGAATAAAGGCCGGGAATGATACTATCCAGTGCCCTTAGGGTCTCTACAATAGACATCAGGTAGCGATGGGGTAAAGCATAGCTAAGATCTCCCGGCACGGCACTGGGCAGAGTGGGAATAGTAGTTGACTTCTTTAGGCGGTCCCGGTCTGTACGGCGGCCCTTCAGGAGGTCTCCCAAACGCTGCACCATTACTCCGCCGCCAGTCAGCATGTTCGCCAGGCGGGCTATATATTTCCCGTATTCAATGGGCTCCTTAAAGGGCTCGGTAAACCGGGTAGAGACTAGAAGGGCGAAATTGGTGTTGGGCGTCCGCAAGCTCGGATCTTGATAGCTGTGGCCGTTAACGACTGCCAAGTCTCCTTCATAGCGCTCCTCCGACACCACGCCGCCGGGATTCATACAGAAGGTGCGGACTTTGTTGTCGAAGGTATCGGAGTAATATACCAACTTGGCTTCATAGAGTTCCTTAGTCAGGTGATCAATTATGGCATTGGGCACCTCTACCCGCACACCGATATCGACCTCGTTGTTCTCAGTCCGAAGGCCCAGGCGGCGGCTCTCTTCCAGCATCCAGCCGGCACCGCCCCTGCCGGGAGCCGCAATCACATACCGAGCATTGACCTCAACCGGTTCTTTACCCTGCTGCTGCAGCCGTACTCCCGCTGCCTTCCCCCCCTCCACTAGAATCTCCAGAACGGTTGTCAGCTCCGAAAACTCAAAACAGGGCTGCCGCAAAAGATACTGATACATGCTTTCCAGGACTTCCAGCGATTCATCGGTTCCCAGGTGACGCACCGGACAGGGTATCAGTTGAATGTTATGCTTAGATGCTTCATACATGATATCCTCCACAGCCTTGTCGTTAAGCCCGTGGACTGCATCGGAAGCCCCAAACTCCCGATAGATGCCGTCAACGTAGTCGATGAGATCCTGGACTGTCTTTTCTGGCAGATAATCAGTCAGTCTGCCCCCTACGCTGGGAGCTAGGCTCAATTTGCCGTCACTGAAAGCCCCCGCACCTGCAAAGCCGCTGGTAATGGCACATGGGTCGCATGAGCTGCAGACCCCCGTCTCCCGGGCCGCACAAAACCGCCTGGCCAAGGAGCGTCCCTTGTCAACCAAGAGAATAGACAAATCGGCTGTGTTGCGGACCAGCTCCATGGCGGTAAAAAAGCCGGCGGGGCCGGCACCAATGATAATAACATCATAGTATGTCCGCATGTCTCCTCCTCCTAGACCGGTTCTTCCTTTGGACAAATAGGTGCCCAACCGCATCCAGACTGGCCAATAGTACATCGTCCACCGAGTCGATGCCCTGCTGCCGCAGCTGGGTTATTAACCACCCATGGTCTAGGCCTGCATACCTGAGGTTAGCTTTGTTTACGACTCCATCTGCGATTATAACCAGGGGCAAACCCTCTGGTTCAGTTTCCACACCTAGATCAGCCGGGACCACAGGCCGCCGCTGCGACTTGGGAAAGACGCTCAGCTCCCCATTGGTCTCCAGGATGGCCACCTCGACGTCGGCGATGTTGGCGATACCTTTAAGGCGCAGCTGCAGCAGCAAATCACTGAGATTGTACCTCGTTCGCCGCATCTCGCTCTCGATGATTTCCCCACTCCGAATTATAATGCTTGGCGTCCCAGTAAGCAAGGCTCGCATCCTGTCACTCTTCAAAGTGATGTAGGAGACAGCGATCTCCGCAACTGTGAGGGTGAAAATCGGGACTAAGGCATCTACCATGGAAATGTCGGGATTTTCCATGGGGAGAGCTGCCAGTTCGGCAATCATGATGGTGACAACAAGGTCGAAGGGGGAGAGAGCCCCAATTTCCCGCTTGCCCATGATCCTCAGCAATAGGAGCAGCACCCCGTAAAATGCTAAGGTCCTCGCTGCGGCAGCCGCTATAGTCACACCCTTGTCCTCCCATGCCGTTCTTTTTCCATCCTCTGCCAAGACCTTTGACCCTGGCTCCACGACCAAGAGGCCGGCAAGGGGTCTCCCAAACTGATAGGCTCAGACCGAACCTGCTCGCCTGCCGGCGGAAAGCTTCATGCCGGTCCGGCGGCTCGAACTGCTGACAGTATCGAATCACGATTGAGAGACATTGCCGACCTCTAAGGAGAGTATGCCTGCATCGGAAAGAAAATATTCGGCACTAGTTGTGGCAAGACCTGACTTTGTGGAGAGTTCCATTGGGTGTCAGCAGCCCCTTGAGGCAGCCTAAAGCGGCTGCGTTCAGGCCCCAGGGCCTTGCAGAGTCAGCATCAACTACCTCTTTACACTCTGAGGATTTCGAGTTATAATAGGGACACAGTAAGCGGTTCGGTCGCATAGCTCAGTTGGTTAGAGCGCTACGCTCACATCGTAGAGGCCTCTGGTTCGAGTCCAGATGCGACCACCAAAGCGAAAGCCCCACCGGGATAGAGTTCCTGGTGGGGTCTATATTCTTTCCGGCATAACCTTCGGAACAGTCTCCGGGCACAAAAAAACTCCTTGCTGTCCAACCGCAGTAAGGAGGCCATTGGAGCCGGCGAGCGGACTTGAACCGCTAACCTACGCATTACGAATGCGCCGCTCTGCCGATTGAGCTACGCCGGCAAATAAAAATGGAGCGGATGACGGGATTCGAACCCGCGATCCTCGGCTTGGGAAGCCGATGCCCTACCGCTAGGCCACATCCGCTTGTATCTATTATTATATCCAGACCCTCGGAGAAAATCAAGGACTGTTTCCTTGACCTCGGATCCGCTATTTGATACGCTGAGTCCGGTATTGTAGGCCTTAACTGCAGAACGAGACCACAGTGGCCAAATCAACCCAAGCATCCAATATCGCCTAGAAGGAGCATTCTCTATGAATACCAGAACGCAGGAGGGACTCATCCACCAGCAGGCAGCGGCTGCAGCTTCGCCACCCAGCCTCTTGCCCATCTTTTGGACCTTTTTCAAGATCGGGGCCTTCACCTTCGGGGGCGGCTATGCCATGATTCCTCTTCTGGAGCGGGAGCTGATCGGGCCTGGCTGGCTGAGTGCGGAGGAGTTCCTGGATATCGTAGCCATATCAGAGATGACACCGGGCCCCATTGCGGTGAACTCTGCTACCTTTGTAGGCTATCGCTTCTTCGGCCTGGCGGGCGGAGCCCTGGCCACCCTCTCAGTTATCGCACCCTCTCTGATCCTGGTCTTCTTATTGGTACAGCTTCTCTCCCGCTACCGGGAGCACCCAATTGTCGACCGGGCTATGTCGGGGATTCACGTGGCAATAGTTGTGCTCATCGCCTGCGCCGGTTTGTACATTCTGCCGGTGGCCGTTGTCGACTTCAGAAGGCTGCTTCTAGCAGCGGCTGCCTTTCTATTAATCACCAAGACTGAGCTCAACCATATTCTCATTATCTTGTTCGGGGGGCTGGCGGGTATTGTTCTTTCCCTCTAGGGCTAAAAGCGTCGGGGATGGTGCACTGTCTCCAGTGCTGCCATCCCCGATTGTCTGCTTGATGCCGTTGATGAGCAAACCTGCTTGATCCCTACTCCAGTCCGAAAACATTCCGGGCATTTACGGTGGTTATCCGAGCTGCCTCAGCTTCACTGACCTGCTTTAGCTCTGCCAGTTTAGCGAGTACAGAGACCAAGTAAGCCGGTTCATTGCGCCGGCCCCGCCAAGGCTCTGGACTCAGATATGGGCAATCAGTCTCCAGCACAGTTCTTTCCAAGGGGACTCTGGCTGCCACTCCCCGGAGCCGGTCGGCATTCTTGAAGGTAATGGCTCCTCCGAAGGCAATATAGAGGCCGAGATCCATACAGATCTGCGCTGTCTCAAAACTCCCAGAAAAGCAGTGCATGATGCCCCGCAAAGGAGCGAATTCCTGTAGGATCTCCAGGGTCTCTTGCGCAGCACTGCGGCTGTGAATCACCACCGGCAGATCCATTTCCTTGGCCAGCTCCATCTGGCGGCGAAAGGCCAAGCGCTGCAGTTCCCTCGGTGAGTTGTCGTAATAATAGTCTAATCCGATCTCCCCGATGGCTGCCACCGATTCGGCACCGGCCAGCTTGGCCAGTTCTGCCAAGGCGGCCTCATCTGCCGTATCGGCATCATGGGGATGGATGCCCACCGTGGTTTTCAGGCCCGAGTATAAAGCAGCCAGTTCGATTCCTTTACGGGAGGAATCCAAATCGTAACCTATGTTGACCAGCTCGGTTACTCCTGCAGACCTGGCCCGCTGGATCACCTCGGGGAGATCGCTCTCAAACCGCGGGTCATTGAGATGACAGTGAGTATCGATGAGCTCCATTGTATCACCCGACATTATTTAACCTGGGCTCCGCTGGGTAGATCCCTTTCCACCGTCACCAACCCCAGGCTGCCTTCGGTGGAGGCTGCCAGCAGCATCCCTTCTGAAAGGACACCCCGCAGCTTGGCAGGCTTGAGATTGGCTACTACTACAATCCGCTTCCCCACCAGGGCGTCGGGAGTGTAGTGTTGGGCGATGCCGGCCACAATCTGCCTCTCTTCTTCGCCAACGGATACTGTTAACTTCAGCAGCCGATCGGCTCCCGGAACAGGTTCAGCAGCTTTGATCTCTGCTACCCTCAAGTCAAGTTTTGCGAAATCTTCAATGGACACCAGCGGTTTTGCTGCCGCCGTTTCCTTGACAGTATTATCTGCGGTCTCTTGCTTAGTTTCAGCCACACTGGACGCCTCCTCTACTTCTGCTAGCTCTTCTGGATCGATCCGGGGGAAAATCGGGTCGCCCTTGACGACCTTTGTCCCAGGCTGCAGGCCGCCCCAAGCTGTATCTTCAAACCGACAGGACTCGATAGCCTGGCTGATTCCCAGCTGTGCCCACATCTTATCTCCCGTTTCAGGCATGAAGGATTTGACCAAGAGGGCCAGAATCCGCAAGGTCTCCCCCAAGTGGTAAAGCACAGTATCAAGCCGTTCACTCTGGCCTGTCTTGTTGAGGGTCCAGGGTTCAGCTTCATCAATGTACTTGTTGGCTCTGCTGACCAGTCTCCAAATGGCCGACAAGGCAGCGTTGATCTCCAGCCCATCTATATGGCGATTGACATCAGCCGCAGCGGCAGCAGCCAGCTTTTGCAAGTCCTGCTCAAGCTCTGTCAAAGCCCCGGGCTGGGGTATGACTCCCTCCCGATAGCGGCCGATCATGGCTACACTGCGGTGAAGCAGGTTGCCCAGGTCATTGGCCAGATCCGCATTAATTCTGTCAATCAGGGCTCTGCGGGAGAAGTTGCCGTCCTGTCCAAAAGACACCTCCCTCAGGAGGAAGTACCTGATAGCATCCACCCCAAACTCATCGGCCAGCTCCAGGGGATCTACCACATTGCCTTTAGATTTGGACATCTTATCGTGCTCCATCAGGAGCCAGCCGTGTCCAAATACCGTCTTAGGCAAAGGCAGGTCAAGGGCCATAAGAATGATTGGCCAGATGATTGTATGGAACCGGACGATCTCCTTGCCGACTAGGTGCAGATCCGCCGGCCAGTAGCGGGCAAATTGCTCTTCATCCTGGAGGAATCCGGACCCGGTCAAGTAGTTGGTCAAGGCGTCAATCCACACATAGATGACGTGATCATCATCCATAGGAACTGGAATGCCCCAGTCAAAGGTGGTCCTGGACACACAAAGATCCTCGAGGCCGCTCTTGATAAAGCTTACCATCTCATTCCGGCGGCTCTCCGGCTGGATAAATTCCGGGTTTTCTTCAATGTGTCGAAGCAAGCGGTCGGCATAATTGGATAGACGGAAGAAGTAGCTCTCTTCCTTGACCAGCTCCACTGGGCGGCCGCAGTCGGGACAGTTCCCATCCTGCAGCTTGGTCTCCACCCAAAAAGCTTCACAAGGGGTACAGTACCAGCCCTTGTATTCCCCTTTGTAGATATCTCCTTTGGCATAGATCCTGCGGAACACTTCCTGAACGACCCGGCGGTGGCGCTCATCAGTAGTCCTGACGAAATCATCATAGGAGATGTTGTACCTTTTCCAGAGGACTTTGAAGCTGTCGACGATCTTATCTACATATGATTTGGGCTCGATGCCCTGGGAGCTAGCGATTCTCTCGATCTTTTGCCCGTGCTCGTCAGACCCGGTCAGAAACAGCACGTCGTCTCCTATGAAGCGGTGCCAACGGGCTATGCAGTCCGCTACGGTCGTTGTATAGACATGCCCGATGTGCAGTCGGTCACTGGGGTAATAGATGGGAGTGGAAACGTAATATCTTCCCTTCCTGCCCATTGTGCATCTTCCTTTCTCCAGAGTTCTTCCTTTGCCAGCTAAAATGCTGCCATAACCAAAAATCTCCCGCACCCTGATTATCACCAGGGGCGGGAGAGATCACTCACGCGGTACCACCCAGATTTCACCAATGCCTCGCGGCAACGGCCTTACCAGGTACTCAGCTCTCGCCTACTAGCAGCGAGGCCTTTATACCCTGGCGCTGTAACGGGCGCCTCACCTTTGTCAAGGTTCCCGGTTCACCCTACTGATCCAACGGCCCTGTGCCACAGTCCGCTGGATGTTCGAATGACGGCTCCTGGGCCATGTTCAACACCACAGGGCAGAATCGGCTTTCACCCTACCCGACTCTCTTTATCTGCCCTCTTGGGTGATTACTCTTCCCATTCACAGCCTTTGCATAGTCAATTGTAATCTTTACTATATCACAATCTTCCAGGCTGTCAAGCACCGCTGCTCCGCTCTCGGCGGCAGCTTGCCTATTCTCCGCCCACGGCATATACTGCATCTATCTCTGCAGCTGTGATCTTTCCAGAGAAATGGCGGGCTGCCAAGCACTTCTTCATGTCAACATCGGTTCCCGGCAGAAAGTGGGTTAGCACTAGATGACTCGCACCTATCGCTGCCCCAAGCCTGCCTGCTTCTTCCGCTGTCAGATGATTAGTGCTTTGGGCCTCTTCCTCTGAATCCACCGTTGCTTCGCATAGGAGGAGATCAACCCCCTGGAAAAAGCGCTCCAGTTCTGGCCCCATCTTGGTGTCTGCTGTATAACCCAACCGCTGTCCTTGCTCTCCCTCGACCATGACTCCATGGCAGCTCATCCCATGGTAGACTCGATGGAAATACGCCTTCCAGTTCCCGATGGAGATGGGTACATGAGCTCGGTACTCCCGGTAGGCAAAGGCCTGGGCGTAGTGTTTTTGCAGGCCCCCTAAGTGTTCCAGCACAGCATTGAAAGTATCCACGCCCCCCGGGGGCAGATAGAGGTGTACCGGCCTTGATCTCAAGCCCTGCTGCAGTGAATGCAGGATGGCAAACCCGAGGGGAAACAGATCAGCTGAGTGGTCCGGATGCAGATGACTGATGATCACTCCCTGAAGCTCGGAAAGCTTGTATCGTTGGAGGTACTTGGCGACAACGCCTGTGCCGCACTCCAGCATCATGTGGCCGCCTTCGTTGTCTACTACGTATCCCACCGCTGCTTCCCCCGGCCCGGCGTAAGGAGAGCTCCTTCCAATAATACGCAGATCCATCTAACTCTTGCGCCTCCTCTCTTAACAATTTTTTACAAGAAAGAGGTTGACTTGGTCTCCGGCACTCTGTATACTTTCCCTTGTGAATATGTCGACTTGTGTCGAAAGGGATGTGGCAATAGATGAAGTCTACCGGAATAGTGCGCCAGATGGACAACCTAGGCCGAATCGTGATTCCTATAGAACTGCGCCGCACATTGCAGATTGATAAAAAAGACCCCATCGAGATTTTCGTCGAAGGCGATAGAATTATCTTGAGAAGACACGAAGCTGCCTGCGTCTTCTGCGGCAGTACCGATGGGATAACCGCCTTCAAGAAGAAGTATGTATGCTCAAAGTGTGTCAGCCAAATGAGCAATGGTGTATCCTAGGCCTGTCCTTTAGCTTAGGGCTTCCTCATGGGGGATGCGGGAAGGTCTATGGCAGCATCATAGACTTCCCGCCGGGGAACACCCCGTTCCCGGGCTACAGTCTTGATGGCGGCTTTCTTGTCATAGCCTTGCTCCAAAAGCTCAGCTAGTCTTTCCTCGATGGTTAGTCCCTCTCCTGCTCCCTCAGCATCCGCTGGAATGCTGCTCTCGTCAACGGCAGAAAAGACCAGTACGAATTCACCCCTGGGGTTATTCTCTTCAAAGTGCTCCAATAGAAAAGCGGGGTTTCCCCTGACGATCTCTTCATGGACTTTAGTCATCTCACGGCAGACTGCCATCGGACGCTGGGGCATCAGTTCTGCACAGAGCCGCAGCGTATCCCGCAGCCGATGGGGGGCTTCATAAAGCACCGTGGTTCGCGGCTCCCTTGCCACCCTTTCCATGGCTTCCCGCTTTTCCCGGCGGCCGCGGGGAATGAACCCGCCGAACACAAAGGCAGAGGTATCAAATCCGGCGGCAACTAAAGCAGTAATCACGGCACTGGGGCCGGGTACAGGGACAACAGGCAAGCCTTCCTGGATTGCTGCTTGGATCAATTCCTGGCCGGGATCGGAAATTCCCGGCGTCCCAGCATCTGACACCACCGCAATACTCTCTCCAGATTTCAGCCGCCGGATCAGCTCCGGGATTCTACCAGCTGCATTATGCTGATGATAGCTGAGCAGGGGCGTATGGATATCAAAATGGGTGAGGAGCTGGCGAGTCCGCCGAGTGTCTTCTGCGGCGATCAGATCGGCCTCCCGAAGGACTCTCAGTGCCCTCAAGGTGATGTCTTCCAAATTGCCAATGGGAGTCGCACAGATAAACAGTTCTCCGCAGCTCTGTGTCACCGGTATCTCTCCTGTGGTGCCGCCGCTTCCGAATCCTTCCCCTGGATCAGCCGGAGTTTGGCTTCCCTGGATTGAGCTTTGATCTGGTGTTCCCGCCGCAGGGCAGCACTCTTGCTTTCAAAGCTTTCCCGGTAGACCAAACGGACAGGGCGGCGTCCCCGGGTGTATTTGGCCCCTTTTCCTTGGTTATGGGCTTTGAGCCGCTGCTCTAAATCCCCCGCATATCCAGTATAGAGGGTTCCGTCCCGGCACTCAACGATATAGACATGGTGTTCTAAAGCTTCGCGGCTCACAACCCCACCTCATTTTTCCCATCACTTCGATCTTGGCCCTGCTTGCTCTCTTCTTTGTTTGGACGCTTGCGGGGACGGCGGTAACGCCGTTTACGCCGTCGGCTGGCCTTGGGCTGTGCAGCCGATGAACCGTCTTTGTCTTGAGGACTGGCCTCAACATCAGATGGCGCGGTTTCCCGGCCTCCATCATCCCCAGCATCAGTATCTTCAAGATCCGCTGGAGCCCCTGCACCGGCTTCCTCCACCGCAGTATCCGTCAACCCACATGCGCCGCATGCTTCGCAGCCGCAGGCGTCCTCCGTCAGGGGCTCCTCCAGGTTTTCTTCCTGGATTTCCGCTGGGCTCCTTTCCTTCTCGGCTCTATACACCTCGGTTTCGAACTTGAGGCAGCACATTAGTCTCCCACAGATTCCCGAGATCTTGCTGGGATTTAGGGATAGATTCTGTTCTTTAGCCATCTTGATGGAAACCGGTTCGAAGTCCCCTAGGAAGGTAGCACAGCACATGGGCCTTCCGCATGGCCCCAGCCCTCCCAGCATTTTCGCCTGATCTCTAACACCTATCTGCCGGAGCTCGATCCGGGTCCGGAAAACGCTGGCTAAATCCTTGACCAGCTCTCGGAAATCCACCCGCCCATCTGCAGTGAAGTAGAAAATCACCTTGCTGTTGTCGAAGGTGTATTCTACATCTACCAGCTTCATGGGCAGCCCGTGTTTTTCGATTTTCTCCAAGCCTATCTGAAAAGCGGAGCGTTCTTTCTCAGCGTTCTCGGCCAGAATCTCCATATCCGCTTCAGTGGCCTGGCGCAATACCTGTTTTAGCGGCTGAACAACATCACTTTCCGCCACTTCCTTAGGTGCAACAACTACTTGTCCGTACTCTATACCTCTGGCAGTCTCCACGATGACAGGGTCACCGGCAGCCAGGTCAAAATCGCCGGGGTCAAAATAATAGATCTTGCCCGCATGCTTAAATCTAACTCCCACCACTTTTACCATATCTATAAACCTCTTTCGCTCGAGAAGAAGAGTTCAAATCAGCCAGCTGATAGAGCAATGCATCCAAGGTTAACCGCCGGTTGGCATTGGCCCTAAGCGCCCGGGCTGCATCCTCCACTTGCCAAACCGCCTGTCTAATTGCCGCCATGGGATACAGCCTGCTTTGCTCCAGAAGCTTATCATAGTAGTTTTGATGAACAATGGTATCTTGGGGACAGCCCGATGCCGCCAGCAACATGTCCCGCAGCCAGGTAGCTATAATCTGCATCGCAAACTCAAGAGCTTCCGGGTCGGCATCCAATTCGGCTGCCAGCCGCAGAGCTTGCAGGCCGCGCCCTTCCGAAGCCGCCAATGCCGATAGGATCTGTTCCATCCGAGCCAGGTTTTCCTCTTTAGCATACTCTTTAGCTTGTCCCAGCCGGCCATCGGCCAAACCGGCAACTACCGCAGCCCTCTGAGGCGAAAACCCAAATTCCCTTTCTAGATAAGATGCTATCAGTTGACGGGGAATGCGCTTCATTGCAATTCTCTGGCAGCGGGACACTATGGTTGGCAGCAGCATTGAAGGACTTGTACTGAGAAGCATGATCACGGCTTGACCGCTGGGTTCCTCCAGCAGTTTTAGCAGACTGTTGGCCGCCTCCACAGTCATGGTCTCGGCTCCAACAACTATGCCTGCCTTCCAGCTGCCTTCATAGGACTGCAGGGCAAACCGCTCCTTAAGTCTCCTAACTTGGTCAATCTTTATCCTGCCTGCTTCGGGCGGCACTATTGTCATATCTGGATGGTTGCCGGCCTCAATTCGGCGGCAATCCTGGCAAGTCCCACAGGCTCTCCCGGGGTCCTCCATACAGAAAAGGGCCTGGGCGAAGGCCATGGCCAAGGTTTTCTTGCCGGAGCCCGGTGCACCGGTGATCAAGTAAGCGTGGGCGACCCTCCCGGAGATGATAGCTTGCTGCAGCCGCTGGACCAAGGCATCCTGCCCGATCAGGCCGTCAAATCCTCCCATATTGGTTTGTCCTCCTCCGGCGCAGCCCCACAGCGGTATTAACTATAGATATCCAAAAGCAGGCCTCTGATCTCATCCAGTCGGCTAACCCAATCCAACTGATCCGACTGTGCCTCCATGACTTCACGGGTTAACGCTTCCAACTCAGCATCGATCTTGGCCACAATGGTGTACAAACGCCGATGGCCATATCGATCAAAGCCTGCTTCCCGATGGACGGTATAGGCCCTGGCGGTCAGCAGCCGGATGAACTCCCGCACAAGTTCTTTATATCTCTTCAAATTGCGCAAGGTGACTGAACGGCGGAGGGCCTCGGCGGCTTCATCGATGGCAGCGAAGGAACTGGCCAAAGACTCATCATCCCGCCCATCCATTGTCTCTTGCAGAGCTGTCAAGAACGGTGAATGGCGAAGAGACACCTGGGATGCACCACTAGGCCTCCCTGACGGCATATCACGCCCCAATTGCCGTTCTTTTCTGGCACGGATCTTCATGCGCGGGCACAAGCCACCCCCAGGGCAGCTGCGCTTCCTCTCCCCCCATTACGCTGTTCCCTAGATTTTCTCAAAACGCTCGACATCTAGAATGAACACAGTCGCCCCGCCCACTTTGACCTCCACCGGCTGGGGCATAAAGGCACTAATGGATCTGCCGACAGCTGCTAGAGGAGTGACCAGCTGCTTGCGAGCCTTACAGGTCTCCCGCAGATGATCGAGGACCTCTTCGACCTGGTTTTCCTCAACTCCGATTAGTAGTGTTGTACTGCCTACCTTTAAGAAGCCGCCGGTACTAGCTAGTTTTGTGGCACCGATTCCGTTATCTAATAGTCTCTCCAGCAGTCTGTTGGCATCTTGATCCTGTACGATGGCAATAATCAATTTCATGGGTCTTTCCCTCCCCTGCTGGGTAAAGCTGCAATCACCGGTTATCGCCTTTGAACCGCTGTTCCACAGCCTCCCAAACAATCTGGGCTACTGTCTCTATCTCCAATCCAGTGGTATCGATGACAACAAATCGCTGCGCATACAATGTCGATAGTACATGATATCCGTCTCGAACCCTTTGGTGAAACTCCAGATCCCGCTGTTCGATCCTGTCCAAGCCGCCAGCCCGGCCGGAACAGCTAGGCCTCCCCGCTGCGGATGCCGCCTGCCGATGCCGTCGCAGGCCGACTTCAGGCTCTACATCCAACAAGATGGTCAAGTCAGGCCATACACCTTCAACAGCCGCTTCGTTGATGGCCTTAACTTGGCTTACGTCTCCCAAGAGGCCGAACCCTTGGTATGCCAGGCTGGAGTCAACATACCGATCGCAGACTACGACCATATTATTCTCCAGAGCAGGCTTGATCACCTCTTGAACATGCTGAGCTCGGTCAGCTGCCATGAGCAGGACTTCTGTCATCACCGATAACTGAACATCGGGATTCAAGAGGATTTCCCGCAGTCTCCGCCCCACCGGTGTGCCCCCCGGCTCCCGGGTCAAGAGCACCGACAAACCCATCTCGGTCAATTTTTCTGCCAGCAGCGCCGCCTGTGTCGATTTTCCGGAGCCATCCGGCCCCTCGAGAGTAATAAAAGTCGGTCCCATATTCATTTCACCTTATTTCACTGGAAAGATCAACTGGCAGAACCTTCACCCGCCGCTCCGGCTCATCTCCCACGCTGGTAGAATGCAGCTTGTACTTCTCAATCAGTTGATGCTGCAGACGGCGGATATGGGCATTCTGAGGTGAAAGCTCAACGGGTTGAGAAAACAGCTGGACCTGATGGACAGCCCGTTCCGCTTCCATCAGGGCATTGGCCTCTTCATCATCTACTAGATTGGTGACAAACTCCTGCATCTGGGCCTTGGTATTGCTGCGGAGCACATATACAGGCTTCCCCCTAGCCTCTGCCTCCCGCAGCCTCTTTGGCATCTTCCGGTACTGGCCCTTTAAGGTCAGAACAAAATCCGCCTGGGTCAGATCATCGGTAAGCCTCAGGGGTACCCCGGCTTCAGCAATAGCCCTTTCCAGCCGGTTGCGGCTCACCGCATAGGGAAAGACCCGCATGACCTTGGGAACCGGAGACTTGGCGAGGGGTGCCGGACTCACCTCTGCCGGCTTGGCTGCTCCAAAATGCAGTTCTTCCAGGTCGCTTTCTTGGACCACCCTTATTTCCCCTGCTGCCGAACGCTCCCGGATCTCCGGACGGGGCTCTATGCCCCGCAGGAGCAAGTCGACAGTCTTAGCCACATCGTGGTGAATAGCGAGCCGCCGCGTACTTTGAATTTCAATGACAATATCAAATGTCGGAGGCGCTTTTCGTTCCAGCACAGTCTTCTGGGTTCCCCGGCGGCGGGCTTCTTCATCTCCCAAAGTAACAGCCTGAATGCCTCCCACCAGGTCAGACAGTGTGGGATTGAGAACAAGATTATCCAAAGTAATGCCGTGGGCTGTACCGATGAGCTGTACACCCCGCTCGGCAATGGTGCGGGCGGCTTGGGCCTCCGCTTCTGTTCCAATCTCGTCAATAACTATGGCTTCAGGCATGTGGTTTTCCACAGCCTCAATCATCACCGCCGCCTGATCAGCTGGACGGGGAACCTGCATGCGGCGGGACCGGCCGATGGCCGGATGGGGAATATCTCCATCGCCGGCGATCTCATTGGAGGTATCTACGATTACCACCCGCTTGAGGAACTCATCAGCCAGCACCCGGGCAATCTCCCGCAGCATGGTGGTTTTGCCAACCCCCGGCTTACCCAAGAGCAAGATGCTTGCACCGGTCTCAATGACATCCCGGATGATATCGATGGTGCCAAAAATCGCCCGCCCCACCCGGCAGGTGAGTCCGATGATCTCACCTTGGCGATTGCGGATAGCCGAAATCCGATGCAGGGTCCTTTCTATACCAGCCCTGTTATCCAACCCAAATTCTCCTACCCGCTTCAGCACAGTGTCAATATGCTCTCGGCTGATCTCGTTCTCGGCAAGGTAGATGAATCTATGGGAATAGCGGGCTTCCGGCCTTCTGCCTAAGTCCAAGACAATTTCAATCAGATCATCGAAATTCTCCTGCTCCTCTATGGTCTCCCGAACGAACTGGGGCAGGACCTCCAACAAACGATCTAAGTCATCAACAATCTCTTTTTGCTTGTTCAATCGATATCCACCACCCAGATTGTCTGTCTGTCAGCATTGGCCCAACCTCTTATTTCAATACCCTTTCGGCCGCAATCCTGCAAGAAGTCTATACTCTCAACGGTTATCCTCTCCCCTGGTACTAACACAGGGATTCCCGGCGGATACGGCAGCACTGCTTCAGCAGCTACCTCGCCCTGCGCAGCAGCCAGGCTGAGTTCCCGCCTGGGAGACAAGATCGCCCGTCGAAGAGATACCAGCATCTCTCCCGGCCGGGGGAGCTGAGGCAAGCTTGCTGGAGGCCGCCGTCTGGAACTGCTCCGCTCCTTCTGCAGCTCCTCCAGTGCCCTCACCAAAGCTTCAACTTCCTCGGGGCCATCACCTATAGCAATGAGGGCAAGGACATGGTTGAGGCCTGCCAGCTCTACTTGTATGCCCTTGGCCCGCAGCCGCTTTTCAGCTTCGGAGCCGCTCAGCCCCAACCCATCCACCTTAATCAGCAGTTTAGTGGGATCCCAGAATCCAACTTGAGGCTTATTCAGTATTTCCTCCCCTAAGCATCGCAATCCCGGCATCCGGTTGATCTTTTCCCGGGCAGTACTGGATAATTCCAAGGCCCTTTGCCAGAGGTGTTCCCCAGCCAGCGCCATTTGCCGCCGCCCAGCATCTAAAGAGGCATAGAGCAAGAAAGATGGGCTTGTACTCTGCAGCATACCGAGAATCTGGGGCATCGTTGCTGCCAGTTCTTCGTTATTGATGTGCAGTATTGACGCCTGGGTCAGCACTCCCAATACTTTATGGGCACTCTGGGCACAAGCGTCGGCTCCCAGGCTTAAGGCGGCGGGGGGTAGGGCCGGATGAAATCGAAAATGGGCTCCGTGGGCTTCATCTACCAATAACAGCTTGTCCCCAGCAGCGGCAAGATCAGCCGTTCTATCCAGATGCCCTGCAATTCCATAATAGTTGGGATATGTATCAAAGTAAGCTGCCAGAAATTGAGACCCGGCTGCAGCGGCTTGCCAAGCTTCCTGGGGAGGCGGCAGCGGGATACTCCATTCTTGGTCCCATGTATCGGAGACAAATCGGGGGACCAGGCCGGCCAAGATCAGTCCTCCCAAGACTGAGCGATGTACGCTGCGGGGCACGATAATCTCCATCCCGTCCTCCACGGCACAGCCAGCACCGGGTAGTGTTCTGCCCGCCCATTGGCGAGCTGCCAGCAGCATAGCCTGAATGCCTGCAGTTGTACCATTATGGAGAAAAAACGTCGCCTTTGCTCCGAAGGCATCGGCAGCCAGCGCCTCCGCTTCCCGCAGCACTCTTTCCGAATTATCGCCGTGAGCTTGACTAGCGATCTCGTCAGATAGATCCAGCAAAAAGGGGAGCCTGCCCAGTGCCGATTGGAGTTCAGGATCTAGAGAGCGGCCCTGTTTATGTCCAGGCGTATGAAAGGGGATCACTTGATCTCGACTGTATTGTATCAGGCCTTCTAGAAAAGGGGCTTTGGTTTGGTCTAGCCGGTATTCGGCTCTAAGCATTCAACTGCCTCCATGAGTTCTCCGGGGAAACCGCCAGCTAGGCTTCCTGTCTCGGCATGGGCATCAAATACCCGGTGCCAAAGGGCCCGCAGCCTCTTGACATACATATCATAACCTGGCTGTGCCGCCTTACTCGCCACCAGTTCTCCTTCGCATTGGGAGCAGATCAGCACGCCCAGGATAGAGATACCTGCGGCACACTGGCGCTGACAGATAATGCAGCCGGTAACCGGGTACTGCATCTCCATACGAATCACCGTCCTCTCTCCAGCCTATTCACTGGAGCGTTAACCGGTGCAGTTTCCCTGCTTGTACAGCGTGTACATATCTTAGTTCCAGTATTAAACACTTGCCCCTTAATTCCTTTACCCGACCCACCCACTTTAAACACCTGCCAATCGGCGGCTGCGGCTGTATATAGATAGAGCCCAACCTGACGGTTGGGCTATGGGGTTAGGTCACCTGACCCGAGGCGATAGACCCTAAAGGTGCGTTCAAGGTTCCCTTTAGTCACCGGGATCGGTCAGGGGCAAATTCAAGTCTCGGGATCGCATGATCCGCGAACTGTTGACAGGCTCTTGCCGTCTCGGTGCTGCCAGCCAGGATATGCTGCTGTCCCGGACCAGGCAGTATATGTACCTTTCCCGATAGGCAATAGTCCCGTGCCTTGTCATGATGCTGCTTTCAACTCTACCGTTGGATTTTCTGCAGACATTGTCGCTAGGCCTACTTAATTGGCTCACAGGATCCCACCACCTTCAACCCGATGGCCCCTCCTTAGTTTAATCTTTGGTAATCCCAGTGTACAAAATGATTTACTTTTTGTCAATTCGTAATGGACTGCTGTACATTGACTGTCCAGTAACCCTATGGTACACTAAATTGTGTAAACTATCCTAACCAGGGCAATGCTTCTCCGTCCTAAGCTATGGGAGGGTCTTACATTGACACAATCACCCCATGTTGGTGAAAAAATCCGCGCTTTGCGGCTGAAGATGGGGATGACCCAGCAGGATTTGGCAGGTACCGACTTCACCAAGAGCTTTATCAGCCAGATAGAGAAGAATCATGCCCGTCCATCTCTCAAGAGCCTGCAGATCATTGCTGACCGGCTGGGAAAACCTATCAGCTATTTTCTCGATGAGGACTATGTTCCCCACTCGTCAGACCCTGACAAAATTGACCATTTGATTCTCCTAGCTAGCCATTTGGAACAGGAAGACAAGATCACAGAGGCTGTCAACTACTACAAAGAGGCCCTGTCTTTGGCGGACAAGACCGACTACCGCCGCAGAGGACAGCTCTGTTTTTATTTGGCCAAAGCCTATCTTAAATTGGGGCAGACCGCCAATGCTGCCCAGATGCTGGAGCTGGCTGGGGTCGAGCTGAAGCTGGCTGGTGATTCGGAGTTGTTGATCTATGCATTCAACAGCTTGGGAGATCTGGAGCTGGACCGGGGTAACCTGAAGCAGGCCGTTTCAGCCTTTGAGGAAGCCTTAGCTGTCGCTGAACATCACTTAGAGCGGATGCCGGAGCTTCAGACAATGACATTGACCAATCTGGGCATAGCTTACGCCCGTTCTCGAGAGTATGAAAGGGCCCGGCATAACTTGTTGAAGGCGTTAGGGCAATCGGAATCCACCCAGGCCTATTATAAGTATGGAGATATCTGTATGGCTTTGGGATATATAGATTTTCATCAGAATGACCTAGACAATGCCTGCAGGTTCACCACCAGGGCCTGGCACTTCTATGCAGCCATCGAAAACGAGGACATGCAGATTCAATGCCAGATCAACCTGGGTTCCATTGAGCGGGCCCGAGGTGAATTCGAGACAGCAGAGCAGCATCTCTTGGAAGCTGCGGAAAAGGCCCGCAATGCCGGAGCGTCGCACCATGAAGCCCATGCATATGAAGAGCTGTCCCGGGTGTACTTGGCTTGGCAGCCGCCAGCTGCTGAGCGGGCTGCCGCGGCAGAAGGCATTCTAAGAAAAGCCTTGGAATTGTCAACCAGCGACAAAACCGGACTGCGGCAGTTGTTGGCGGAGGCGTGTGTTCAGCAGGGCAAAATCGATGAAGGAATCAACATACTCTTGACCGTCGCCGCTTCACTAGAGGGAGCAAAGGCAGAGCCGTCCCTGGCAGACGTCTATTCTCGCTTGGGCGAGTTGTACCATCAGCAAGGTGACAGCCAGCGAGCCACTGCGTTTTTGCAGCAGTCTGTGAATATCTTCAGGAAACTACAGCTCAAAGACCCTGTAGTGCAGTAATCAGAGTGATGACCCCAAAAACGGCAAATACACTGGCTGACAGCCATTTCAATGCAGCCTCAGGAATTCTGCTGCCGATGAAATAGCCTACCCCAATGGCCAGAGAGATGGCTAGAATCATTCCGGCGCTGGCTCCCAGCCATACCGGCAGGAATGATTGATACCTAGCAGCTAGGGTCAGCGCACACAGCTGGGTTTTGTCACCCAATTCAGCCATAAAGAAAGCGCACGCTACTGCCAAGGGAGATCGCAGGTGTCCCTTGCATTCGTCCTCACCTTCTGACTCACTTTCATTTGGCCCCCATAAGGTCCAACCGGCAAATACCAAAAAAAGCACCCCTGCTGCCAATCTGATGGGTGCCAGGGGTAAAGCCATGCCTATACCGGTCCCGATAAAGGCTGCCAGCAAATTAGTTGTAAGTAAGCCTCCAAGAACACCGCTGGCAACTACTGCCAATGGTGCCTGGGCGGCAAAGGCCAGGACAAGTAGCTGAGTCTTATCTCCCATCTCGGATGCGGCACTGACCATAAGCGAGGTAACAAACTCTTCCACTGGTGAACCCCCTTACGCTCCAGCTGTAAAAAGGCAAAACAAATGGCTCCCCGGGTTGGACTCGAACCAACAACCACCCGGTTAACAGCCGGGTGC
>LFTN01000042.1 GCA_001513495.1 Clostridiales bacterium DTU087
CCCCAACGGGCTGCCATCCGCGGCAGTCCGTAATCCAGCATACTACCATCGCCCAGCATGTTAGCAGCCCATCGCCGCAACCCCCGCCAATCCCTCTACAGGCAGTGGACATCGCCGGCTCTCAGCGTCAGCCTCTCTCCAGCCTCCGTGATGACGATCAACGCCCCATCGGGGGCGATGGACACAGCCCGCCCAGAACGCCTCTGCCCATACCAGAGAAACTCAATCTCCCTGCCCAGAGTGGAGCATAGGTCAACATACTCAGCTAGGATGGACTGGGCTTCCCCCGTACAGAAACGGGCATAATAGCTGTCTAGGGCAATCAGGATCTCCTCCAGCAGCCGGCGGCGGGGGACAGGTTTTCCAGCCGCCAGCATCAAAGAGGCAGCAGTATCTGCAATGGAATCAGGCATGTCCTCCCGGGAGAGGTTGACATTGATGCCAATCCCGATGATCGCATAGCGCAGGCGATCCATCTCCCCGCCGGCTTCCAGCAGGATGCCCCCGGCCTTGCCGCCGGCGATCAGCAGATCATTGGGCCATTTCAGCTCTATGGATAAGCCGGAAACCTTCTTAACAGCCCTGCACACAGCCACCGCCGACAGCGGCGTCAAGAGGGGTGCTTGACTTAGGGAAATCCCGCCGGGAAACAATACTACTGAGAAGGACAGATTCTTGCCGGCCACCGAGTACCATGGGCGCCCCATGCGGCCCCGGCCCGCTGTCTGGTTTTCCGCCGCTAAAACCAATCCATCTGAACAACCGCTCCGGATCCTGCGTTTCGCCTCAGAGTTGGTTGAATCGATCTCCGGCAGATAGACATACTCCCGCCCGATTACGTCTGTCTCCAGATTTATCGCCCCGGGAAGCAGGAGATCCTCGGAATTGACCAATTGATATCCCTTCCCCGGCACCGCATCAATAATGCCGCCACCACTGCGAATGCCTTCGATATATTTCCACACAGCAGCCCGGCTGATTCCCAAGTGCCTGGCAATGCTGCCGCCGGAAACATACCCTATACCCTGTTCTTTAGCTTCAGTTAAAATTGCAGCTATGCGTGCCTGCACAACACCAGCCTCCCTCGTTCCGGAATTAACGTATACTACCGCTGAAGGCATTGTCAACCATGTTGGAGGGAAGCAGTTGACAACAGCGTTTACACCGGTTGGCCCTTGGGATATAATTGTGGTATGGGAGCCAGTGACCAACACTCTATTTCCTTGTGAGGAGTGAGCACAGATGGCTAAAAAGCGCAGTTCTCTGCGTCTGTTGTTTGTATCTTTAGCGGTTGTGTTGGCAGGCTGTTTGATAATGGGTGTTATCTACCCACAGGTTATGTCGGCAGCCAAGCCCAAGCAGCAAACAGAGAAGGTTCCCACAGAAAGTGCAGCTGCAGGTACCGAGGCTTCCCGCTACCTGCCTCTGCCGGGGATGAATCCTTATCTGATTGCCGATATTGCTGAAGAGGTGAGCCCCGCTGTCGTCTTCATTTCGGTGGAGTGGCCGCCGGTTCAGCAGTCCAGCCACCCCTTCGCCAATGACCCATTCTTCCGCTTCTTCTTCGGAGACATGTTCCCGTTCCCGATGCAGCCCGGTGAGACGATTCCCCGGTCAGCGGGAACTGGGTTCATAATTGATGAGAGGGGATATATCTTAACCAATCAGCATGTGGTCGGGGATCTGGGTGAAGATCAGACAATCAAGGTGAGAATCACCACTCCCGATTACTCCGGAGAGGTTGAGGCTGAGCTTCTCGGTGCCGATTACAAGTTGGACCTGGCGGTTCTGCAAATTGAAAAACCCGAGGAGCTGGATAAGCTGCCTGTGGCAAAGCTGGGTGATTCAGACAAGAGCCGTCCCGGCGAATGGGTAATAGCCATCGGCAACCCCTACGGCGAGAAGCTCGAGCATACAGTGACCATCGGCGTGCTCAGTGCCAAGGGCCGCCAGATTACTATCCCGGACGCAGAAAGGCGCCAATACAAGGTCTACGAGAATCTAATGCAGACCGATGCCGCCATCAACCCAGGCAACAGCGGCGGGCCGCTGATCAATATCCAAGGAGAAGTCATTGGGATTAACACGGCCGTCAATGCTGCGGCTCAAGGTATAGGTTTCGCTATACCGATCAATACAGCAAAGGAAGTCATCGAAGAACTCATTGAAACCGGAAAGGTCACCAGAGAGACAACTCCTCAGCCTTGGGTGGGCATTTACTACAATGAAATCAGCGAAGACATTGCCCAGTACTTCAAACTGCCGGATACAGACGGAGTGATTATCGTTGAGGTGATTCCCGACAGTCCAGCAGCCAAGGCCGGCCTGAGGAGCTATGACGTTATCCGGAAAGTAGGCGAGAAGGATATCACCGGCACAGAGGACTTCCAAGAGGCCATCAAGGAGCTGGAGCCCGGTGAGACGGTGATGTTCGTCGTGATGAGAAGCGGCAGTCCCAGATTGATACCTGTAGAGATCGGCACCAGGCCTGAGGGATACTAAGGGCTATAGGCAGTAGCCTCTCAAGGACACAAAGAGGGAAAATAAGGAAGGGCTGTTCCGCCCAGAAGACGGGGCTGGAATGGCCCTTTTTCTTACGGAGTCCTTACTATCTCTGCCTCGATATAATCCAGGAGCCCGCCAAGAGGCGCTTGGGGCTTGCGAACCCGTACAACCACCTTTTCCATCTCGTATGAATCAAGAATCTGATCAGCGATTGTCAGGGCCAGTCCCTCCAGCAGGTTAAACTCTTGCTCTTCCACGATGTCCTTGACGATGGTGTAAACATCAACATAATTGATGCCCAACTCTACATCATCGGCTCTGGCGGCAGATTCAAAGTCACCGTGCAATTCCACATCGACTTCCACCCGCTGCCCTACTTCCTTTTCCGCCGCAAAAACACCATGGTAGCCATAGAAAGCCATGTTCTTGAAGACTAGTCTACCCACTGTTAGATAACCTCCCGGCTCCGTAGCGATCTGGAGTGCTTTTTAGTTTCCCCGCTGCAGCAAACGTTAATCCTCTCACATGGATATGCAGCTGTTCTTGCCGCAACTTTCTCATCTTACTTATACAACAACATCATCTAATCCTGCTCAAGTCAGCAAGAGCCGAGGGAGTAAAAGTAGATAGCTCAACTCCCTCGGCTCTCTTGTCAACCGTTTACCGTTTACCCTAATTTTAATTTACCGCTGGCTTCGGCTGCTTACCGTCAAAGGCAGCTTCTGAACGCCGGCTGCTCTCCTGCTCTTCTGTGCGCACGGCAGCTACACTCTCGGGCTGCTCCGAAGGCTCCGGTACCGCCGTTGGCTCTCTATCAACCGCGTGGGGACGATACTCATCACCCATAAGGTCCCGGAAATGCTCTCTGTCCAGAGTCTCGTGCTCCAGCAGTGCATTAACGACATCCTGGAGCTTATCCCTGTGTTTCGATAGGATTTCCTTAGCCCGCTCGTACGCATCTTCTACGAAGCGGCGCACTTCCCGATCAATGGCGGCAGCCACTTCCTCACTGTAGTTGCGCTCCCGGGCTATATCTCGGCCCAAGAAAATCGTATCTTCATGCTGCCTGCCGAAGGTGAGAGGGCCCAGCTCCTCACTCATACCCCATTCGGTAACCATCTGCCTGGCCCGCTTAGTTGCCCTTTCCAGGTCATTATGGGCCCCGGTGCTGATCTCGTCAAAGGCCAGTTCCTCAGCAGCCCTGCCGCCCAGAAGATGGGTGAGCTCGTCAATCAGCTCCGACTTGGTGACAACATAGCGGTCCTCTGTAGGCAAGGTCATGGTGTATCCGCCGGCCATGCCTCTGCCGATGATGCTGACCTTGTGCACAGGGTCAGAGTAGGTCAAGTAGTTGGCTACAACGGCGTGACCTGCTTCATGATATGCAAATACCTTCTTGTCCCGTTCAGTAAGCACACGATTACGGCGCTCCGGCCCCATGATGATCCGATCAATGGCCTCTTCGCAATCCCTCATCAGTATCTTGCGGCGGTTGGCCCTAGCAGCTAGAATCGCTGCCTCATTCATCAAGTTCTCCAGATCCGCGCCGCTGAAACCAGGTGTCCGCCGGGCAAGCACCTTCAGATCGACATCATCGGCCAGCGGCTTGTTCCGGCTGTGCACTTTCAGAATCGCCTCTCTGCCGACAACATCGGGCCGGTCCACTACGATCTTGCGATCAAAGCGGCCTGGACGGAGCAATGCCGGGTCCAAAACATCAGGACGGTTAGTCGCTGCCATAATGATGATGCCTGAGTTGGGCTCAAAGCCGTCCATCTCAACAAGCAGCTGGTTGAGAGTCTGCTCCCGCTCGTCGTGACCGCCGCCCAATCCGGCGCCGCGATGGCGTCCTACAGCATCCAGCTCATCGACAAACACTATACAGGGAGCGTTCTTCTTAGCTGTATCGAACAAGTCCCTTACCCGGGAGGCTCCAACGCCCACGAACATCTCTACAAAGTCAGAACCGCTGATGCTGAAGAAAGGTACACCTGCTTCGCCGGCTACTGCCCTGGCCAGTAAGGTTTTTCCAGTGCCGGGAGGCCCTACAAGCAGGACGCCCTTGGGCACTTCAGCACCTAAGTCTTGGAACTTCTTGGGATGCTTCAAGAACTCCACAATCTCCGCCAACTCTTGTTTGGCTTCCTCAAGTCCGGCAACATCGTTAAACCGCACCTTAATCTTGTCTTCTGTGTGCAGCCTAGCTCGGCTTTTGCCGAAGGACATTGCCCGGTTGTTGCCGCCCTGCATCTGGTTGAGAATAAACAGCCATATACCCACAAAAACCACCAATGTGATGACATTGGGAAGAAGCGCCAGCCACCACGGTGTTGCTGGGGTAGGTGCCGCTCGCAGTTCCACATTATGCTCCATCATCAGATCGGCTAAGTCAGGCATTTTGCCCATGGGCACTATGGTAGTAAACTTGCTCCCATCCCGCAAGATACCTTGCACAGTCTGGTCGCCGATCATTTGAGCGGATTTTACCTGTCCATTCTCTACCTGTTCAATGAATTCCCCATACCCCAGCTCCCGGCTGTTATCTACGCCAGGGTACAGGCTGCTGACAATAGACACTGCGATGATAGCGATCAGCAGGTAGAGGCTGATACCCCGCAAAAATCTGTTCAAAATTCGTCCTCCCCTCGAAGTAGCATAAAGAAATGGGGCCCGCTGACCAGCGGCCCTCGCCCCAATTACTCCAGCAGTCTACAAAGCTCGAAATAAGCAGATAAGTCCACTCCTCCACGAGATTTCATTATATCATATGGCTAGAGTCTTTACAACGAGGCGGGGGTCACTCCGTTGACACTTTCTCCGCAGCAATTCGCAAAACCTGCTCTGTCTGATCGGTGACCCTGGTCCGCTGGGCCTGATGCAGTCCTATAACGGCAACAATCCCCTTGCCGTCAATAATACAAGGTATTCTACTCCGCAGCTCTCTGGGGATTTTCGCGTCTACAAACAGGTCCTGCAGCTTCTTAGAGCCGGACATACCCAAGGGCTGGAATCGATCGCCGGGCTTGCGGCTCCGTGCATACAGCGGCAGCTGTAAAGAGGCTAAGTCCATATCGGCCCACCAGACTCCCAGCTCTTGCCAGACAGACCGGGGCTGCAGCGGACTGCCCGCTTGCCACCAAGGTGCTGGCGATGTCAGAATCTGGAGCTGAATCGATATGCCGGTATCTTCGATGATTGTACTGGAGCCTAGAGGCAGAAGGCAAGGGCCGAACCCTTGGTCCCTCTTCATATCTACCCGGCGGGCGAGAATTAAAACTTCATCCCGGACAAAAACATCTACATTCCCCGGCAAAGTCCGCTGTCCAACAGGTGCCTTGCCTGTTATGCATTTTTCGATGTAATCCAAACCAGCAGCAGCCAGGGCCTGTCCTCCCTGGGCCACCTGGGAATAGGCCTTGGCAGCTGCCCGCTTGCGAATAGCTGAAGGCAGACTAACCATCGCTGCCAGGCTGAGGCTGATTTGCCGCCCCGGCTGCACCCCTAACACCGCTTGGTCAAAGGCCTCTTGAGCAAGCTGATCCAGAAGCTGCCAGTCTTCTGCCAGAGTGTTTGCTGTCCCCATGAGCCTACGGACAACTCCAGGATTGAGCTCCTTCAGTTTCGGAATGATCTCCCAGCGGACGAAATTGCGGCGGTATGCCGTGCTCCAGTTGGTGACATCCTCCCGCCAAGGCAAGCTCCAGCTCCGGCAGTAGGCTTCCAGCTGCCACTTTTCCAGTTCGATCAGGGGGCGGATCACCCTGCCCCTAACTGGGGGCATCCCTGACAAACCCCTTAATCCCGCCCCTCTGATCAAATTCATGAGGATAGTCTCCGCTTGGTCATCCCCATGGTGTCCTACAGCAATCCGGCTGGCCCCCACTTCATCAGCCAGTCCCTCATACAGCTGGTAGCGTGCGATGCGGCCTGCCTCCTCTTCGCTCCGGCCGGTCTGCCGAGCGATCTTCGGGATGTCTAATTGCCTTAGATGTACGGGAATTCCCAGCTCTGCCCCTAGAGCTTCCACCAGCTGTGCGTCCTTTGCCGCGTCCTCGCCCCGGATCCCGTGGTTCAAATGGGCGATGTGCAGCTGCAGGCTCCAGGACTCCCGCAAACGCCAAAGAACATGCAAAAGTGCCGTCGAGTCTATCCCACCAGAAACTCCTACGACGACACTATCTCCTGGCTGCAGCATGCTGTACCCCTTGATAGTCGTTAACACAGCGGGGAGAATATCGAACTTGGGATCTACAACCTCTCCATCCATGGCCCACCCTCACCAGCAGTCCCCGTGCTCCGTTAGTCTTAACTTAACTGTGTCCTTCTATTCCATTCATCGGTAAGCCGTGAATTTCCTCCCCTCTTGGCTGCAGGCTGCTGCCGCTGCTGCCAGTTTCAGGCCAGTCGGCGGTGGTATACAGGTATTTCGTTAACACCACTCTCCTCCACAACGTCCCCAACACCGGCCCGCCTGCGAAGCAGGACTCCAATCACCGTCATATCATCTTTAACTTCACCGCCGCTCATTGCCTGGGCCTCCTCCAAGATCAGATTGAGGACAGTCTTTAGATCCCGGTTGGGAGCCCGGCGGATAACACGGTGAAGCCATTCTTCATTGAGGCCCGAATACCCGTTCATGATACCATCGGTCATCATCAGCAAAATATCTCCGTGGCGCCAGGATAGAATCTGAGGCTCCATTTCTACGGTATTGAGAATTCCGATGGGCAGCGTATTGGAACGGACAACATCGATCCGGCTGCCTCTCACGATAAAGCTTGGTGCCGCACCAACCTTGATGAATTCCAGCTCCCCTGTATAAAGATCGGCAATGGCCAAATCAACTGTGGCAAAGGCCTCATCGGTTGAACGCAAAAGCAGAATGGAGTTGACTGTCCGCACCGCGAACTCCCGGTCAAAGCCGGCCTGCATCAGCTGCTTCAGCATGGCGATGGTGGCAGTGCTTTCCAAGGCAGCCCGCGGCCCATAGCCCATTCCATCACTTAACACCACAGCCAGCTTGCCATCCCGCAGCCAGACCTGGGAGTGGGTGTCCCCCGAGATGAAGTTCCCATCCTTAGCCATTTTGACTGCCTCAATTTGGACATTGTAAACCCGCTCCGGCAGGAGGACAAACTGACAGCGGGCCCTGGGCAGCATGTCGGTGCATTCTCTGGTCCACACAGAATAAGCTTGTCCCAATACCTGGGAGGCCGTCTCCGCCACTCGCTCCCGGCAGGCCTCGACACCGCCGCAGTGTTCCATCCGCACATGGATCTCCGGCTTGCCTCCCGGTGTCCTGATTACCCGCAGTGATTCAACCGGTATGCGGCTCCGCCTTAATGCTGCTTTTAGCCGAATTTCCCATTCTTCATCGAACTCTACTTCCAGTTCCATCTGAGCAGCAAAGGAGCGCATGATTTGTGAGAGCCCTTCCAGCTGATTGGTGACTACCTCGTGGCTCTCCTGCAGCAGCCTCTGCCAGAAGGTTTCCAGCCGCAGCATCTCTGTGACCGCATTGATGCTGGTGGTCAGCTGGTAGGGCTGCATGCAGTAGTTGACTACGTCTTCGGGAAGATCTGCAAACTGAATCCGGGAGTTTTTTTCAGCGATGGCCAAAAGCTCTACCATATCCCAGTAGGTCTGATGGAAGCGGCTTTCCCAACAGGTCTGGAAGCCGGCGCAGTCACTGCAGGCCTTCCGGGCCAAGGACAACAGATAATTATCATAGCCGCGGTCAGATACTGCCGGCCGATGGGGAATCTGATTAAAGGTGGCAGACAGTTCGTCAAAGACCCGGGCGAAATCATCCAGACGCTGATTGAGCATTTCCCGCAGCCGCTTGTGGGTCAGCTCTTGATTCTGACGCTGCTCCTCTGTGTTAGGT
>LFTN01000222.1 GCA_001513495.1 Clostridiales bacterium DTU087
TCTCCTTTTCCGGTTGAAATGCAGATGGAACTGGGCGCTCAGATGGCGGAGATCGCTCACAGCTATGGGCTATCGATAGACGCTTGCGGGGAGAAGACTGACCTGCAGCAATTCGGTATTGACCATGCCCGCTGCATTGATGCCAGGCTGCTTGAGAAGCTTTTAGGGTGCCGCCTCAATGTTAGTCAAGACAGGAATCAGCGCCCTGAATGCCGATGCGCAGCCAGTATAGACATCGGGATGTACAACACATGCCTCAACGGCTGCCTTTACTGCTATGCAAACTATAGTCCCACAATGGTTGCGAGAAACTGGGAAGCTCACAACCCCGGTTCACCGCGGCTGTTTGGGGATGTGGGCAGCGAGGATATGATCACTGAGCGGGAAGTCAGATCCTGCAAGGATTTCCAGCTGCGGTGGGAGGATCTATAGGAATTCTTTCCTCTAACTGTCGCTTACCTTCTTAACTGCCGTCAGCAGTCAGTCATCCGCAATCACAGTTAAACTGATAGCAACTTCTATCAAAGGGAATCATCCTCTCCAAGCGGTAAATGAATATACACAAGACAGCCCAAATCCGGGGTATTCTGCGAAGTCTTGGCCTCTGACGGGCAGCGTTTTCTTCCTTTCAATGAGTTTTTTAGGATAAACCTTATCATGTATCAGGTTTTGTAAAGATTGTTTTCTGTGCAAGGATTGTATGGGGGAGGTGAAGGCAAAAACAGCGTTCGGGATGTTAGGTGTGTAAACCGTAAAGCAGCAGTTGAACTGTAGATGTGCATGTTGGAAAGAGGAGGGTCTTACAGTGACTAAAAGCATTAGAGTAAAATTGATGCTGTCGCTATGTGCCATTCTGATCCTGGGAGTGGCCTCGTTGGCTTTTGCAGCTTACAATGAGTCCCCCGTGCTAGCAGAGCTTGTTAAGGAAGGCAAGCTGCCGCCAGTTGAGGAAAGACTGCCGAAGAATCCACTGGTAGTCAAGCCTGGCGTTCTGGCTATGCCGGAGAACGTGCCTGATTTCCAAGTAGGTACCTATGGCGGGACTCTACGGAGTGTACACCATGCTCCCGAATGGAACCCCGACTTCTATATCGCCAATATTGAACCTCTAGTTGCAGTCATTGGTGAGGGAGTAGCAGGTACCGGCGTCCACGGCATCCAGGCTGGTGTTGTCGATGAGTGGGATGTAAGTGAGGATAACAGAGTCTTTACGTTCCACATCCGGGAAGGCCTGAAATGGTCGGACGGACATCCAGTAACCACCGAGGACGTCCTGTTTGCCTATGAAGATATTCTTTTGAATGAGACACTCACACCGGTATTTCCTGTTAAGCTGCGGGCTGGCTACAGGTCTGACGGTTCACCAATGAAGCTGGAAGTAATTGACGACTACACCTTCCGGGTCAGCTTCGATGAGCCCTACGGCGGCTTCCTGCTGCAACTGGCTATCAACCAGTGGGGCGACTATGCTGATTTCTTGATTAAGCCAAAGCACTACCTGAAGCAGTTCCACATCAAGTATACATCCTTGGACGAGATGCGGCCTTACCTGGATGAGCTGGAGCTGGATGATGAGTGGTGGCAGCTCTTCTGGAGAAAGGATATCCTCTCCAACGAGCGGGGCCATCGGGACGCCATCGGCTGCCCAATGCTGACTGCCTGGGTCCTTTCAGAAGCCAGCACCCAGAACATGATCATCATGGAGCGGAACCCCTACTACTTCAAGGTCGACGAGGCAGGCAACCAGCTGCCATATATCGACACCATCAGCTCTCAGTTCGTGCAGGACATTGAGATGATGAACGTGAAGGTGTCTACTGGTGAAGTAGACTTCATGAGAGAGAATACTGCTCTTGAGAAGATGCCTTTCTACAAGGCAAACGAGCAGAGAGGCGGCTTCCGTGCATATCTAGTAGACCATCACCTGGATCCCAGCACTCTGGAGTTCAACTTCACCTATGAAGATCCGGTATGGCGAGAGGTGCTAGGAGACGCCAGATTTAGACAGGCTATCAACATGGGCATCAACCGTGACGAGATCATCAGCAGCGTCTACTTCGGCTTCGGCGGCGTTCCCGAGAGTGGAGCTCCCTATGATCCGGATAGAGCCAACGCCCTGCTGGATGCCATGGGTATGGACAAGCGGGATCGGGATGGCTACCGGTTGGCTCCAAATGGTGAGCCCTTCAGCATCCTGTTTGAGGTTGGAACCTTCGTATCCGACCTGGTTCAAGCAGGTGAGCTCGTAGTAGAGAACTTGGCAGATCTCGGCATCAAAGCCATGGTTAAGCCCATCGAGATCGGACTGTGGGGCCAGCGGATTCAGACCAACGAGCTGCAGGCAACCATCATGTGGGGTAGAGACCTAGGCCAAGAGAGTCCATGGCCGTGGGATCCCAATGAGATTATCCCGCTGTACTGGCAGTGGTATGTCACCGGCGGCAAGCAGGGAGAAGAGCCCCCGGCATGGATTAAGAAGGGCTTCCAGATTAATGAGAAGATCTGGGCAAGCCTCCCCGGTTCGGATGAGTATGATGCGATGAAGGCAGAGAAACTCGCTTGGGAGCAGGAGTTCCTACCAGTGATCAGTCTGGTTGGACAAGCCAAGCATCCAATCGTGACCTCCGCCCGGCTGCGCAACGTACCGACCTCCGGCCGTGATATCGCAGTCAACTACGCGATGGAGCAGTTCTTCTTTGTGAACGAGTAAAGCCTCTTTTCAAAGGAGTCTCTGCCGCCAGTCCCATTACCCATGGGACTGGCGGCACTACATACTCGATCCAGAGAGCTAGAGAGTTACCAGGCACTTTCCGGTAAATGAATGTAGGGGGGATGGAGATGGGTGCTTATATTATCAGGCGGCTTTTGATGTTCATCCCTATGCTGCTGGTTTTGTCGGTGGTATCGTTTGTCATAATTCAGCTGCCGCCAGGGGATATGCTCACGACCTATATAACGCAGCTCAAGCGGTCGGGAGTTGATGTGTCGGAGGCCGAAGTTGCACGTTTGACTCAGATGTACGGCTTGGACCTGCCCCTTCATATGCAGTACATTAAGTGGTTTGGCAATCTACTCAGGGGGAACCTGGGATATTCTTTTATGTGGCAGAGGCCGGTGACCGAGATTGTAGCTGAACGGCTGCCCTTGACTATTTTTGTCTCGCTGTTGACGACAGTCTTTGTTTGGGCCGTTGCTTTGCCCATCGGGATTTACTCGGCACTCCACCAGTATTCAGTGTTCGACTATGTCTTTACATTTATCGGCTTCTTGGGCCTTTCCATACCGGGTTTTCTCTTGGCTCTCGTACTCATATGGTTCTTTTATAGCCGCTTCGGGCTGAATATGACCAGTCTTTTCTCACCAGAGTTTCTCAATGCTTCTTGGAGCCTAGCCAAGGTATTAGACATGATGAAACAGATCTGGCTGCCGATGATCATCATCGGCATGTCGGGTACCGCAGGGCTTATCCGTACGGTGCGGGGAAATCTCTTGGATGAACTGAGAAAGCAGTATGTTGTTACCGCCCGTGCCAAGGGTTTGCCGGAAAGAAGGGTGATCTTTAAGTATCCAGTGCGGATGGCTATCAATCCCCTGATCAGCACCATCGGCTGGACCCTTGCCAGCATCGTGTCCGGTGAGGCGCTGGTATCGATTATCTTTAACATCCAGACCATCGGGCCGGTTTTGCTCCAGGCTACTCTCAGCCAGGACATGTACCTGGCGGGGAGCATCACCATGCTGCTCAGTGCACTGACCGTATTCGGTACTCTGGTGTCCGACATCCTGTTAGCTTGGGTGGATCCAAGAATACGGTTTGGAAGAGGCGGGAACTAAGGAAAGGGGACGTAGGATCAGGTGTTAGCCAAAGCAAATCCTAAAGGCGCAGAGCCCGTATCCACTGCAGATGACAAGTTTTATGCTGCTTCGGAACGACAGCTGATATGGTGGAGGTTTCGCAAGCACAAACCAGCAGTCATTGGAGGCATAGTACTTATACTCCTTTATACTGTAGCCATATTCTGCCAGTTCCTTTCACCATATGGTCCCACCAACAGGTTCCCTGATTATCAGAACGTGTCTCCCACGAAGATTCATTTCTCTGAAGGCGGCAAGCTGCATAGGCCCTTTGTGTATGCGCAGAAGCGGGAACTGGATATGGAGACATTTCAGTATGTGTTCACTGAAGACACAAGTAAGAAGTACCCCATATACTTCTTTGTCAGAGGTGAGAAATACAAACTGTTCGGGCTGCTGGAGACAGACCTTCATTTCTTTGGAACAGGTGATCCCAAGGTGCCGGTTTTCCTGTTCGGCGCAGATAGTCTAGGACGGGACTTGTTTACCAGAACCCTGTATGGCTCTCGTATTTCCCTCTCCATAGGCTTGGTGGGGGTATTCATAAGCTTCGCCCTGGGGCTGTTTTTCGGCGGCATCTCCGGGTATTATGGGGGCGTTGTCGATGAGGTCATCCAGCGGGTCATTGATTTTCTGATCTCAATACCCACCTATCCTCTATGGATGACTTTGTCCGCTGCCTTGCCTAGGGACTGGCCAGTTGTCAAGAGCTATTTTGCCATTACCGTGGTTCTGTCACTATTAGGCTGGTGCGGATTGGCCAGGGTAGTACGGGGTAAGCTCCTGGCCCTCAGAGAGGAAGACTTTGTTGTTGCAGCCAGGCTAGCTGGAGCCAGTGAGTTCCGCATCATCCGGCGGCATCTCTTGCCTTCCTTTGCCAGCCACATTGTGGTGTCAATCACACTGTCTATCCCCGGCATGATCCTGGGAGAGACTGCCCTGAGCTTTCTGGGGCTTGGCATGCAGCCCCCTGCAGTCAGCTGGGGTACGCTGCTTCAGGATGCCCAGACCATCACATCTGTAGCGCTCTATCCCTGGCGGTTGATCCCATGCATATTTGTCATGGTGGCTGTGTTGTCATTCAACTTCCTGGGAGACGGGCTGCGGGATGCAGCTGATCCTTACTCAGTATAGGGGGCCGCGGCGGCATGTGGGGAGCAATACTTCTGTTTCTCGGGCTTGTCTGCCTCCTTACCTTGTTCATGCACTACAGCACCAGCCTAGCCAGCCGTGCCGTGGTGCAGAGGGTAAGGAATACCCATGAGACAGCCATGGCCATTTTGGATACAAAGGTGCCTCCTAAGGAATGGATAGAGAGCCCTAGGGGTAGAGCCTGGCCTTGGAGAAACAGGGCCCGCACGGCGGCAGGCAAGGAAGAAATGACAGCCCGGCGGGATCGATGCCTGAAAGAGCTGCGCAAGTTGATTAAGTACTTTAGGACTACCAGCTTGGTTGAGAACGAAGAAGCCAGGGCTGTTTTGTTGGAAGAACTGGGAGAAATCTACGACCTGTGGAAAGACCACTGGGAAGACATAGAACGCAGCGTCTCTGTGTAGCAGGCAGACAAGGGATTTCATTCCGAGATTGTTTAGCCCGCTTGATAGCTGGCAGGGACCATCAAAGTGCCGTGGTGCAGCGTAAGGGGTGGTGGCAATGACGGCGGATAGTATGCTGCTGGAAGTAACTGATCTTGAGACACATTTCCATACAGACCAGGGCGTAGTGAGAGCCCTAGATGGTGTGACCTTTGAAGTCCCCAGGAGGAAGACTCTGGGAGTAGTCGGTGAAAGCGGCTGCGGAAAGAGCGTCACGGCTCTGTCCATTATGAGGCTGTTGGGGGCAAATGGTAAGATCGTCAATGGTAAGATTATCCTTCACAGAAGCCCTGAGGAAGGCGGCGATGTCGACCTTACAGCCCTAGATCCCAACGGCAGAGAGATCAGGAGTATCAGGGGAAAAGACATCGCGATGATTTTCCAGGAGCCCATGACCTCATTGAGTCCCATTCATACAGTGGGGAACCAAATAATTGAAGCGATCATGCTGCATCAGTCCAAGGATGAGCAGGAAGCCCGGGAGCAGGCAGCTGCCATGCTGGAACGGGTGGGCATCTCTAGGCCCCAGGAAAGGCTGGATGACTATCCCTTTGAGCTCAGCGGAGGCATGAGGCAGAGGGTAATGATCGCCATGGCTTTGTCGTGCAACCCTAAACTCCTCATAGCCGATGAGCCTACCACTGCTCTGGATGTGACAGTGCAGGCCCAGATCCTGGCTCTGATGCGGGAGCTGCAAGAGGAGTTTGGCATGGCCATCATGATGATTACTCATAATCTCGGGGTTGTCGCCGAGATGGCAGACAATGTTGTGGTGATGTATCTGGGCAGGATTGTAGAGAGCACAACGGTTGATGGGCTCTTCTATGAGCCGCTGCATCCATACACACAGGCACTGCTCAGATCAATTCCGGTGCTGGGGAGAAGAAAGAAGGAAAAGCTGGAGTCCATCGAAGGCATGGTCCCAGATGCTTACAACATACCGCCCGGCTGCTCATTTCATCCGAGATGTGCTTATTTCAAACCGGGTGTTTGTGACAGAGAAGTTCCAGAACTGATTGAAGTCTCTCCTGGGCATAAAGTTAGCTGTTTTCTCTATGGTGAGGTGGAGAAGAATGGGTGACAACCTCCTCTTAGAAGTGAGAGGGTTAAAAAAGTATTTCCCCATAGTTAGAGGGTTGTGGAGAAAGGTAGCGGGATATGTGAAAGCCGTGGACGGCGTGAGTTTCGCTATCCGGGAAGGCGAGACCATGGGCCTTGTCGGTGAGAGCGGATGCGGCAAGACGACCACAGGCAGGTGCATCCTACGGGCCATAGATCCAACAGATGGCGAGGTTCTGTTTAGAAACGGCAATGAAGTAGTGGATATCGCCAAGCTTGATGAAAAGGAACTTAAGGGCTATCGAAAAAGCATGCAGCTTATCTTCCAGGATCCGTACTCGTCCCTGAACCCCAGGATGACCGTGGGGGATATCATTGGCGAACCGCTTCTAGTCAACAACATCGCCCGGGGCAGTGAACTGGAGGACCAGGTTGCCAAGCTGATGAGGCAGGTAGGGCTGCGCCCTGAGTACATGAGCAGATACCCCCACGCTTTTAGCGGGGGCCAGAGGCAGAGAATCGGTATTGCCCGGGCGCTGGCCCTGAGGCCAAAGCTAGTGGTTTGCGACGAGCCGGTATCAGCCCTTGACGTATCGGTACAAGCCCAAATCCTCAACCTGTTAGAAGAGCTGCAGGAAGAGTTTGGCCTAACCTATCTCTTCATATCTCATGACTTAAGTGTAGTGGAGCACACCAGTGATCGGGTAGCAGTGATGTATGTGGGCAAGATCGTCGAGCTGGCAGATACCGAGGAGCTCTTCTCCAATCCCAAGCACCCGTATACTGAAGCACTGCTTTCAGCTGTCCCGAGGCCGGATCCCAGAAGGAAATCCGATAGGATACTGCTGGAAGGGGATACTGCAGACCCGGCCAATCCGCCCAGCGGCTGTTATTTCCATCCCAGATGCTCCTATGCGCAGGACGTCTGTAGGGTGGAGGAGCCGCCCTTGCGGAATACAGGCGAAGCAGGCGGCAGTGAACACCTGGTAGCATGTCATCTGGCTGATAAGCTCAAGCTTACCCAATATGCAGTCTCATATTGAACCAAAATAGGAGCTTCAGATTTACAGCGATGGATGAGGATGTGAATGTATGAACTCTCGCCAACGTTTTCTTGCGGCCATGAGATTCGAAAAAGTAGGTAGACTTCCTCTGACAGAGTTCTTAGGATTTGATGAAGCAACAGTTAGGCGCTGGCGAAGCGAAGGATTGCCGGCGGAACAGGACCCTTTTGAGTTCTTTGGGCTGGAGCGCTGTCACATGCTGCCGGTAGTCCTGGAGCACTTCCCGCCTTTTAAGAGAGAGGTAATCGAGGAAGGCGAAGACTACGTAGTTGTTGTAACAGAGACCGGCAGGATAGAAAAGCTCAAGAAGCAGGGATATATGGTGCCCCAGGTGCTGAAATACCCTGTATCGACACCGGCTGAGTGGTATCAGTACAAGCAGGGCCTAACCTTTAGTGAGCAGCGCCTGCCTGCCGACTGGCCCAAAACAGCCAAGCGCCTTGAAGAGAGGGATTATCCCCTATACCTCTACATGCGGGGAGGCTTCTACGGGCAGCCCCGGACTCTGCTGGGCGATGAGCATCTGTGTCTAGCCTTCTATGACTATCCTGAGATGATCGATGATATGCTGGGCTTCTGGACCGATTTTGTTATGGAATGCTGGACGCCGGTGCTGAAAACCGTAGATATCGATTTTGTCATCATCTGGGAGGACATGTCATACCGGGGCGGCTCTATGATATCCCCTAGCATGTTTAGGAGATTTATCACTCCCCACCTGCAGAGATTCACCAAGTTCCTTAAAGATATGGGAGTAGATATAATCC
The DNA here is from genome assembly GCA_001513495.1 of Clostridiales bacterium DTU087. Classification (GTDB taxonomy): domain Bacteria; phylum Bacillota; class Limnochordia; order DTU087; family DTU087; genus DTU087. Next base: position 8,341 of record LFTN01000222.1, read on the forward strand.
TGGTAGATACCGATGGGGACTGCACCGAGCTGATTCCGCTCTTTATCGAGGGCGGGGTGACCGGCATGTTTCCATTTGAAGTGCAGTGCGGCATGGATGTTGTAGAGGTAGCGAAGCAGTATCCCGACCTTCAGATCATCGGGGGCATTGACAAGACAGCGGTGGCAAGGGGAGGAGCTGACATAAAGGGCGAGATAGAGAAGCGGGTTGTCCCCCTTTTGGATCGAGGCGGCTTCATCCCGTCATTTGATCATCTGGTGCCGCCAACGGTATCGTTGGCAAACTACGCCGAGTATGTTGATCAGCTCCGCTCTGCGCTGGGCTGCTAGAATGAATCTGTCATCCAAATCATTGGGAGCTGCCTAGACATTGGAGCCGCTGGTCGACCTCGGCGATCAGCCACTCCCTTTCGCCTGGGACCTCTTCCCGCAGCCTAACGGCCATGACGGGGAGGAACCAGGCTTCTATTTCATGGGGTTCGGATCCCGACAGCCGCAGATATTCCTCCAAGTAGGCGTCATGGATGGCTTGCTTAAGACGGATGAGTCCGTTCTGTCCCACTATGGACAGCTCCTGCGGCACATGGGGAGTGCGAAGCATCAGGCATGTTCGGGCCACATCGCTGCAGGGGGCGCCGGAATACACATTCATCCAATCGATGGGGATTAGATCCCTACCTAGCATCAGGTTGGCAGGGTGAAAATCCCCATGGCATATTTTCGAAGGGTTTGGCAAACGGTCAAGATACTCCATAACGGTGCGCGCTTTATCCTCTCCGAGAATATCTGCTGCCTGCATGATAGCCCTAGAAAACCTATCCCCTTGCCTGGGCAGCTCATCACAAGTTGAACAGTGGATCCGGTAGTGGAGGGCTGCCATCTGCTTGGCATAGAGGACGCCTTCTTGGGGCTTTTCCATTAGATGCTCCAGCAGGGTCGTCCCATTGATTCTCTCATAGATGATCCCGGCCCTGTCGCCTAGTTCAACAC
>LFTN01000162.1 GCA_001513495.1 Clostridiales bacterium DTU087
ATTTCCTGAATGCGCCCCAAACGAACAGCCAAAAACAGCTGCTCACTGGTTCCCCGGCTCAGAGCATCCGGCAAGTACTTCTCTCCCTCCTGAGAAATCACCTGAAAACCGGCCTCTGTCAGATCATCCATGGGCGATATCTGCTCATAATCCCCCTGGGTAAGCTCTCGGAAAACCTCGCTGGCCCGGGTGAGGAGCGAATCCTTGGCATCGGCGAGAAACTGCTTATACAATGTATCCAAGAAGAGGGCCGCTGTCCTGTGAACGGCAAATTTCCTGGCCAAAGGCTCAAGCTGCCTCTTGGCATCATCGATTGTCTTCTGGGCCTGGGCTAGAGTCTCGTCTGTATCTAAGGCCTTGACATCCCTCCGCAGCTCATCCTGCTCTGCCTCCAGTCCCTTGAGCTCCGCTGCTATATCATCTAAAGCCTCCTCCGCCTCCTCTAAACCAGCTTGCAGGCTGCTCTCGCCAGGATACTCTTTATATAGATATTCCAAGATCTCTAGATAATCTACCTCAAGTACTCCATCACCGCTTTCCCGGGCAGCTGCGGCATCGGCCGCCATCAACTGAAATGCAGCATCTTCCCGGCGGCCAAAGGAATGCCTGATCCTTTGAGCAATGGTTCTCCTCTCCTCCGCATCCCTCTGATAGACCACCCGTTTCTCCCCGGCCCGGATAGCTGCATCCAGCAGCCCAGCGGGATCTGTCTCAGCCGGGCTGTCACCCTCCGGATCAAGATACGGGACTTCTCTGACCAGCCCAGCAATTTCCTCCTCAATTCCGGCCAGCTTGAGCTTGGCATTCTGGACCTCTTTGGCTAGCTGCAGATCCTCCTGGGCTTTCTCAATCAGCACAGCCAGGCGGCTGAAAGAAGCAGAAGCCGGCAGCACCTCTTCAGTCCAGCCTTCCACATCCCTAGCCAGGCTGGACAGCCGCTCCAGTTCCGGGAGGATTGCTTTCAGCTGCTCATCTAGTGCTTTCCCCTTGCTCTCTAAGTCCTTATATCTCTGCCACAACTGCCTGTACTCAGCCAGCCTGTCGAGATACCGCTCACCGTCGACCGCCTCTGTAAGGCACAGAAGGCCCCGGTAGAACTCCAGCCTCGACTTAGCCTGCTGGAGGCGGGACTCCAGCTGCTGAAAGCCCTCTTGGTTCTTGACCTGCAAAGGGGGCTTGAGTGGATTAGTAATCTCCTGCAGCTTGTCCCTCAGGGTGCGCCGCTCGCCCCTGACAACGTTTTCGGCGATGGTGCGCTGGAAATAATACAGCCCCAATCCTATAACACCGGCTACTGCAAGGCCGATTCCGAGCCCTGGCAAAACCAATCCAATAATCGCCCCCAGAATCACCGCGGCTGCAGCACCCAAGGCATATCTCCTAAACTGCTTGCCGAAATCCGAGACATCCAATCGCTCCAGCTGCTGGGCGATTCCGGCTGCCTGTTCTAAAGCCTCATGGTCTTTTACTGTTTGCTTCAGCTCATCCTCATCAACTCTTGTCACGATCCTGTCAAGGTACTCGAAATCCCCCGGCCAAGCGGGATCCACTGACTGGATATCGCTGCGCAAACGGCGCTCCTCCACCTGCTGCTCTTCCCGGCCTTTTTCATAGCTGCTGATCCGGATGGAGATACCAGATAGATTCCGAACAGCGATATCAATCTCATCGGCCTTGGCCAAAAGGGCTGCCTGCCATGTTTCTACATCCCTACCCTTTGCCTCATACCGCAGGGACGCAAGCCTATCCTGGTAGTCCGCTGCAGCAGCCGCATAAGCCTCCCGCAAAGCCTTTGCCCTCTCCAAGAGGCCTTCTGGATAATGGCTAAGCAAACGCTGAGCCTCCGGCTCAGACAACACTCCGCCCAGCTCTGCCCACCTGCGATAATCTTCATAGTTGCGAATCAGGATCTCCATCCTGACAACCTGCTGCGCGGCGGCAGTCTGCCGCTTGCGAAGATCCTCAATCTGGGCTTCAATCTCTGCCAGCCTCTCCACCATGGCTCGGTATCCATCCATCGCTTCCAGGGCCTCAGTTCGCTGCCTCAGCCCCTGCGTTATCAGGGTGTGATACCTGTCTCTTATACACATCT
>LFTN01000088.1:0-2622 GCA_001513495.1 Clostridiales bacterium DTU087
CCAAGGGCCTTCATCCTTGAGAAGCCCATCATCTTAAGTCCAGCAGACTCCTGCTCAAATCTCCTTACATCCGTTCTGCCCGATTCCGCCTGGGAGCGATAATCACCCGTCGATAAGGGGCTACACCCTCGCTGTGGGTCTCTATCCCGCCATCGTCCTGCAGTGCCAAATGAATGATGCGGCGCTCCATGGCATTCATCGGATCGAGGACTGCTCGCCGGCCGGTTCGCTTCACCCGCTCCCCCAGCCGCAAAGCCAAGTTGCGCAAAGTCTCTTCCCGTCTTGCCCGGTACCCTTCAGCGTCCAGTATAATCCGAATCCACTCGCCATTCCGATTCATAGCGAGGCTGACCAAATACTGCAGGGCATCCAGCGTCTCCCCTCGGCGGCCGATTACCAAACCCAACTCCTCACCCTGGATATCCAGCTTAAGTACATCTTCATCTTCCCAGACGTGTTCTACCCTGCTCACAACACCCATCCGGTCAAGGATACCTTTGAGAAACTCAACGGCAGCCAGGGCCTTTTCTTCCCGCTTGTCTCTGACAGTCACCCTAACCCGGGCCTGTTTGCCGCCGATCAATCCAAGAAAAGCCCTAGTGCCCTCGTCAAGTACCTCTATCTCCACGTCATCCCGAGCAACCTGCAGTTCCTCCAGGGCCTCGGCTATAGCTTCCTCTACAGTACGAGCCGAGCGTTCAATCGTCTTCATGTCTAAGCTTTCCCTCCTTCTTGAGGGTTCATCCTTCGAGCGATCAAATACTGCTGACCCATGGAAAACAAATTGCTGACCACCCAGTAAAGAACCAAACCCGCTGGAAAGCTGATACTAATGTAGCCGATAAAAATAGGCATGATGAGCATCATGCTCTTCTGGGAGGCATCAGCGCTGGTCATGATCATTTGGGTGTAGGTCGTCAGGGCAGAAGCCACAGGCAGGATATAATACGGATCTGGCTCACTGAGGCTGGTCAGCCATAGAAAGCCGGTTCCGAAATCAAAGTTCCGCAGCACGGAGAAAAGGGCCCATAGGAAAGGGAGTTGAATGAGCATGGGCAGGCAGCCACTCAGCGGATTGACCTTGTGTTCCTTATATAACTCCATTACCCTGCGCTGGTATTCTTCCGGATTATCTTTATACTTCTGCTGCAGTGCATTCATCTCAGGCTGCAGCGCCTTCATGGCCTCCATGGACTTACTCTGACTGAAAGTCAACGGCGCCAAGACTAAGCGGATGGCAACTGTAAGCAGAATAATTGCTATGCCATAACTACCACTCACATCATAGAAAAACGTCAACAACCAGCGTAACGCGGTCTCCAAGTATCCCAACCAATCCGCCTCCGTTCAGTACCTCAGCTATTTCACGGGGTCGTAACCGCTGCCTCCCCACGGATGGCAGCGCACAAGCCTTCTTGCCAACATGGCCAGCCCGCGGCTAACCCCGTACTTCTCCACAGCTTGCCGTCCATATTCGGAACATGTCGGATAAAACCGGCACCGTGGCGACATCAGAGGAGAAATACACCCCTGGTAGAACCGAATCAAAGCCAGCACGACAGCTTTAACCATCTCTAGCTCTGATCACCTGCCTCCTCTGTGTAAGTAACCATCCGCAGGCTCCCCCGCTGCAACACGTCCGCCACGGCCCCGATTACTTCCTGATAACTAGCGCCCCGACACCTTACCCGTGCTGACAGTATCAAGTCATACCCCGGCTTAATGTCATCGGCTGCACTTCGTATAGCTTCCCGCAGTCGCCGCTTTACCCGATTTCTCACCACTGCTTTACCCAGCTTCTTGCTTACAGAGAACCCGACTCTCACCACTTCCAGCTCATTGGCCAGGTAATGCAGCACCAACAGATCGTTCTTAACCACTTCACCTTGTGAGTACAAACGCCGAAAATCCTTCGGGTTCAGCAACCGCTGCAATCGCTTCACTATTACCCTTCGCCCCTCTTAGGCTGAAAGAACCCTTCTTCCCTTGGCCCGCCGCCGCTGGAGAACATTGCGTCCTGCCTTGCTGCTCATCCGGGCGCGGAATCCATGATTTTTCTTTCTCCTACGCCGATTGGGCTGATAAGTCCGCTTCACTTCCGCCACCTCCTACTGCCAATCATCATCGGCTGATCAATTAAGTTCACCGCTTCCCTAAACCATACCTGCAAGGATTTAGGGCACAATCTTGGCACATATCATACCGATTATAGCAAGGCCCTTCTTCAACTGTCAACCCTGCCGGCTTCACCTATTATACCCCGCTGGGGCCGAATTGTGCCGGGCCTTACATAAGTAACACCCCCGCTGTCGCCCTGATGTCCCTAATCAACCTAAACCCTGCTGACAGTACTTTTCAGAAACCCCTGTGGATAACTCCCTTTGCCCAGCTAGACGGCTTTCCCCACTGTCCATTCCCATACGAAAACCCAGCTAATCAAGGTGATCCCCCCTCCAGCGATTGTGGATAACATGTGGACTCTGCGGATAACTTCTGGGGAACAGCCGTTAACTTTTAATCCCCAGCCTCTCCCTGTGGAAAACCTGTTGATAATGTGGATAACTCGCCAAAACCATGTGACTTTATCCTCAATTGATCCACATACTGCAAGGATTTTCTCCA
>LFTN01000088.1:2674-9298 GCA_001513495.1 Clostridiales bacterium DTU087
CGCCGTCGAACTACGATCCCTGTGAGAAATTCTGGGGAAAGGCTGTGGCTTCCCCATAGGGGTTATCCACAGGCACCTGTGCATACAAGATCCCCAACCTATGAAGCTGAGCTTTTCATTTTTCACAACTCCTTTTTCGATTAGTTTTTCGTCTGCGAAAGGGAGGCGTGTTCCACCCATGAGATTCTTGCAAAACCGCAACGCAATGCCTGCTGAACCGAGGAAGGATACGCTGCAGGCTGTGGTAGCCCATCAAGAAACTGAAAGCGACTGCCCGCAGGTGATCATCATTGAGGATGAAGAGCCGAAACGTTTTCTCCACAAGCTGATATCTGCTGTCGGCAGCCTCTTAGAGGATAGGGCTTCTCCCATCCCTGCCCTTGCTGCTGCTGAACTGCTTACTAACTTGGCCCATGCAGGATTTCAAGGGGCAGCTGTCACCATTTCTGCTGACGGAAGCCGCTTAACCGTCAGTGACCACGGGCCAGGGATTCCCGACAAGGAGAGGGCACTGCTGTTTGGCTACTACAGCAAGGCTCCTGAACGGTATGCCGCGCTCCTACGGGGAGCTGGTACGGGGCTGCCGGTAGTTAACCACCTGGTCACCTCTGCAGGAGGAGAAGTGCTGATCAGCGATAATCTGGGCGGCGGTACTGTGGTCACCATTGATATGCATCCTGCGGCTGCCAGCAGCATGCGGCACGACAGTGCAGGACCGTATGATGACGTAGAGACAGGCTTTCTAGCCGCCCAGCAGACAGGGGAAATTGCCCCTCATACGGCAGGAGATCATCTGCCAGAAACCGAATATAGTTACCTGCACATCACTAATCCAGAGACTGTCCCAGACCAGCAGGATGGGGCTAGATCCACTCAGCTGAACATGCAGGGCCCTGCCGTGGCGGAGGCCCTTTCCGATCTACAGACAAAGCTTTCAAGGCGGCAGCGAAGGGTACTCTTCCTGGTGGCAGATTTGGGTCAAGTAGGTCCATCCACCGCTTCCGCTGAACTAGCCATGTCCCTCAGTACTGCATTCCGGGATCTAGTTGTATTGGAAGAAATGGGTTTGGTTCAATCTGATGCCAATGGCAAACGAAGCCTCACCCCCCTTGGAGCCCGCGTTATCGCTGCTTTAAGTTCCTAACTGCCAGCACCGCATCGGCGGGCCTATTAGTTATCTTGTCAGGAGGAGTCCGGCATGCAAGACAATCTGGCTTCTATATGGGAGGAGACTCTCTCTCGCATAGAACCACTGATGCCCCAATCGAGTTTCAATACGTGGTTAAGGGGAACCCGCCCACTGACTCTCAGCAATAATGTACTCTATGTGCGCATAGCCAATGAATTTGCAAAAGATTGGGTAGACTCGCGCTATAGAGAGCCTATGCAGCAAGCCCTGCAAAAAATGGTGGGGCAAGATTGGCAGCTGGAATTCATTCTGCCCGGTACCCCCATCCCTGATCAACCTGAGGCAGCTGCATCAGAGCCTGATGTGCCCAAGGCCAGCAATCCTGCTCCCAGCCTATCAACCGCTCAAGACGAAGTACTGCCCGGCATCCTCAATCCCAGGTACACCTTTGATACCTTTGTTGTGGGAAACAGCAACCGGTTTGCCCACGCAGCCTCCTTGGCGGTAGCCGAGGCGCCGGCAAGGGCCTATAACCCCCTTTTTATCTATGGAGGGGTGGGATTGGGGAAAACCCATTTGATGCAGGCAATCGGCCACTATGTGCTGGAGCAGAACCCCGGCTCCAAGGTTGTATACGTCACTTCTGAGAAATTCACCAATGATCTAATTAATGCCATCGGCAAAAAATCAATGGTGGAATTCCGCGACCGGTACCGGAACATCGACGTGCTGCTGGTAGACGACATTCAATTTGTTGCGGGCAAGGAAAGCACACAAGAGGAGTTTTTCCATACTTTCAATGCCCTGTATGAAGCTAATAAGCAAATAGTTATGTCCAGCGATCGGCCGCCGAAGGAAATCCCGACTCTGGAGGAGCGCCTCCGTTCCCGCTTTGAATGGGGATTAACCACTGATATTCAGCCTCCCGATTTGGAAACCCGGATCGCGATTTTGCGAAAAAAAGCTGCCAGCGATTCGCTGGAGATACCGGAGGAAGTACTGAGTTATATCGCCAACCGGGTCCATTCCAACATCAGGGAGCTGGAAGGTGCCCTAAATCGGGTGATTGCAGTAGCCTCATTGAGCCGCCGCAGTATTAGTGTGGAGATTGCAGAGGAAGCCCTGAAGGATATTGTTGGCTCAGTTCGCCAGCGGCAGATCACCATTGAGATGATTCAAAATGCTGTGGCCAATCACTACTCCATCAAAGCCGCGGATATGCGCAGCAAAAAGCGGACCCGGGCGGTGACTTTTCCCCGGCAGATCGCCATGTATCTGGCCCGTGAGTTGACTGACTCATCTTTGCCCCGCATCGGCGAAGAGTTTGGGGGGCGTGACCATACAACGGTCCTGCATGCCTATGAAAAGATTCAGCGCATGCTCCAAAAGAACCCCAGCCTTCAGAAAGAGATCAGCCAGCTGGTCCAGGAGCTGCGGAATCCTTAGCCCCGGGGCGCCGGCGGCGGTATAGTTCTGTTTCTCTTTTTCTCAGCCTGTGGATAGATTTCCAGGATCACGTGATACAGATCTAAATAGATCTAGGATCGTAGTCATAGTAGTAGTGGCTGTGTATATGTGGAAATATGGTCAATACCCCGATGGAAACGGGGCTCCGGGCTGTTGAACATGTGGGGATGATCAAGCTAGGTTTTTCCACATTTCAACACAGAAGCCGTAGTACATAATTGGCTCCACAACTTATTCAGGATCTATGCACAACTTTTCAACAGGAGGGATCGGGGATGCGGTTTACAGGTACCCAAGGAGAAGTGCTCCGCTGCCTGGATATGGTCAGCAGGGCGGTAGCCAGCCGCGATGTAAATCCTATCTTGACCGGTATTTATCTAGAGTGCGGCAGCGGCCAGCTCACAGTCAGGGCCACTGACAGCGAAATCGGAATAGAGGCCTATGCACCGGTGGAGGGCAGTCAGCCGGGGCGTACCGTTGTGGAAGCTAAATACTTGGTATCACTGGTGCGGCGGCTGCCGGCTGGCGATATCTTCGTCCAAGAGCTGCCTGAACAGCAGATGATTGAGATCAAAGCCGGCACCGGCAGCTTTCGCTTCCAGACAATGTCTGCGGACCAGTTTCCCAGCCTGACTGCGGCGGAACCCAAACCTCTCTTGCGGATATCCAGTGAGGCTGTACTGAAGATGATCAGACAGACCGTCTATGCTGCCCAAAGGGATCAGAGCCACAGTGTGTTCGGCGGAGTGTTGTTGGAATTCGCCGAGGGAGAATTGAGATTTGTGGCGACAGATACCAGCCGCCTGTGTTTTAATCGGATAAAGGCTGACGGTGGTGAGGGCTTTAAGATGATTCTGCCTGTCAGGGCCTGTGTTGAACTGCAGCGGCTCCTGCCATCGGATCCTGAGTCTATGCTGGAGATAGCCTCCATGGGTACCCAGATTCTTTTCCGGCTGGATAATGTGATTTTGGTATCTCGACTTTTGGAAGGCCAGTATCCGGACTATACCAGGGTGATACCATCAGCAACGGAGACAGAGATAGTAGTCCCATGCAGTGAGCTGACAGCTGCTCTGGAGCGGGCTGAATTGATGGGCAAGAAAGGGCCGGCCATTGTTGCTCTGAACGTCGAAGAGGGCATACTGAAATTAGATACCCGGGATGCTGAGTTGGGTGAATCCAGTGAATCCCTGACTGTGGAACAGAACGGCCCAGCGGTAAGCAGTGCGTTTCAAGCTCGCTTCTTGCTGGAGATGCTGAAGACTGTACCCGGTGAAAAGGTGAGGATCGGCATATCCAGTGGGCTCAATCCCGGTATGATCCGTCCCGTTGATAACGATGACTATGTGTATGTAATCATGCCTGTTCGGGTGATATAGCCCGAGGCCCGTGATTTGACAGAATGAGGGTGTTATATGAAAATGGAAGAGCGGCCCGTGGCAATCAGTACCGAGACCATTAAGCTGGAGCAGCTGCTGAAATTAGCTGGTGTTACTGATACCGGCGGCCAGGCGAAACTGTTGATCCAAGCAGGAGAAGTGCTGGTCAATGGAAGTGAGGAGCGCCGCCGGGGCCGGCAGCTTAAGGTGGGAGACTTGATCGAGGTGAAGGGCAAGGTACAGCTCCGGGTAGCAGCCCGCTAGAGTTGGGAGTGCCGTGTTTTGCATGTACAGGCGTTGGAGTTAAGCCAGTTCCGAAATTACCGGCAGCTGAGTCTTGAGCTGGATCCTCATCTTAATATTTTCGTAGGGGATAATGCTCAAGGGAAGACCAATCTGCTGGAGTCGGTGTACTTTTTGGCAACAGGCCGCTCCCACAGAATCAATCGAGACGGGGATCTGATCAACTGGTATGGAGAGGAAGCTCAGATCAGGGCTCAAGTAGCAACAAGAATGGGTTCCTTTACCATGCGGGCTAACCTGTACCGGGATCGTCGCAAGCGCTTCATCATCGGCGGTGAGGAGTTGCGCCGCCAATCGGATCTGTTGGGTTTCTTGAATGTAGTTTTGTTTTCCCCTGATGACCTGCAGCTGGTCAAGGGAAGCCCCAGCATGCGGCGGCGGTTTATCGATTTAGTGCTGGTCCAGACAAGTAAGGTTTATCGCCATGATTTGGTGAACTACAATAAGGTGCTTCAGCAAAGGAACAGCTTTCTAAAGAGTATTGCCGAAGGGAGAGGCAGAAGGGATGATCTCTCACTTTGGGATGAACAGCTGATCAGTTACGGAACACAGATTATGCTTCGCCGGGCCAAGGCTATTCATCGAATTGGAGAGCTGGCCAGTACCAGCCAGTGGGAAATCAGCAGCGGTGAGGAGACTCTGACTGTTGAATATTTGCCTTTCTATGCCGCTGAAGGGATTGGTTCCAATGTCCAGGGAGATTTCAGCACCGAAGGCATCCTTGAGGATTTTGCCCAAGGGCTCGCGGCTAATCGTACTCAAGAATTAAGAAGGGGAATCACCCTTGTGGGACCCCAGCGGGATGATATTCTCTTCCGGGTAGACGGCAAAGATGCAAGGCAGTTTGCCTCCCAAGGTCAGCAGCGGACAGTGGTATTGGCTGCCAAACTGGCAGAATTGGAGTTCATGCGGGAAGAAGTGGGAGAGTATCCGGTATTGCTGTTGGATGACGTGCTCTCAGAATTAGACCTCTCTCGCCGATCATCGTTTTTGGAGTTTATCAGCAGTAAAGTGCAGACACTGCTGACTACCACTGATCGCGGCTATCTCCAAGAGGATAGACTTTGTGATTTTCGTGAATATCGGATTCTTGACGGCCGGCTGGCCGGGGAAGGGTGAGGGCCTTGTTCGTTCACCTTGGCAAAGACACTGTGGTTCGTGCCAATAACATAATAGCCATTATCGATTGGGAAACAGTAGAGGGTTCGGAGAACAACCAGTTGTACCTGAAGAAAGCGCAGATGAAAGATATTGTGCGGGATATTGCCGGAGGAAAACCACATTCGCTGGTTATCACCCCCAGTACCGTATACTTGTCTAGCGTCTCCAGTACTACTTTAAAGAAGCGGGCAGAGAACCCATCTTACCAAGTCTGGGAAGCATGACCCGAGACGTAGAAAACCAGGTTTGCAGCAGTTCGGGGGGATTGGGTATGGATAATATGGATAATAGGCAGCAAGCCTACGAGGCAGAGCAGATACAAGTATTAGAAGGCCTGGATGCTGTTCGCCGCCGGCCCAGCATGTATATCGGCAGTACCGACAGCCGTGGCCTTCATCACCTCTTTAGCGAGGTTTTGGACAATAGTATTGATGAGGCCATGCAGGGCCGGTGTGATACCATTCAGGTGATCATTCATCAGGATGGCAGCATGACAATCATTGATAACGGTAGCGGCATTCCTGTCGGCATCCACCCCAAAACGGGCAAATCGGCAGTGGAAACTGTAATGACCCACCTGCATGCCGGGGGTAAGTTTGGCGGGGAGAAAAGCGGCTATACCGTCTCCGGGGGTTTGCACGGAGTTGGAGTCTCCTGTGTTAATGCTCTCTCTGAATGGCTAGTAGTGGAGGTAAAGCGGAACAACAAACTGTACCGGCAGATGTACAACCGGGGCAAACCGGTAACCGATCTGGAAGTAATCAGTGAGGCAGACGGCACAGGTACCAAGATCACTTTTAAGCCGGATGGGGAAATCTTCGAGACCCTAGATTTTGATGCCGATACCATCGCCTATCGCTTGCGGGAGATGGCCTTCCTGACCAAGGGAGTGAAGATAGAATTTCTCGATGAGCGGTCAGGGCAAGCCAAAACCTATCAGTACGATGGCGGCATTGTCTCCTTTGTCGAATACTTGAACAGGAACAAGCAGGCTCTCCATAAGGATGTTGTCTACTTCCAAGCCGAGGTAGATAACGCGCTGGTGGAAGCTGCCATTCAATACACCGATGGATATGTGGAGAATATCTACACTTATGCCAATAATATCCGGACCCACGAAGGCGGCACCCATCTCAGCGGCTTTCGGTCTGCCTTAACCAGGACACTCAATGATTATGCCCGCCG
>LFTN01000088.1:9320-9787 GCA_001513495.1 Clostridiales bacterium DTU087
AACGAAGAAAACCTGGCTGGAGAGGACGTCAGGGAAGGCTGCACAGCTGTTGTCAGTGTCAAAATCCCTGAGCCGCAGTTTGAAGGCCAAACCAAAACCAAGCTGGGGAACAGCGAGCTGCGGGGGATAGTCGAGTCTGTGGTATCTGAGAATTTGGGGATCTATCTAGATGAGCATCCAGCCGATGCCAAGCGGATAATCGAGAAGTCCGTCGCTGCCGCGAGGGCCCGGGAAGCAGCCAGAAAAGCCCGAGAGCTGACCCGGAGGAAAAATGCTTTGGAAGTCAGTTCCCTGCCGGGGAAGTTGGCGGACTGCACCTGGACGGATCCCTCGCTTTGTGAAATATTCCTGGTAGAGGGCGACTCAGCAGGAGGTTCGGCAAAACAGGGACGGGACCGGCGCTTTCAGGCAATTATGCCTCTGCGGGGCAAAATCCTCAACGTTGAAAAGGCCCGCCTAGACCGGAT
>LFTN01000088.1:9804-10087 GCA_001513495.1 Clostridiales bacterium DTU087
TTGGCCAATAACGAAATTCGCTCCATGATCACTGCCTTCGGGACAGGTATAGGGGAAGAGTTTGATATAACAAAGTCCCGGTATCACAAGATTATCCTCATGACCGATGCTGATGTCGATGGAGCCCATATCCGGACTCTGCTCCTCACCTTCCTTTTCCGCTACATGCGGCCCCTGGTGGAGCAGGGATATGTCTATGTTGCCCTGCCGCCCCTATACGGCGTCAAGAAGGGGCAGAAGCAGTACTACGCTTATGATGATGAAGAGCTGGAAAAGCTGCTGG
>LFTN01000071.1 GCA_001513495.1 Clostridiales bacterium DTU087
GCCGAAGGCAGTATCCGCATCAGTTTTGGCTGGGAGAATACGGTGCAGGAAGTAGATAGGGCCGCAGCGTTGATTGGAGAAGCAGTCAAAGAACTGCGGCGGTTTCAGCGGTATTGACGGGAGGCAGCTGTATGTATGATCTATTGCTGATCCGCTATGGCGAGATCGGCACCAAAGGAAAAAATCGGCATATGTTTGAACAGCGGCTGCAGGCCAACATCCAGGCAGCCCTTAAAGATCTGGGTATTGAGGAAGTGGAACGGGCCCATACCCGGCTCTATGTGCCCCTTAAGGCTGGCCTAGATGGGATGGTCCAGCGCCTGCAGAGGGTTTTCGGCATCGCTTCCTTTAGTCCGGTGGTCCGGGTGCCTTTAGAGGTGGAGGCCATCAAAGAAGCGGCTAAAGAAGTGGTGGCCGCCAGCCTGCAGGAAAGGCACATAGGCCCTGAAGATAAGCTAACCTTCAAGGTCATCACCCGCCGGGCCAACAAGGGGTTTCCCATCACTTCACCGGAGTTGAGCCGAGACCTGGGTGCGGTTTTGCTGAGGGAGTTCCCTCAGCTGTCGGTGGATGTGCATCAGCCGCAGCTCTCAGTGGAGGTGGAGATCCGGGAGCATTACAGCTATGTCTATACAGAAAGGATCCCCGGTGCCGGCGGCCTGCCGGTGGGGGTCAGCGGCAAGGGAGTGCTGCTCCTCTCCGGGGGTATCGACAGCCCCGTGGCGGGTTACCAGATGATGAAGCGGGGTGTTGACACCATCGCTGTCCACTTTCACAGCTATCCCTTTACCAGTGAAAGGGCTAAGGAGAAGGTCTTGGATTTGGCTAAGGTGCTGGCCGGCTACGGCGGGCCCATCCCGGTGCATGTGGTCCATTTTACCGAGATTCAAAAGGCCATCAATGAACACTGTCCTCCCAAGTTGATGATTACCATCATGCGGCGGATGATGCTGCGGCTGGCAGAAGCTATTGCCCGCCGGGAAGGGGCAGCCGCCTTGATTACCGGCGAGAGTCTAGGGCAGGTGTCCAGCCAGACAATGGATAGTATCTTGGTCACCAATGCTGTGGCGCAGCTGCCGGTGTTTCGCCCCTTGATCGGGTTTGACAAGACAGAGATCATTGATTTGGCGGAGAGAATTGGTACCTACAAGATCTCCATCCAGCCGTATGAAGATTGCTGCACCATATTCGTCCCCCGGCACCCTGAAACCCATCCGAAGCTGGCGGAGGTGGAGAAGGCCGAAGAGAAGCTGGCGGTAGACGAGCTGCTGGAGGAGGCCTTGGCCCAGACAGAAGTGGTTGTTTGCGGAGAGAAGTAAGGCCGTTCTGATAATTATGTCTTTCCTTTCTAGAAATGGGGGCAATTGAAAGGACAATCTACGTGTGTTACAATAGACCTTGGTTGTAATAGCGGACCATTGGCTTCTGAAAAGCAGAACCTGCCAGTACCAGGCCAGCTGCGGCGCGCGGCTGTTGAACCGATGCCGAAGGAGGCTGGCAGGGGCGGGGAGGGAGGCTAAAGGTTCACAGTAGTTGTTGCGGCAGTCTTATTTGCTTATAAAAGAAAGATGGGGAGGAATGAATGGTGAATTCATGGCTGATTATTCTTTGCGCGCTGGCAGCACTGCTGGTTGCCTGGAGGCGTGCAGCCACCGTCAGCGCCGTGTCAGCAGGTACTGATCGCATGCAGGAGATAGCTTCATACATACAAGAAGGAGCTAATGCCTTCCTGCAAAGAGAGTACCGTGTACTGGCTGTATTCATCGCTATCTTGTTCATTGTTCTCTTGTTGACGCCTGGACTGGGGTTTGCAGTAGCCCTATGTTTTGTTATCGGGGGCCTGTTCTCGATGGCAGCCGGTTATGTGGGCATGCAGGTTGCCACAAGGGCCAATGTGCGAACAGCTAATGCCGCTAGGGAGGGCGGTTTGAACCGTGCACTGTCTATAGCCTTCTCAGGCGGCTTAGTTATGGGATTGACAGTAGTGGGCCTGGGTGTTCTCGGTGTCGCAGTCCTTTACATGATCTACCGCGATGCCGCCATTGTCACTGGCTTTGGCCTCGGGGCATCATCTATAGCCTTGTTTGGCCGCGTCGGCGGCGGTATCTACACCAAGGCAGCCGACGTTGGCGCTGACCTCGTTGGTAAGGTAGAGGCCGGCATTCCTGAAGACGATCCCAGAAACCCCGCAGTTATTGCTGACAACGTTGGTGATAACGTCGGTGACGTTGCCGGAATGGGAGCAGACTTGTTCGAGTCCTATGTCGGGTCCATCATCTCCGCCATTACCCTGGGCCTCATCGCCTTCGGGGCCGAGGGAGCAGTGTTTCCGCTTGCTCTGGCGGCTATCGGGATCATCGCTTCTATCATTGGTGCCCAGTTTGTCAAGGCGGGAGATAACAATGATCCCCAGAGTGCACTGAACCGTGCTACCTATATCAGCGGGATTCTGCTGATCATCGGTGCTTACTTCCTCAGCAAAGCAGTGCTGGGTACATTAGCACCTTTCTGGTCAGTCTTGGTTGGGCTGTTGGTCGGTATTGCCATTGGCCAGGCAGCGGAGTACTACACATCTGATGCCCATGCTCCTGTGCGGAGGATCGCGCAGCAGTCTGAAACCGGCCCTGGAACAACGATTATTAGCGGATTGGCTGTTGGTATGTCCTCGGTGGCAGTGCCGGTGTTCTTGATTGCCATCGGCATCATTATTGCTTTCCTAGCAGCTGGCGGCGGCAGCAGCACAGTCCAGGGACTGTATGGCATCGCCCTGGCGGCAGTGGGGATGCTGGGCACTACCGGTATCGTAATTGCCGTCGATGCATACGGGCCCATCGCTGATAATGCCGGCGG
>LFTN01000152.1 GCA_001513495.1 Clostridiales bacterium DTU087
GGCACTACCGGTATCGTAATTGCCGTCGATGCATACGGGCCCATCGCTGATAATGCCGGCGGCATTGCCGAGATGGCAGAACTGCCCAGCAGCGTCAGGGAGATTACCGATACCCTGGATTCGGTGGGCAACACGACTGCTGCCGTTGGCAAGGGATTTGCCATCGGTTCTGCAGCGCTGACTGCCTTGTCGCTCTTCGCCTCCTACTCACAGGTGGTAGGACTGGATACCATTGATATCTTAAACCCAATGGTGACCGCTGGTCTCTTCATCGGTGCTTTGCTGCCCTATCTGTTCTCTGCCATGACCATGGAGGCAGTTGGTAAAGCAGCTAACCAGATGATCGAGGAAGTGCGGCGCCAGTTCCGGACAATTCCTGGAATTATGGAAGGCAAAGGCAAACCTGACTATGCCAGCTGTGTAGATATTTCGACCCAGGCAGCTCTCAAGGAAATGATGGTTCCTGGAATCATCGCGGTAGTTGCACCCATCCTAGTAGGCGTCATTCTCGGCGCCAAGGCCTTGGGAGGCCTCTTGGCCGGTTCCCTGGTGGTCGGTGTGTGTATGGCTATCCAGATGGCTAACTCCGGCGGTGCCTGGGACAATGCCAAGAAGTATATTGAGGGTGGAGCCCATGGCGGTAAGGGCAGTGAAGCTCACAAGGCAGCTGTTGTGGGCGATACCGTTGGCGATCCCTTCAAGGATACTTCAGGTCCTTCGCTGAACATCCTGATTAAGCTGATGACCATTGTTGCCTTGGTATTTGCTCCTCTCTTCCTGTAAGGTGAGGCTGCAGAGAAATATCTGTTCCGGTGCTAAGCCCCGGCGGATTAGAGGTTAAGTGATACAGAGGCCCGGCAGTCAGGGACGATGACCGCCGGGCATTTCTCTGTTGGTGCCCGGCCGGGCAGGCGGCTGGCTCCTTGGTTACCATTGACTTTCATAATAGGGAATGATACCATAAACTACGATACTGGTTCTCACATACAAGCTAATATTCTGCTGCTCATCAAGAGAGGCGGAGGGACTGGCCCAATGAAGCCCGGCAACCGGCTGCAAGCTGTGCAGCAAGGTGCCAATTCCTGCAGGATGTGAACCATTCTGGGAGATGAGTGGGGCTGCTTTTTGTGGTGCCTCTTCCCCCTGGAATGGGAAGAGTTTTTTTATTGGCGAAGGAGGTGCTGGCATGTCGAGTAGGCGTTACTTATTTACTTCCGAATCGGTAACTGAAGGACACCCAGATAAGGTCTGCGATCAGATTTCTGATGCGATACTCGATGCCATATTAGCAAAAGACCAGGATGCACGGGTGGCTTGTGAGACGGCGGTGACCACGGGACTAGTCTTGGTGATGGGAGAAATCAGCACTCACTGCTATGTGGACATTCCCAAGATTGTCCGGGACACAGTGCGGGAAATTGGTTACACCAGGGCCAAGTTTGGTTTTGACGGCGATACCTGCGCTGTCTTGACAGCCATCAATGAGCAGAGCCCTGATATTGCTCTGGGAGTAAACTACGCTTGGGAGGCCCGGCACGGAGATAATGACGATACATCAATGATGGGTGCCGGTGATCAGGGTTTGATGTTCGGCTATGCCACCGATGAAACGCCGGAGCTGATGCCTTTGCCCATTTCCCTGGCCCACAAGCTGGCCAGGCGCTTGGCCGTAGCCCGCAAGACAGAGATTATTCCCTATCTGCGGCCCGACGGCAAGACCCAGGTAACGGTAGAGTATGAAGGCGACCGCCCTGTGAGGGTAGATACAGTGGTGGTCTCTTCTCAACACCATCCAGAGATTACCCAGGAGCAGCTCCATGATGATATCCTCAGGGAGATCATCCTTCCGATCATTCCTTCTCACCTGCTGGATGAGAAGTCCAGGTACTTGATCAATCCCACCGGCCGTTTCGTGGTGGGCGGCCCTGCAGGGGATTCCGGTGTCACCGGCCGCAAGATCATCGTGGATACCTACGGCGGCATGGGCCGCCACGGCGGCGGCGCTTTGTCTGGGAAAGACCCCACCAAAGTTGACCGTTCGGCAGCCTATGCCGCCCGGTATGTGGCCAAGAATATTGTTGCGGCTAAGCTGGCCCACCGCTGTGAAGTACAGCTGGCCTATGCCATCGGCGTTGCCCGGCCGGTTTCTTTGATGGTGGATACCTTCGGTACCGGCATCTATCCCGATGAGACCATTGCTTCTTTGGTCAACAACGTTTTTGATCTCCGCCCTGCTGCCATCATCAGGGATATGGACCTTTGCCGCCCCATTTACCGCCAGGTAGCAGCCTATGGCCACTTTGGGCGGGATGATCTTGATCTTCCTTGGGAGAAGACAGATAAGGTGGATGCCCTGCTGGCAGAAGCTGCCGCGGCGGTGAAGTAGGAAAGGTTATATAGACATCGGGTGTGCAGCTTGCTGCGCCCGACAATGTCAGTCTGTCGCCGATACCCCCCATACCTCAGTAGGATGGGGGTTTTCTTATGCCTTGGGGAAGTTGGGTGGGCCGTGGAGATCACTATTCGACACAAATCGACAAAGAGCAACAGAGCGCCGAAGTAAAATATAAATTAACCAAAAGATAAAGAAAGCTAAAGACGGGCAAACATAGCTAATTTGTGGAAGCAAATGCCAGCACTTAAGGGAGAGGAGGTGAGAAGATGCAGCTGCACAGGGGAGCCAGGTGGGCTCTGATAGTCATGGTTCTCTTGACTCTAGGCTTCGGTGAAGCACTGGCTGGGAGTCAGCAGACCGACACGATCACAGTTGCGGTGACGATTGCCGAGTCTATCGAGATGGTTCCGTGGCCCGGAGGGCTGCTGCAGTTGTCTGCTGCCGCTGTGCCGGATCAGGCAGTCATTTCCCCTCCTGTAAGCCTAAAGGTGAGGGCAAATGCTCCTTGGGGACTTGAGATCCGTTCTGACATATCCGATGGGCGGATGAAGGAATTTGACAAGACCGCTGCAGCCTATGTGTCAGGTGGGGCAATGCTTACCAACCCACTGCAGTGGTCAACTAGCCCGGGAGGGCCTTGGAACGACCTTTCTGGAGATGCCAGTTCCATCGTCTCTTCCCAGCCCCCCACCGGCAAGGACGGCAAGGATGTTGTGTTCTATCTGCGGCTGGAGCCGGATTATGAAGATCTACCCCTTCCGGAGGGAAGGGATTACCGGATTATGCTGCAGTATACTGCTGGTTTAAGCTATTGAGACAAACGCGGTAGTCTGATGCTGCTACCCATGAACCGCAGTCTAGTTGGCTGGGGATTGAGCAACCCCTTTAGGAAGGAGTGGTAATTATGGGCAGCAAGAAGCCTGCAGCCATGCTGCTTTTGGGGATATTGCTTGTGGCCTTTGTGATGTCTAGCAGTGCCTGTAGCGGACACCCGGGCCGGGGATTGATCGTTAGCCCCGCCCGGCTGGCGGCGACTGTGACGCCCGGCGATGGGCTGCCGCCCATACGGGTAGTGAACGGCGGCGAAGCGCCCCTTGAGGTTGCTGTTTATGTGGGGAGAGGCGAGCACCGCTGGGACGGAACGCCAATCTACCTAGATTCACCGGCTGAAAGGGCTTGGGGAGCAAAGCGCATCAAGCTAGACAAGGATGCCCTGCTGCTGGGGCCCGGTGAGGAAGATGCAGTCACCGCTGTTGTAGGTGATGTAACGGGGGTAGAAGGCGGGTTTTACCCAGTCATCTTCTTCGAAGTAAAGCCTGTAGGTGACCACCCGGGGCCAATGGCTGTTTCCAGGCTGGCTGTCATCACCTTGCTGCAGCTAGCAGGCAGCCCGCCGCCGGACCTGGCTGTCGCCAGCGTGGATATCCAGCAGGCTAGGCCCGGGGAGCCTGTAGGATTCCT
>LFTN01000002.1:0-3348 GCA_001513495.1 Clostridiales bacterium DTU087
ATCCCGGGCGCCCCGGGTTTTGGAGCCCAATCTAGAGGATATCGCCGAGGCAGTCCTGTCCCATAGCACGAGGTGACCGGCCGCCTCCGCAGGTTAATTGGGATTGGATGCTGGACAATATTGGCGGAGCCTGCTCATAGCGGCAAGCGAAATAGAGGTATTGACGAGAGAATTGAAGGCAGATAGGTGGGCAGCATGGGTAAAGGTGTTCGGGTAATGGTACCGGCTACAACAGCCAACCTAGGCGCTGGATTTGACTGTCTGGGAATGGCTTTGAATCTGTATAATGCTTTTGATTTTCAGCTAGGCACAGGGGGCTTTGATGCAGCTGGGGAGGGTGAGGAGAACCTGCTGGCCAACGGCGGCCGGCTCATTTATCGAGGTTGGGAGGCCGCCTATGCGTACCGCGATCAGGCAGCTCCGTCGGTGGGGATAAGAATCGATAGCAGGATTCCCATCAGCAGGGGACTGGGAAGCAGTGCTACAGCCATCGTGGCCGGTTTGTGCGCTGCCAATTACTTGGGGAACCTGGCGTTGGATGACAATGAGCTGCTCAGCCTAGCGGCGGGAATTGAGGGCCACCCAGATAATGCAGCACCCGCCCTATTGGGCGGACTGGTGGTGACTGCTGGTGGAGATGATCACCACCAAGGACAAGGACTCCACTACATCGCCCTAGATCCCCCAGACAACTTGCAGGTGGTGGCGGCTGTGCCTGCCTTTGAGCTAAGTACGGCCCGGGCCCGGAGCGTTCTGCCCAAGAGCGTCTCCTACAACGATGCTGTCTTTAATGTGGGAAGGGCCGCCCTTTTCGTTGCTGCCTGGACTGCTGAACGATGGGATCTTTTAGGACAGGCGATGGAGGATAGGCTGCACCAGCCCATGCGGGGAGCCCTAGTTCCTGGGCTGGCCCAAGTCTTGGAGTCTGCCAAAGCGGCAGGAGCTTTGGGAGCAGCCCTTTCAGGTGCGGGTCCATCAGTGATAGCCCTGACCTTGGAAGATCAGGCTGCGGCAGTATCTGAAGCAATGTGCAGCGCCTTTAGGCATCATGGGATTGACTGCAAGGCCATTAGAACAACTCCAGCTAGGCAGGGAGCCTACTTGGCTGATTAAGAGACACGGCTAGGAGGGAGAACCTTGAATATTGTAGTACAGAAATACGGCGGCTCATCGGTGGCAGATGTCCAGAGACTGAAGGCGGTAGCCAAGCGGATTATCCGGGCCAAGGAAGCGGGGAATCGAGTGGTGGCGGTAGTTTCAGCCCAAGGAGATACCACCGATGAGCTGCTGGCCAAAGCTGGGGAAATCTCCTCATCACCGCCTAAGCGGGAGCTGGACATGCTGTTATCCACCGGTGAACAGATCTCCATCGCTCTCCTAGCTATGGCCATCGCTGAAGAGGGACAGCCGGTGATTTCTCTTACTGGGGCCCAGGGAGGGATTTGCACCGACAGCCTCTATACCAAAGCCAAGATCCTGCGGGTGGATCCGGCCAGAGTCCGCAAAGAGTTGGATGACGGCAAGATAGTGATCGTGGCGGGGTTTCAAGGCATTAATGATCTGGGTGATATTACCACCTTGGGAAGAGGCGGGTCTGATACGACGGCAGTGGCACTGGCGGCAGCATTGCAGGCCGATGTCTGTGAGATTTACACTGATGTAGATGGAGTTTACACAGCGGATCCCCGTCTTGTACCCACTGCCAGGAAACTAGATGAGATCTCCCACGGCGAGATGCTGGAGCTGGCCAGCCTAGGTGCGGTCGTTCTCCAACCTAGGGCTGTAGAGCTGGCGGCGGCCTGGGGAGTGACTATTCATGTGCGTTCAAGCTTTAGCGATGTTTCAGGTACACTGGTCAAAGGAGACGATCTAATGGAAAAACAGAGAGTCGTCAGCGGGGTCACCCGGGACATGAACGTGGTCAAGGTGGTGCTGGTGGACGTGCCAGACCGGCCTGGTGTTGCCCATGAGATCTTTTCTGTGTTAGCTGCAGAGGGTATCAACGTGGACATGATCGTGCAGACTACCAAGCAGGGCCCTGTAACTGACCTTCTATTTACCATCAGTCAGGATGACTATGAGCTGACCAAAAGACTCATGGAGAGAGTGGGGCAGCAGCTGGGCATCGAAAGGATCCTGTACAGTGATCGGCTGGCCAAGGTGTCGATTGTCGGAGCCGGCATGATGAGTAATCCTGGGGTAGCAGCAGCCATGTTTGGAGTGTTGGCTGAAAACGGCATTAATATTGAGGTAATCAGCACTTCAGAGATCAAAGTCTCCTGTCTAGTGGAAGCAAATAAGGTAGAAACGGCGGTGCAGGCCATTCATGACCGCTTTAAACTGGGGGAAGAAGTCCCTATCTCTTAGAAGGTAGTTGTGAAGCCTGAGGAAGAAGGCAGAGAATCTTGAGGTGGTTAAGTGATCACAACGATCCTCTTTGACTTAGACGGCACACTCGTCCATTACGAGTATGATGATTTTCTCAGTGCTTATCTAGATGGTGTTGCCAAAAAGGCGGCATGCCTGATGGATCCCCAGCGCTTTGTCAAGAGGCTGCTTAGAGCTACTGAAGCCATGATCACATCAATGGACGGGACACGCACCAATATGCAAGTTTTTTGGGACCACTTTACTCAAGGGCTGGATGTTCCGCTGGAGGAGTTGATTCCCCTGCTGGATGATTTCTACCTGCGGGACTACCCGCAGATCAAGGATATTCTAGATATTGCTCCCCATCCTGCCGCCAGGAGACTTATGGAGCAGTTGATGGAAGACGGATACGAAGTGGTGATTGCTACCAATCCTGTTTTCCCTGAGGCAGCCATCCATGAGCGTATGCGCTGGGGAGGGATTGAGGGTTTGCCCTACGACTTGATCACAACCTACGAGAATTCTCGCTTCTGTAAACCTAATATCCAGTACTATAGCGAGATTTTGCAGCAGCTGGGGCGGTCCCCCCATGAATGTATCATGGTCGGTAATCACACATGTGAAGACCTAGTGGCTGGGGATTTGGGCATTACAACTTTCTTGGTGGAGGATTATATCTTGGATGATGGGCCCTTCCGCAGGGAGCCGGATTACAGAGGCAGCTTTGAGGATATGGTGGATTTCTTGGCTGATGAGAGGTTCTTGACTGCAGTAAGCTAGAGGGCTGGTACCTAGGGTGAGATGGGGTGTGAAAGCTAGCAGGGATAGCAAGGGGCTTGCCGATGACGGCAGCCCTTTTTCTGTAGTACTCTCTCCACTGGTTCTCGGAGCTTGCTGTTTATGACTTGCTTTGGCTTTCTGAGCACTCGTTACTCCGGCCATCTAGAAACCTTCTGCTTAATGACAGAAAAGCCAGAC
>LFTN01000002.1:3384-32216 GCA_001513495.1 Clostridiales bacterium DTU087
AAGAATCAATTAACATAGCGAACAGATCGAAAAGAGCGTAAACTCACGAAGACAGGCAAGAGGCAATACTCTGCATTTAAGAGGCCTTTCGGCAGGCAGCAGGAGCTGCGGCAGACGATGCTGGCTTCCTAAGGGAGGTGGTGGATAAGGACTGCTTTTGCATACAAGCATACTTAGCATCGAAGGTATCAGAAGGGATCTGAAAGGAGAATGAGGATGAGAAAAACCAGCTTAATCGTTTGGATCGCCTCACTGTTAGTTGTGTGTATGGCCGCTGTTCCGGTTCTCAGTGCTCCTGTGTTTGGACCGGAGGCAGAGTTCGAAGGAAAGCTGACCATTTACCTTCAGGCCTATGCACCCCGGGAGAGGAGGGCAACCGACCGATGGGATCCGCCCCAGTATGCCTGGCAGGTTGCCGCTGATTACCAGAAGATCCATCCCAAGGTTGAGATTGAGTTCTTAGACGAAACCTCCACTGGAGAGAACTATGATACCTGGCTGCGCACCCGGCTCATCGGAAGAAATGCTCCAGATATCTTCTGGGTTCAGAACTTCGATGCAAACCAGACCTACGGCCCGCAGGGACTATTGGTTGACTTGCGGGAGTACCTAAGCTTGCCAAATCCTTATGCAGAAGGGTTTGAAACCTGGGGCGACGTCTTCGCTCCTCAGACATGGGATCCAGTTAAGGGCCCCAATGGCGAACACTATGTTGCTGTGGGCGACGTGGTAGTTACTCCCTGGTTCTACAACAAGGATATCCTTGCCGCTGCCGGCCTCGATCCAGAACGGATTCCCGAGACCTTTGGCGAATGGCTAGAGATGCTGGACAAGATAAAGGCTGCCGGCTACACTCCCATAGCCTGGGCAGGGGCAGGGACCTCCGGCGAAATGTACTGGGAGTGGCTTTCCAGGACTGTCTTCCACTCCATCTATCGAGACAAGGTTGAGGAGATGGATGTTGCCGAACAGCCCGGCTTTATCAACCTTAAGGAAAGGGTAATTGCTCTTGAAAAAGGGATCATCGATGTCGACAGTCCAGAGTACAGAGCTGGATGGGAATTGATGTATAAACTTGCCCAATACTTCCAACCCAGTCACCTTTCCGATGATGAAGAGATGGCATATGAGCAGTGGGTGACCGGCAAGGCGGCCATGTTCTGGGGCGGTTCCTGGCAGTTAAAGCCAATTCTTTATGACAGTTTGCGGGAATTTGACTTCGGAACATTCCACTTCCCCCTGATTACCAAGGAATGCTTCCCCTATGCTGCGGCTGACAAGGCAGGCATAATGGGTGGTCCCACTGCAGCGTTCCAGTACGCCATTCCCAGTCACGTTACTGGCAAGCAAAGGGAACTGGCCGTTGACTTCTTAATGTTCCTGACTGCTCCCCAAAACGCCGGCCCCTTCATCCAGGATGCAGGGCTGTTTGCACCTGGCATCAAAGGTGTTGAGCCGGGAGGGGAAACCGGGACCCTCATCGCCAACATGATGCCTAATCCGCGGCAGGAGTTCTTGGAGCTCGTCAACCGAGACCCGGCTGCTGTGCTGCTTACACTGGAATGCCGTCAGCAGACAACGAGGCTCTTCCAGCAGTACGCGGCGGACCGGTTAACCACTGACCAAGTGATTCAGCAGCTTAAGGGTATCCACAGCCGGACAATACGGCAGCTGCTCAGTGAGAATCAATGGGATCTAAGTGAATACATGGACTAGAGCTGCTTGCGTCGGGATGGCCCTCAGGCCATCCCGACCTCCCATACCACCTGCCATGTCATTGGGGGGAAGGCTATGTCAATACGCGATTCGGTGACGGCAAGTAAGGGCAGCCGCTGGCTGAAGCAAGTAAAGCAATCCAGGATCCTGTACCTACTCCTAGTACCTACGTTTCTGATGCTGATAGCGTTCAACTACTGGCCCGCTATCACAGCCTTGTACCGCTCTCTCTACGCCTGGGACGGTGCGTTTTACCAACAGTTTATCGGACTTGGCAATTTCCAAGAAATGTTCAGTGACCCCATCATGATTACTTCTTTCAGAAATATGGCTTTACTAACCATGGGGTGGGTTGTCATTAGGGTCGTTTTTCCGCTGCTGGGAGCAGAACTGGTCTTCAACCTAAGGAGTGCCTGGGCACAGTACTTCTATCGAGTCATTTTTGTTATCCCCATGGTCATACCTCAAATTGTCACCCTTTTGCTCTGGCGCTTCATGTACGGAATGTACGGGCCAATCAATGAGTTCCTCAGAGTCGCAGGCCTAGGCCATTTGGCCAGGGGATGGTTAGGGGATTTTGATTTTGCCCTTCCGGCGATTCTCTTCGTAGGCTTTCCCTGGATAGATGCCTTCAATTTCCTGATCTTCCTTGCAGGCCTAATCGCCATCCCCAGCAGTGTGCTGGAGACCGCCTTATTGGAGGGGGCAGTTGGGTTAAGAAGGATTGTCATGGTAGACATCCCCCTCATACTGGGGCAGATTAAGCTGGTGGTCGTGCTCACTTTGATTAACTCTATCAGGGAATATCAGATGATCTTGGTGATGACCAACGGCGGCCCGGGTTGGGCTACAATGGTTCCGGGATTGGCCATGTACCAGAACGCATTTCTCTATGGGCGGATGGGTTACGGCTCTGCCATCGGCACGACTCTCTTTGTGATCTTGCTGGGGCTTACATACTTGAACATGAGGTACGTTCAGTCAGAGATCGAGCTTAAGGCCTGAGGAGGGGTGAAATTGAAGCGCCTTACCCGAGACGAGATATTAAAGCATACGGCTTTGATTGTCCTGGCGGCTTTGACGCTGTTCCCGCTGTACTTCTTGATCATTACATCGTTTAAGGACTATGATCAGTTCATCCATCACTTCTGGGAGCCGACGCTGCCCCTTCGCTGGGAAAACTATGTGGATGCTTGGACTGAGGTCAGCGGCTACATTACCAACAGTATCCTCTATGCAACGGTTGAGTCATTATGTGTAGTAGTGCTTTCCAGCATCTCTGCCTATGTGTTTGCCCGCTACAATTTCCCCGGCAGAGAAGTCCTCTTTTATCTAATCCTGGGGGTCTTAATGATCCCGCCTGTGCTGATGCTCATCCCTCAGTTCCTGGTCGTCCGCTGGTTTGGACTATTGGATACCAGAGCCGGGCTGCTGCTGCCCATGATTGCCGGCGGCCAAGTATTCTCGATCTTTATCTTGCGGACCTTTTTTGCCGGATTGCCTGAAGAGCTGTTTGAAGCTGCCAGGATTGATGGGGCCAACCACTTTCAATTGTACTCCCAGATAGCAATTCCGCTGTCTTTCCCGATTGTGGTAACCATTGCAATGCTCAACTTTGTGGGAACATGGAATGAGATCATCTGGCCTTTAGTGGTACTGTCTAGGGAGGAGCTCAAACCGGTGACCACCGGCCTGTTGACATTTCAAGGGCAGTTTACAGTCACATCCTATGGACCCATGTTTGCCGGTTATGTACTGGCATCTATTCCCTTGATTGTTGTGTTTCTCTTCTGCATGAAGTACTATATCTCCGGGATCACTTCTGGTGCACTAAAGATATAAAGATACAGAGGAGGGTGTACAGTTGAACAAGGGAGGAAGCTTTGAATGGAAAGCGCTATGGATTTGGGGAGACAGCAAGCCAGAAGAGAAAAACTGCTATCAGGCATTTCGGCATAAGTTCAACGCCGATGAAGTCGGCAGCATTACTGAACTCTACATATCGGCTGACAGCCGCTATGTGCTCTTCCTCAATGGAGAGAGGCTGGGACAGGGGCCTGTCCGCAGCTGGCCGGCGGAACAGAGCTACGATGTCTACGATATTACATCTAGAGTGCGGCCGGGTGAAAATACCCTCGCCGTCATGGTGCATTATTACGGCGTTTCCAGCTTCCAGTATATCGCGGGGCGGGGAGGCCTCTTGTGTCAGATAGACACCATATACGGGAACAGCGGCCGGAGACTGCTGGCCAAGACCGATGAGAGCTGGCGGACTACTTCCCACCCCGCCTATGAGCGCAAGGCGCCCCGTATCTGCTGTCAGCTGGGGTTCGAAGAGCGGTTCGATGCCCGGAGAGACCTGCGCTCCGGCGAGGTGAGCTGGGTAGGTATGGATTATCCCGATGGCGACTGGGGTCATGCCAATGTCGTCGGTCCCGTGGGAACAGCGCCCTGGCTCGCGCTGGCTGAGCGAAGCATTCCCTTTCTCACCGAAGAACCTCTCTATCCAGTGGATATCCTCAGCGTTGGAACGGTGAAGCCGGCATCTTACCGGTTTTCCATTGATCTACATCCTCTGTTCTTCCCTGAAAAGCGGGATGCCAACCGAGAGACCATACAGGGTGCATTGGTGTTTGCCATTGAGGTTGATGAAGCGACTGAGATCACCTGGCACCAGCTGGAAGTCTATGGGTTTGGAGGACTGCCGAAGGTGGGCGGCCAGCACATAGATCTTAAGGGAAAGCAAGAGGCCGTTGTCTCCCTAGAAGAAGGTTCCAATCTGGTGGTGATTGACCTGTGCGGCGGGTGGCATGACTTGGTATGCCCCTTTGCCATCGAGAGCGATAGACCGCTGAAGTTTGTGCTGCCCACCCATGAAGGGGGAGAGAGTCAGGCAGTCTTTGGATTTGTTGATGGGAGAAGGGCCGGAGAGCAAGCCCTGTCGGCGCTGCTGGGCATGGCCTGTGTCGACGAACTGGTGAGCAGCAGGGAAGCTGCGCAGCACCTGCAGGTGGTTCCGGATGCAGCGGTGATGGACAGCATTTTTGCAGCTACGGCCTGCAGGACGCTGGTAGAAGCCGGTGAGGTCGCCCTCCAGGGGATTGAGAACCTCTTCTCAGCAAACTCCGCGGAGACCATCATCTATCATCCCCAGGAGGGGCTCGATGTGGAACTGCTGCTGGATTTTGGCCGGGAAATAGTCGGCTTTCTGGAGTTCGAGATCTCCTGCCCTGAGGGAGTTATTCTGGATTTCAACTGCTTTGAAGGCATCCAAGAGGGCCGCTGGCTCTTTACTGGAAGGCTGAACAACACCCTGCGCTATGTTGCCAGAGAAGGCAGGCAATTCTTCCATTCCCATGTCCGCAGGGGATTCCGCTATGCGGCTCTTACCATTCGCAACTTTAGGGAGCCTGTGCGAATTGGAGAAATCCGCTGCCTGCTCAATACTTATCCGGTGAGCAAAAGGGCCAGCTTCCGGTGTTCTGATTACCTGCTCAATGAGATCTGGGAGATGTGCCGATATACGTCTAGGCTTTGTTCTGAAGACACATATGTCGACTGCCCAGCATATGAGCAGGCCTTCTGGGTGGGCGATGCCCGCAATGAAGCTTTGATTGATTACTACGTAAATGGAGACTATCGTCTAGCCCGGCGGTGCCTTCAGCTGGTAGCCAAGTCCTTGGAGCGCTCACCGCTGCCGGAATCACAGGTTCCCAGCGGGTGGCAGGATATACTAACTGCCTGGAGCCTCTTATGGATGATCGCCTGCAGGGAGCACTATCAGCATACAGGTGACCGGGAGTTCTTGCAGGAGATTTATCCGGCTCTGCGGCAGACATCTATCACCTTCATCGAGAAGTACCTTAACGAAGACGGTCTCTTGGAGATTGAGGCGTGGAACATGCTTGATTGGGCGCCCATGGATACCCCTGAACAGGGTGTGGTGACGCATCAGAATGCTTGGCTGGTCAGGGCATTGCGGGAGACGGCGGAGCTAGCGGCTGCCTTGGGCGGGGAGACAGAGGCAGAGGACTACAAGCTGTTTACCGCCGCGGCTGACAGGCTAAAAGAAGCTATCAACCGGCATCTCTGGTCGGAAGAGCATCAAGCCTTTGTCGACTGCCGCCGTGTGGATGGCACTCTGTCTTCGGTCGTCAGCCAGCAGACTAACACAGTTGTCTATCTCTGTGACTGTGTAGACGGTGACCGCAAGGAGCTGCTCGCGCAATATGTCAAGGAAGCGCCGGCGGACTGGGTAACCATCGGCTCTCCCTTCATGATGTTCTTCAGCTTCGAGGCTCTAGCCAAGCAAAGCCGCTTTGAGGAGATTGTCCAATGGACCCGCCGGTATTGGGGCATGATGCTTGATAGGGGTGCTACCACCTGCTGGGAGATGTTCCCCGGCTATGAGAAAGACCGGTGGACAAGGAGCTTCTGCCATGCCTGGTCAGCAGCTCCTGGATACTTCCTGCCTGCTTATCAGCTGGGAGTAAGAACCGCTGAGCCGGGATTCGCTGAGGTAGTGATCAGCCCGGAACCGGCAGGCCTAGAGTGGTGTGAGGGTATCGTTCCCAGCCCCAAGGGAGATATTAAGGCCCGCTGGGAAAAGGGGGAGGAGTTTTCCATGCAAGTGGAGGTTCCCCAAGAGGTAGCCTGTGTCATCGAACTGCCGGCTGGTACAGGCCAGCCTCGGATCATCCAAGGGGCAGGAGAGATCGGGGAGAGTGCCCAGGGACGGTGGCAGGTACGTGTTACGGAAGGCCGGAGTATTATTGTAGCGGCTGACTTAGAGGGATAGTCTCTACAAACACTCCCTTGGGTGCTGTCTCGGGCGGACAAAATCTCCTTGCTTTTCAACGATTGCGATGCTATAATAAATCATGCCGGATGACAGCGGCATGATTACTCGGGCTGTGGCGCAGTTTGGCTAGCGCGCATGACTGGGGGTCATGAGGTCGCAGGTTCGAATCCTGTCAGCCCGACCATAGAGAAGCCCCACTACCATTAGGTTTTGGGGCTTTTGCTATTGTCGGGTACTTGGTCTAGTGCTTGCACTTGGCCGAGACTGATCGGAATCACCGCTGCACACGGAGTCGGTTGGCGGAGCTTGCCGGTACTCTTGGGCTGGTACTGAATCCTGACCGCTAAGCCTATCTTTACGAAGGGGGCCTGAGCTGTGGGCCGCTTAGTACACAGTTTAAGAATACAGTCCCTCATCCTAATCTGTCTGGTCATCTCATTGCCGGGCTGTGTGAGTATCTCACCACCTGCCAGGCAGGCGATGGTTCCATTGTACACAGCACAGGCAGCCTTGGAGCAGGCGCTGTCGGTAGAAGGGGCGCCATACCTTTTGGGAGGGCGGGGACCTGACCGGTTCGATTGTTCTGGGTTGATCACCTGGGCCTACAAAATGGCATTGGATAGAGACGAGATTTTCATGGTGGGCAGTCAGCGGACCACCGATGCCGCCATGCAAGATCTGTGGCAGTTCAATGTGGTGCTCCTGCCGCCTGAAGCTGCTGCTCCCGGCGACATTGTTTTCATTACAAACACGGAAGAGAGAATTACCCATGGCGGCCTGTTTGTCCGCTGGCTGGACGATGACAAGACAATCCTTGAGTTCATCAACGCATCGTCATATGTCGAATATCAGGCTGTTGTTATCGATCATTGGCCGGTAAAAGGGACTAAGCGGGGCCAGTGGTTCGCAGGGATTGGGAGGCTGAAGGCTATTCCCGAACGATGTGGGTTCCGGCAGTAAAGGATAGGAAGCTCACAGCCAACTCCTTGCAGCAAGATTAGGTTCCTGCCAGTGATGGTGAAGGAACTTCTCAGCCGGTGGCTAAGAGAACAGTGATCATTTGCTTATTAGGAGGTTAGCTGTGACATGATTAACCCTAAGCTGCCCAAAATATGGTATGGAGGCGATTACAATCCCGACCAGTGGCCCAGCGAGATCTGGCAGGAGGACATGCGCCTCTTCAAACTGGCCCATATCGATGTAGCCTCACTGCCCATCTTTAGCTGGTCCCTGCTGCAGCCGGAGGAAGAACGCTATGAGTTCGGATGGTTGGATGAGATCTTGGACCTGATGGCCAAGAACGGCATCTATGCGTGCTTGGCTACCTCAACTGCCGCACATCCGGCCTGGATGGCCCGCCGCTACCCCGATGTGCTGCGGGTGGACTTTCAAGGACGCAAGCGGCGATTTGGGATCCGCCACAATTCGTGCCCCAATAGCCCAACTTACCGGCACTATTCCAGCTTACTAGCCGGCAAGCTGGCAGAAAGGTATAAGGATCACCCGACATTGGTGGCCTGGCATGTATCCAACGAGTATGGCGGTGAGTGCTATTGTGACAATTGTGCCCGGGCTTTCAGGGTTTGGCTCCAGAGGCGCTACGGCTCTTTGGATGAAGTAAACGAGCGCTGGAACACTAGGTTCTGGAATCACACATTTTACGATTGGGATGAGATCGTCCCGCCTAACATTCTCACTGAGCATACCTCTGAACTAGACCACACCCGTACAGCGTTTCAAGGCATATCCCTTGATTATCAGCGTTTTATGTCTGACAGCCTTCTGGAGTGCTACAAACTGGAATATGAAGCCATCAAAAAACATACGCCTGATATTAAGGTCACTACTAATTTTATGGGTACCTACAAGCCCTTGAACTACTTTGCCTGGGCGCCCTACTTAGATGTCATCTCTTGGGACAACTACCCTTCCAATCGGTCTGACATGTCCACCATCGCCTTGCGGCACGATCTGATGAGGGGGCTAAAGGAAGGCCAGCCATTCATGCTGATGGAGCAGACAC
Source organism: Clostridiales bacterium DTU087 (assembly GCA_001513495.1). GTDB lineage: Bacteria > Bacillota > Limnochordia > DTU087 > DTU087 > DTU087. Next base: position 11,925 of record LFTN01000002.1, read on the forward strand.
CTAGCCAGGTGAATTGGCAGGCGCATAACGCCCTTAAGCGGCCCGGCGCAATGCGGCTGTGGAGCTATCAGGCTGTTGCCCATGGGGCCGACACTGTCATGTTCTTCCAGCTGCGCCAGTCCCGGGGGGCTTGTGAGAAGTTCCACGGTGCCGTAATCTCCCATGCAGGCCATGAAAACACCCGGGTGTTTAGAGAATGCGCCCAGCTGGGCAAGGAGCTGGCAGAACTGGGCGATGCCATCGTAGACTCCCGCCTCGAAGCCAAGGCTGCCATCCTCTTTGATTGGGAGAATTGGTGGGCACTGGAGTTCTCAATGGGCCCTACCATTGACCTCAAGTATCTACCTCAGATTGAGAAGTACTACAGGGCCTGCTGGAGTCAGAATATCCCTGTGGATATCATCAGCCCGGCCATGTCCATGGATAAATACGATGTAGTTATGGCTCCGGCGGCTTACCTTCTGCAACCCGGATATGCGGCGCGGGTGGAGGAGTTTGTGGCCAAGGGCGGCACTTTCCTGACGACCTTCTTCAGCGGCATAGTGGATGAGAATGATCGGGTGGTCTTGGGAGGCCATCCTGGGGAGCTGCGTAAGGTAGTGGGTGTTTGGGTAGAAGAGACTGATCCGCTGTTCCCCGATATGCGGAATGCTATCGTAGTGCCAGACAGCTTCCCAGAGCTGGCCGGCAACCACACAGCGGGGCTGATCTGCGACCTCATCCACGCAGAGACGGCGGAAGTGGTCGGCACATATGATAAGGACTTCTACAGCGGCCGGCCTGCCCTGACCAGAAATAAGTTCGGCGACGGATGGGCTTGGTATGTAGCCAGCGATCCAGAGCAGAGCTTTGTCAATCGATTGGTCGGGTATCTTTGCTCCCAGAAGGGTATTGAGCCAGCCTTGGAGACACCTGAGGGTGTTGAGGTCACCAAGCGGCACAAAGACGGCCGTACCATCACCTTTGTACTAAACCACAATGACGAAACAACGGAGGTGGACCTGGACGGTGAGATTTACCGTGATCTGCTGACTGGGCAGACCCTAACGGGCAGGGTCAGTCTGGCTGGCCGTGACCTATTGATTCTAAGCTCGTCTTAAGCTAGCAGCGCCAGGCCAGGATAGTCCGTCTCTCAGGTGTGTAAGCACAGTGACGGGGCAGGGGGTATCTAGGGCTTCGATACGGAGTCTCCGGTATCTTCTTGCCCCTCTTCCTTTTCTCCGCTGACCGCGAGGACAGCGCCGGTGATCATGATAATGCCTCCCACAATTGACGTGGCGGCAGGGACCTGGCCGAGAAAAATGTACGCCCATACAGTCTCCATTGCCGGCGAGGCCAAAGTCACCAAGGCGACGGTGGAAGCCTTTACATACTTAAGTGCCCAGTTGAAGATTCCATGGCCGACGGCCGTCGATATGAGGCCCAGGGCCAATAGGAAGAGCCACCCTCTCATTGTGGAGGCGGCAAGGGGAACGCCCAAACAAAAGCTGATCACAGCGGCGGCAAATGCAGCCGAGCTGTAGACGACTACCAAGTAAGGAACAATGTCTAGGTGTTGGCGCAGGGATCGGCCGGTTACAAAGTAAAAGCTGATCATTAAGGCAGAAGCGGCTGCCAAGGCATCGCCAAAGAGGGCCTTGCCTGTCACAATGAGCAGGTCGCCGCCGCCGACAATCAATCCTCCTGCCACAGCACAGGCAATCCCTAGCTTGACTTTAAGGGCAATGCGTTCCCCCAGAAATATGAAAGCACATACAGCCACAAAGACCGGCTGCAGTGAAAGCAGGGCGCCGGCGGACGCAACTGAGGTGTACTGCAGTGATGCAATGTAGGTAACCAGGTGCAGGGCAAAAAACAATCCGGTCATCAAGCACGACAACAGCTGCCTGCGGGTGATCTGGCGAAGCTGTTCCCATCCCTGCAGTGCATTGACTGGCAGAAGAAAGGCTACGGCAAACAGCAAGCGGTAGAAGGCAACCACGAAAGGCGCTTCACCGCTGCTGATGATGAATGTGGCCGCGAAGGAAGTACAGAGGGTTCCGAACCAGAGGCCCATGATGGGGTTAATCGTTTTCTTCATATCAAATCCTGCTCTCCTGCTGTCAAAAACCGCCATGCCACAGATATGGCAGAAGCTCCCTTAACGTGACCACCGTATCCCCATCGACCATCACTTGAGCGTCGAGGTTATCTGGATGCAGCTGGCTGATGAACTCCCGGCAGCGGCCGCAGGGAGGCAGAATCTCGCCGTCCCAGTTGACAGCGACCATCTTCAAAACCAGATTCTGTCCAGCAGTAATCATAGCAGCGGCCGCGGCGTGCTCAGCACAGAATCCCATGGAGGAGGCCGTATCTATACAGACACCGGTATACACTTTGCCATCGGCTGCTAGGATAGCGGCACCGACTCCGCCAGCCTCAGCTGACTCCGAGAGCTTTCTGGGATTGAGGACAGATCTTGCCTTTGAGTACAGCTCAGAGAATTCCATGTCGCTCTACACATCCTTTCCATTGATCGCCTTTCCTCTTTCGCCGTCTGCTGCCGGAACCCTGCCGGCAGGCTGAGTCTCAAGACCGTGTCTGCTGCTATTGCCAGAAACCCCCATAGGCGGCATGACCTGGCGGTGCTGCCCCTAGTCTCCTAGCAGATGGCTTCCGATTCCATGGTATAATCCTGACGGAAGGGAGAGGATTCAAGCATGCGCAAACTCGCTTTGTTGCTCGTCATCCTCACAGTGCTGAACATCTCGGCAATCGCGGAAGGTGGAGCCCGTACTGAACCCTTGGTTATTTCCGTGTCCGAGAAAGACTTCTCCACATGGGAATGGAGAGGGGATACGGAGAATGCCAAGTTCCGTGTACTGTCCAGCAGAGCCCAGGCCAATCGGTTCTTGCGGGAACTGCCGCCGCTCGCCAGGGATTCCATCGGTGAGGAGCTAGCTGGGGTCAATTTCAGGCGAGACGCCGCCATCATAGCATATCTCGGAGCGACCTCTGGAGGCCATGAGGTGGAGATCGGTCAGGTTAACATCAATGCCGAGAGCCTGTTGGTCAGGGTGGGTATGAGAAGCCCAGGGGAGGATGACATGGTGACCATGATCTTAACTCACCCATGGGATATGGTCACTGTGCCAAAGAAACAGATGCCTGCTGGCGATTTTCAGTTTATCGCTTTCAACCAGCATGGTGAAGTTGCAGCTGATCAGTGGATGAACTTGAGAACGCCTGGGAAAGCCATTTCCCATAGGAAGGTTTGGTACAAGATTTCCACGGTGAGAACTGGGGATTCCCTTTGGGCCATCGCTCAGGAAAACGAGACAACAGTGGAAGAACTAATGCGGCTCAACGGCCTCACCGATAGCCATCTCCTTATTGGTCAACATCTGATCATCCCATCCAGATAAGTCCTAGCCTGCTTGGAAAGGAGGGGCGGTTTCCTCAACCGGCTCCTCCTTTTCGCGTGCATACGGGTTTGAAAGCCCTACGTTTCCCCTAAATATATACATAGAACAAGCTTCTCCGGTGGATAGGGGGGCCGCAGGCAGGAATCGGCGGAGCTATTTGCGAAACAGTCCTTAACATTCTATCTTTCCTGGAGTTTGCGGTGATTTGCATGGACGATTATCTCAAGAGGCTGAGGGAAGCAGCAGACATAGAGGGGCTAGCCGCCATGGTCAAATCCTGTCAGCGCTGTTCGCTGCGGGACGGGTGCAGCCAAGTTGTGTTCGGAGAGGGCAATCCCAAGGCAGAGCTCGTGATCTGCGGTGAGGGGCCCGGTGCAGATGAGGATCGGCTGGGTAGACCCTTTGTCGGCCGTGCAGGACAACTGCTGGATCAGATTTTGGCAGCTTGCGGCTTTCAGAGGTTTCAACATGTCTATATTCTCAATATAGTAAAGTGCCGGCCCCCTGGCAACCGCACTCCCAATACCGAGGAGGTCAGGGCCTGTCTCCCCAATTTGCGGATGCAGGTACATCTGCTGAAGCCCAAGATCATGGTTCTTATGGGAAACTGTGCAGCCCAGACCATATTGCAGACCGATGAGGGAATCAGCCGGGTGAGGGGCAGGTGGTTTCAGAAGGGCAATATCTGGTTCATGCCAACATATCATCCGGCAGCACTGTTTCACCGCCCGCAGCTGAAGCGGGATGTCTGGGAGGATTTTCAAGAGGTGGTTGCCAAATACCGGGCACTCATTGACCCGGAGCATACATTTCCCCATGCCTAGCAGCCTCCATATCGCTGGACTGTCTGATTTTCCAGTGAAAGCGGTAAACCAGGATGGGAATGGGAATGACTATGAAAAAGTGGTGAAATACTGGCAGGAAAAAGGATTTTCTTCGCCGAAGCCTATCAGAGTCTGTTTTTCATGCCTTGACGGAGACTGCCTTAAGCAAGTTTTGTCTTGGATGGTTGGGAGTACGTTTGAGGAGGAGATGACGGTTGAAGCAGTACACCACTGATAAGCTGCGCAATGTCGCGCTTGTTGCCCATGGCGGGGCAGGTAAGACCACTCTAGCTGAAGCTCTGTTGTTTCATTCGGGAGCTACCAAGCGGATGGGAAACGTTGATGAGGGTACCAGCATTCTCGACCATGATCCAGAGGAGGTAAAGCGCAAGATCTCCATTACCACCTCTGTTGCGCCAATTGAATGGAAAAACCATAAGATCAATATCCTGGATACCCCGGGGTATTTCGATTTTGTCGGTGAAGTCATCGGGTCCTTGAGGGTGGCCGATGCCGCTGTGGTCGTCGTGTGTGCAACCAGCGGAGTGGAAGTCGGCACCGAGCAGGTCTGGGGATATGTGAATGATTACGAGCTTCCCCGGATGGTGTTTATCAACAAGATGGACCGGGAGAATGCCGACTTCTTCAAGGTACTATCAAACCTGCAGGAGATGTATGGACAGCAGGTCATACCTATCCAGCTCCCCATCGGCCAAGCAGAAGATTTCAAAGGGATAGTTGATTTAGTCAAGATGAAGGGATTCCTCTACAACAACGGCAAAGTTGAAGAGGTGGAGATCCCGGCTGAGCTGCAGGCAGATGTTGAGACCTACCGGGAAGCTTTAGTCGAAGCGGCGGCGGTGACCGATGATGAGCTGGCAATGAAGTACCTTGAGGGCGAGCAGCTGACCCAGGAAGAGCTGGAGAAGGCTCTAGGTGAGGGTACAAAGGACCGCCAGATCATCCCGGTATTGTGCGGTTCGTCCCATATGGGAGCCGGTATTGATGCATTCCTGGATTACTGTATCCACTGCCTGCCTGCGCCTGGTGAGGCCGGCGAGGTCAAGGGACTCGTGCCCGGCAAGAATGAGGAGACAGCCAGGAAGCAGTCGGCTGATGAAGGGCTGGCCGCATTGGTGTTTAAGACAATGGCTGACCCCTACGTGGGACGTCTGACGCTATTTAGGGTTTACTCCGGTGTGCTGAAGTCTGATTCCCAAGTCTACAACTCTACCCAGAAAATAGATGAGCGGATCGGTCAAGTATTCTTGATTAAAGGTAAGGAACAGATTCCCGTTGACTCAGTTGTGGCTGGCGATCTAGCTGCCGTTGCTAAACTGCAGGGGACGACAACGGGAGATACCCTTTGTGCTAAGAACGCTCCCATTGAACTGCCGCCCATCAAGTTCCCTGAGCCAAGCCTGATGATGGCCATCCATCCAAAGGCTAAGGGTGATGAAGACAAGATCGCCAGCGGGCTTACCAGACTTCAGGAGGAAGACCCCACCTTCACCGTGACCCGGGTGACTGAGACCGGCCAGACCGTGATCGCTGGGATCGGCGACATGCATCTGGAGATAATCGCCAGCAAACTATCGAGCAAGTTTGGCGTTGATGTAGAGCTGACAGTGCCGAAAGTCCCCTATAAGGAGACCATCAAGGGCAAGGCCGACGTAGAAGGCAAGCACAAGAAACAGAGCGGCGGCCGGGGACAGTACGGCCACGTGTTCATTCGGATCGAGCCCCTGCCTCCCGGAGGCGGTTTCGAGTTTGTCGATGATATCTTCGGTGGTGCTGTACCTCGCCAGTACATCCCGGCGGTGGAGAAGGGCATACAGGAAACACTGGTTGAAGGGGTACTGGCAGGCTATCCGGTGGTAGATGTAAAGGTATCGCTCTACGATGGTTCATATCACAGTGTTGACTCATCAGAGATGGCGTTCAAGATTGCAGCATCCATGGCTTTTAAGAAAGGCTTTATGGATGCCTCACCGGTGCTGTTGGAGCCTATTATGAATGTGGAGGTCAAGGTTCCAGAGGCCTACATGGGAGATATCATCGGTGACCTGAACAAGAAGCGGGGCCGAATTCTCGGTATGGATCCGCAGGATGGCTATCAGATTGTCCGGGCACAGGTGCCCCAGGCAGAGTTGTTCCGGTATGCTACTGACCTGCGCTCTATTACCCAGGGCAGGGCATCATTTACAATGAGCTTTGATCATTACGAGGAAGTCCCGGCTAATATAGCAGAGCAGGTAATCGCTGAAGCCCAGCAGGAGAACGCCTAGTCGGCTAAGCCCTTGGTGGGCGCCGGCCTCAGATGATTTTCATGAATTTAGGCCCTTTCCGGGTTTACCAGGGGAGGGCCTTTTGCTTTTACTAGAGTGAGACATACCCCTCCACTGTCCGGCATAGACATGTCACTGGGGACGATCTGCACCTGAACTTGCCTTCAGGGGGGAGAGGAATGGCCAGGCGCATTAACAGCACAAACAATGAACTGGTTCCTCCAGCCACAGTCGGGACATACTTTTGGGCCATTGTGCGGGGTGTCGCATGCAGCGGAGCTGTGTCTATCTGTGGAGCTGTGTTGGTATCCCTTGTGCAGCTGATCGGAGGATGGAACATCGTCGGGGCTGGCCTGTTTCAGGTATTTTCCCATATAAGCATGGCTGCTGGAGGGTTTCTGGCTGCCAGGGCCACACAGCGCAACGGCTGGTTGGTGGGTGGGATGGTAGGGATTCTCTTCATTCTAGCTATGAACTGGCTTGCTGCCGGCAGTGTCAATCTGGCAGGCATTGACCAAGCCGATGCACTGCGCCTTGGAGCCGGCTTCATCATGGGTGCCGTTGGGGGAATCATTGGGGTGAATTTCTAGAGGAGACTAACCCTAAAGACTCACTATGAAGTTACAGTGCCACGTTTCCTGGGTGGGCGTGCGGCAGGATAGAAAGGCGCAATGTTGGTGGGATATGGCTTGAGCCGCTTTGATATCTACAAGTCATCAGTACGCGAAAAAAGGCCCTCACAAAGGGCCTTTGTGGCAGGGGAGACAGGACTTGAACCCGCAGCCCCCGGTTTTGGAGACCGGTGCTCTACCAATTGAGCTACTCCCCTACTGGCCCTTATTCTAGCAGAAATCAGGCTTCTGGTCAAGGCTCGATGGCCAAATTCATGGTTGTTCCGTGATCATGTCATGGGGTGGCTGTTCAAGTAAAGCGTTATCGCGGTGTAACATCGGACAGGAGCATTGAGATTTCCTCAAGTGCCCTATCTGCTTCTCTACGGACATGGTCAAGCAGCAGAGGTGTCGGAATGATGCCCAGCACTTGACAAAGAAGGGCAAGTTCATAGCCTGTTGCCTTGAAATCCCGCACCACCGTAATGGTTGAGAGCACTTCATCGCTGAATCGGAGCAGCGTTGGGAAGGCCGCCGGCTGAGACTGGGTCATGGAACCAAGGTCTCTAGCTGTTTCCAGCAGCCTGGCAGTGGTACGTTTCAGCTCTTCGGCAGTATTGATGAGGTTTCGTTCCGACGGATCCAGGAGATGGATGATAAACTCCAAATGCTCTTTCATAATCCTGAGCCAAAAGATCTCTTCCCGGGTTAGCTGTTGAAAACTTGCCGCCCTCATCGGCTGCCCCCACTCTAGTACATTGAGAAAATGTACCGCCTCTCTGGTTATGTGGTCGATCAGCAGCGGGTACAGGCCTCCGCCAAGCTGGCACTGAATTCTTGCCCGCAGCAGCCGCCGCTTGTATTCAATGAACTCCGTTACTGCCTGCCGCAGCTCCTGCAAGAGCTCTGGCCCAATACTGCTGACCTCATCAAGTGTGTTTTCAAGCATCTGAAAGCGGTCAGCAAAGGCCTGAGCCTCCCGGATGAGTTCAGTGTCGCATCCCGGCAGTCCCATCTGGATAAACATGGCATGTTCTTTCATGATCCGCACCCAAAACCTAGCTTCATCAAGTAGGTCTTCGCCGGCGTTGGGGGGACAATTCCACTGAGATTCCCAGTATGTCATTTTACATATCACCCCTTAGGTGTTCCTGGAAACTGACCGTCGCGGTATTTTATGCTCAGCATGGGGAACTGGTTCCTAGACAGCGTAACAGAGGTGATGTTTAGGTCCTCCGGCTTTTGCCCATATCTGTTGGATGTGGTACAATAAGGACCGTGAACCCGTGCAAGTTTTCACCATATATAAGGGGCGTGATCTAATAATGACAGAACAAGTACTCGGTAAGGTTCCTGTGGGAATCTCTAACCGCCATGTACACCTCTCCCAAGGAGATTTGGAAAAGCTTTTTGGACAAGGCCATCAGCTCACCAATATCAAGGATCTTTCTCAGCCCGGACAGTTTGCTGCCGATGAGACAGTGACTCTGGTTGGACCTAAAGGAGTAATTCAGCGGGTTCGGGTTTTGGGTCCTGTGCGCTCCAAGACTCAAGTGGAGATTTCCCGTACAGATGCTTTTGCCTTGGGTGTGCGTCCGCCGGTGCGGGATTCCGGAGACCTAAATGATAGTGCCGGCCTGGTGACCATTGTCGGTCCCAAAGGAGCAGTCACCCTGTCTGAAGGAGTAATTCTGGCTAAGCGCCATATACACATGACTCCGGCTGATGCTGAGGCCTTTGGCGTGAAGGATAAAGATATTGTCAAGGTTAGGTGCGGAGGCGATAGGGGCCTGGTATTTGACCAGGTGCTGGTTCGAGTTAGGGAGGATTTTGCCCTCGATTGTCATCTAGATACAGATGAAGCCAATGCTGCCATGCTGAACAACGGCGATGAAGTTGAGGTTATTAGATAACCTAATGGGCTTGCATGCCAATTGAGGCAGCATCGTACCCGGGGCTGAAGGGCTGCTCCGGGTACAGTGTATTATGGGCTTCTTGGCTGCTTTAGGGGACGGGCTGGTTTGGGGCGAAGTGGTGTAATCCTGTGTCATTTGCGGGACTCTGTGATACAATTAGAAAGAGAATACTGGCGGGAGGAATGGAGACTATGCCCTTGCGGGAATTCCGTTGCAGGCAATGTGGAGAGAAGTTTGAGGAGCTGGTGCAGAAATACACTGAAGTTGTCTGCCCCAACTGTGGCAGCGGGGAGGTAGACCGCCTGATTTCATCCTTTGGTTTCAGGAGTTCGGGTGCTTCCAGTGCTGCATCAAGCGGATGCGCCTCTTGCAGCGGGGGCAGTTGCAGCACTTGTCACTAGTTGACTAGGCTCAGGTGCGGGCTCTGGGAGTAGCGTAGTTATTGTCACAGTAACACTGTCTTGGTGATTGCGGCACCGATAGTGCAGGAAGATCCCGGGCAGTGTATAATTACTGATCGGGGGCGGCAGCTATGGTGCCCCTATCTAGATGTTTATCAAAGAGTCTGCCTCAATTCGCAGATGATATTGAGAAAGTGACGCAGGAGGGATTGCTGTGAAAAGGATCAGAGTAGCTCTAATTGGCTGCGGCAGAGTCGCTAGAGTCCATGCCGATGCTTTGGCAGCATTGGAGGAGACCGAACTAGCGGCTGTCGTTGACATCAAGCCAGAGCGTGCCGAAGCCTTCGGCCAGCATTACGGAGTCAAGGCGTATACCGATTACCGAGATGTGTTGAAACTAGATGATGTCGATGCGGTTCAGATTGCCACCCCCCACTATTGCCATGCCGAAATCGCCATTGCTGCCTTAAGAGCTGGTAAGGATGTGTTGACAGAAAAGCCCATGGCCATCACCGTGGAAGATATGGAGGCCATGATCAAGACAGCAGATGAATGCGGCCGCACCCTGGGCGTGATCTTTCAAAATCGCTACAACGATGCCTCCCAGGCTGTGAAGAAAGCCGTTGAAGAGGGCAAGCTGGGTGCTATCTTGGGCACCAGAGCAGTTATCACGTGGCGCCGCACAGACGAGTACTATTCTGAGAGTGATTGGAAGGGAACATGGGACAAAGAAGGCGGTGGAGTCCTGATCGACCAGGCCATACATACTATCGACCTGATGCAGTGGCTGGTTGGTGAGGTTGATTATCTCGAAGCCCGCTATGACACCAGGGCCCATGAGATTATAGATGTAGACGATGTTGCCGAAGCCCACATTGTATTTAAGAATGGGGCAATAGGCTGCGTCTATGCCAACTGCAACTACTCGTACGATGCTCCCATTTTCTTGGAGCTTCACGGAGAAAAGGGCATCGCGCATATTATCGGCGATAGAGCCATCATCACTGTCGGCAATAAGACAATGACTGTGGAACAGCAAGCTGATGAGACCTCGGGTTTGCGTTACTGGGGCTTCAGTCATAAGCGGCAGATCCAGGATCATTACCGGGCAATTCTCGAAGGCCGGAAGCCCACCATCGATGGCCAGGAAGGCAAGACCGCTGTGGATATGGTTCTGGCGATGTATGAATCATCCCGCCGCCAGGCTCCCATCTATTTCCCTTATGTACCCGGTGCACCTTCTTGCCGAGAGCGTAAGGGATGCTGCTGCAGCGGTTGACTAAGCTAAGCCGGCTGGGAAAGCAGCTTTCCGGATAGCGGTGCCCCCTCAATCAGAGGTTCTGCCAGCTGTTTGCTGCTAGTATACTAATAGGAAAGATTCCAAGCCGCCTGGAAGGCATCTGGGAGGGGAGCAGGCCTCTAAGCAGGGAGGCTGCCGGAATATGGAAAAGAAAGCAGCGAGAGTTTTTCTTATCTTCTTCTTAATAGGGATCGGTGCAGGTATCGTCGCCGGGTGGCTCTTCGGCAAGGTGGCAGTTCCCCCAGGGGAGCATGCCCGGGAAAGAAGTGCTTCGATGCAGGTGCCCGAACAGCAGAGCCCTATTTCACCTCAGCAGCTTGAGCAGCCGGCTTCCATTACTGTCTATTTCGGTGATGAACGAGCCATGTATCTTCATGCAGAGCAGCGGATAGTAAAAGACTCTGAAGCCGACTTGGCTGCAGTTGTAATCGGTGAGCTGATCCGGGGGCCGGAAGGCCAAGGGCTTGTCAGGACTATGCCGCAGAATGCCCGCTTGCGTAGAGTCTGGGTAGAGGAAGGCGTGGCTTACGTAGACTTCTCCCGGGAGTTTCAGACAGAGCACTGGGGCGGTTCTACCGGAGATACCTTTACCCTGTTTTCTGTGGTCAATTCGCTGACAGAACTGCCGGGCATTGAGGCAGTGCAGTTTCTCGTGGAGGGGAAAATCGAAGAAGCAGTTTTGGGGCACACTGATACGACAGAACCTATCAAGCGCCGAGAAGACTTGATCGGGCGACAATAATCGCTATTGACTTTCGTGTGTTGTCACTGTAGAATAATGCATAACATACTTGAAATGCTGAGCAGAAAGTGATGAAAGGGAAAAGTAGTCCTGCAGAGCACGGTACAGAGAGCCGGGTTAGGTGCGAGCCGGCACGGGCGGCAGAGATGAAGTTCTCCCTGGAACTGTGCTGTTGAACTTTGAGTAGACAGCAACGGAGACTTCCACCGTTACAAGGAAGCGGACCTCGACTGTCCTATGGAGGCAGGTATTTGCTCCTGAGGATAAAGGCGTCCGGGCAGAGAGGTGCAGTGTTTGGCACTGCGCAAATAGGGTGGTACCGCGAGCAGCCCCTCGTCCCTTGGGATGAGGGGTTTTCTTGTTGGAGAACGAGGAGGAATAAGATATGATCATAGTCTTGCAAAAAGAAGCAACTGAGAAGCATTTGCAGGATATCATCGACAGAATCAGACGCTGCGGCCTGGAGCCCCATGTGATTGTAGGGGTGGCGAGAACCGTCATCGGCCTTGTAGGAGACAAACAGGGCCTGGAACCCCAGGTCTTTGAGGGCCTGCCCGGGGTAGAGAAGGCGGTGCCCATTATGGCGCCCTACAAACTGGCCAGCCGTGATGCGAAGGCAGAGGACACGATGATCGAAGTGGGAAGTGCAGTCATCGGCGGTAGTGAGCCAGTGTACATGGCAGGGCCATGTGCTGTGGAGAGTTGGGAGCAGATTCTGGACACAGCCCATGCGGTGAAAGAAGCCGGAGCTTCCATCCTGCGGGGCGGAGCCTTCAAGCCCAGGACCTCGCCTTACAGCTTCCAGGGCTTAGGTGAGAAGGGCCTGCAGTACCTGGTTGAGGCAGGGCGGGCTGCCGGCATGCCGACTGTCTCTGAAGTTGTCAACCCATCAGATGTAGAGCTGGTCTCTCAGTATGTGGATATACTCCAGGTCGGAGCGAGGAACATGCAGAACTTCGCTCTCCTGCGGCAGGTTGGCCAGACTCGCAAGCCAGTCCTGTTGAAGCGGGGCCTGTCAGCAACAGTCGAGGAGTGGTTGATGGCTGCCGAGTATGTCATGGCGGAAGGCAACTACCAGGTCATTCTATGTGAGCGGGGAATCCGGACCTTTGAAACAGCCACCCGCAACACCCTAGATGTGGGTGCCATCGCGCTGGTCAGGCAGCTCAGTCACCTGCCAGTGGTGGCTGATCCGAGCCATGCCACCGGTAGAAGCGATCTGGTGGTGCCTGCCGGGTGTGCTGCTGTAGCTGCCGGGGCCCAGGGCTTACTGGTAGAGGTCCATCCCAATCCCCAGCGAGCCCTTTCCGATGGTTCCCAGTCCCTTACTCCGGAGCAGTTCAAGCAGATGATGGGAGCAGTGACCCAAATCGCCAAGAGTGTGAATCCAGAGCCGGCCAGATACTGGTGGAACAGAAATGCAGTCTGATTGATGGCAGGAAAGGACTCCCTTCATCGGGAAATATTGGGTAAGCTTTCTACGCGTGTCTAAGATTTATCCAGTGAAAGGAGAGTCAGCCCGGTGGACAAGTGCTATGACCGCTTCAAAAATAGTCTTCCCGATGGAGTGGACCTGGAAAGGGCCAGGAGAAAGCTGTTGGAACAGGAGATTGAGACGCCATCTTGGGGATATGCCGACAGCGGCACCCGCTTCCAGGTGTTCCATCAGCCGGGGGCTGCCCGGACTGTGTTTGAGAAGCTAGAAGATGCGGCGATGGTGCACAAGATGACGGGGATCACCCCAAAGGTAGCCCTGCACATCCCTTGGGACAAAGTAGATGACTACAAGAGGGTGGTGGAGTACGCCCAGGGGCTGGGCTTAACCATTGGAGCCATCAATCCCAACCTATTTCAAGAGCCGGAGTATAAACTAGGCAGTGTATGCCACCCAGATCCCGCTGTGCGGAAGAAGGCTGTTGACCATATATTAGAGTGTGTTGAGATAATGAACATCACCGGTTCCAAGGTCTTAAGCCTGTGGCTGGCAGATGGAACCAACTACCCAGGCCAAGACGACTTCCGGGAGAGGAAGCACAGGCTGGAAGAATCCCTGAAGGTCGTCTGCGATGCATTGGCTGATGACCAGCGCATTCTGATTGAGTACAAATTCTTTGAGCCTGCCTTCTATCACACCGATTTGCCGGATTGGGGAATGGCCACCTTGATGGCCAAGAAGCTGGGTCCCAAGGCACAGACCTTGGTGGACTTGGGTCATCATCCCCTGGGTACCAATATCGAGCACATTGTAGCCATTCTCATCGATGAAGGCAAACTGGGAGGCTTCCATTTCAACTCTAAGAAATACGCGGATGATGACCTGACCACCGGTTCCGTTAATCCCTATGAGCTGTTTTTGATCTATCACGAGCTGGTCAAAGGTGAAGAGGATGTTGGTGATGATCTGGATGTGGCTTACATGATCGACCAAAGCCACAATGTGAAGCCAAAGGTCGCCGCGATGATCCAATCGGTTGATGAGATTCAGATGGCATATGCAAAGGCCCTTCTGGTGGATCGGGATGCCTTGCGGGAAGCCCAGCGGACTGGAGATATCGTTGGTGCAGAGATGATCCTGAGGGCTGCTTATGATCGGGATGTCACTCCGCTGCTGGTTAGTGTCAGGGAGGAGATGGGAGTCCCGGTAGATCCCCTGGAAGCTTACCGCAAGAGCGGGTATCAAGAGAAGATTGCCAAGGAAAGAGGCTGACCTGAGGGGCAGTGAGCATCGGCTGGAGATTATGCAAGATGAGGGGTCGGACTGCGGCGGAGCAGCCGGCCCCTAGCTGTTTCAGCCCCGCAGCCAGTCTGTTGACAGCAGCCAGCTGTCCAAGGTTTCGGGAAAGGCTGCCAGCAAATCTGAGAAATCCCGAAATTGAACTGCCTCAAGGTTGTGCTCGCGGCAGTAGGCCAATAGACCGCCTTTGGCAAAGGTAATATCGCTAAGACCGGCTGGGCACTCATCGGAGATGCCGTCACCGATGTATACCAGACAGTGGGCCTGAGCTTCTCTTGCGGCAAGGACCCGTTGTTTTTTGCAGTTGCCGCACAGCCCGCAAGACTCACTCTGGAATGGGGAGTCGATCCGGCACTTCCCATCCTCAAATACCAGGCGGTTCGATGTGAAGGGAATGTCATCCAGCTTGTGCTTTGCCAGCAGATGCTCTATGTAGATATCCAGGCCGTCGCTGACAATTTCCAGATGGTACCCCTGCTCTCGGCAGTATTCCACGAACCTTGGGAAACAAGGGTCAAGGGCGGCATTCTCATCGATCACCTGAATCATCTCTTCTTTAGAGGCCAGCCAATCTTTGTACAGCATGGGCATGTAGGTGGTGCTTTTTTCTCCCCGGGCCAAGACGGCCTCTACTTGAAGCCGCCAGCTCTTGCCGAGGAAATGGTCAAGGAGCATGTTCTGCACATCCTTCACAGAGGCAGTACCGTCAAAATCGCAGAGCACCCATATGTCAGGCCCTGGATTGGAATTGTGCTTCGACATCTTATCACTCTTTCATCTGCAGTGTGGCTCGGATGTGGTCTCTTGCTGGGGGGAAATCCTCTACTATCCTACTATAAGGCTTCTCACAGGTCAATTGAGGTTTCGGCGGCTTGGCGCCATATGGAGAGTCCTCAGCCTGCCTTAAACCTCTCGCTTGGTTGGGTATTGTCTTTGTGAGCATTGGAAAGAATCGCCGTAATAGGAAAGGAATAGATGCTGTCTATGTACAATTGTTAATAGGCTGGACGAGATACTAAGACCTGAATGCTGCCTGTTTCTATAGCGTGGATAGGGAGGAAGGAGTCAATGACAGGAAAGGACCTATTGCGGGCGCTGTCTGGAGGGAAGGGCGTTTCCGGCTATGAGTCGGATCTGGTCCCCTTGCTGAGCCAGAGCTTTGCGCCGCTGGCCGATGAAATCAAAGAAGACAGCTTGGGCAACCTGGTGATGCTGCGGCGGGGGACTGGTTCGGAGCCGAGAAGCAAGATCATGCTGGCTGCCCACATGGATGAAATCGGATTGGTGATTACAGGCTATGAACCCGGGGGGTTTCTGAGGTTTGCCAATATCGGCGGCATCGATGACCGGGTGCTCTTGGCTCAAGAGGTCATCGTCCACGGACGCAAGGATTTGGTGGGAGTTATCGGTGCTAAGCCTCCCCATATCCAAGAGCCCGACGAACAGGACAAGACCGTGAAGATGAATGACCTGTTTATCGATGTGGGCCTCGATGATGAGACGGTGAAGCAGCTTGTAGAGATTGGTGACATGGCTACCATAGCGCAGCAGCCGGTAGAACTGCAAAATCAGCGCCACGCTGGAAAAGCCCTCGATGACCGTGCCGGGGTGGTGGTGATGCAACTCTGCTTAGAGATTCTGAGCAAGCTGTCCCACAGTGCAGACGTCTACGCTGTGGCGACGGTGCAGGAAGAGGTAGGGCTGCGGGGAGCTGTTGTCAGTACTTATGGGATCGTGCCGGATATCGGCATCGCCATCGATGTAGGCCATGGGGACATACCCGGAGTGCCTGCCTATGATACCTTGCCGTTGGGCAAGGGGCCGGGGATTGCCTACGGCCCTCAGGTTCATCCCAAGCTTTATCAGCGTCTGACTGAGTTGGCTAAGGAATGGTCGGTACCATATAATGTCGAGCCTTCTACTTCGCCAGCCGGCACGGATGCTTATGCTATACAGATAACTCAGCACGGAATCCCAACGGCTTTGATTTCCTTGCCGCTTCGCTATATGCATACAGCGGTAGAGACCTTGGACTGGTCGGATCTGGAAGCAGCCGCCCGGCTGTTAGCTCTATTTATCTGTTCCGTTGATTCCGAGTTTGTGGAGGGATTGCAATGCTTTTAGCGAGACTCAGTGAAGCGGCAGGCGTTTCCGGCCAGGAAGATGAAGTCAGAAACCTGATCAAAGCTGAGCTTGAAAAGCTTGGGGTATCATATAAGACCGATGCTCTGGGCAACGTACTTGCGTACAAGCCGGGGAGAAAGGGCGGCACCACCGTCATGGCAGCAGCTCACATGGACGAAGTCGGATTGATGGTGGTAGGCGTGGAGGATTCCGGCCTCCTGCGCTTCAAGCCCGTGGGCGGGATAGACCGCCGGGTGCTGGTTGCCAAGCAAGTGTTGGTGGGTCCGGATAGGGTTCCCGGAGTGATCGGCTCCAAACCTATCCACCTGCAGAAGAGAAATGAACGTAATACTCCCCTCCAGTGGCAGGAGCTCTATATTGACATCGGAGCCAAGGATAAGGCAGAAGCTGAAAAGCTGGCGCCTTTAGGGACAGCAGTAATCTTCGCTACATCCTTCAAGCAGTTGTCCGATGACATCGTCATGGGCAAAGCCTTTGACGATCGGGTAGGGTGCAGTGTGCTCCTGGAGCTGCTCAAGGAGGATTATGACTGCAGCTTGGTCTGCGCTTTCACTGTCCAGGAGGAAGTTGGCCTGCGGGGAGCCGGCCCAGCCGCATATTCGGCAGATCCGGACCTAGCCTTGGTGATTGAAGGCACGACTGCCTCCGATGTTCCCGGTGTGCCGGAGCACGGCCATGCCACCTCTGTGGGCAAAGGGCCGGCCCTGACAATTATGGACCGCACATCAATTCCGGCCAGGCCTCTAGTTGAGAAGCTGCGTCAAGTGGCCCTGGAAGAGAACATACCCATCCAGTATCGGCGGGCCACCACCGGCGGCACTGATGCCGGTAAGATTCATCTGACCAAGGGCGGCATTCCAGTGGCTGGCGTCTCTGTACCGTGCCGTTATATCCATTCACCGGCATCTGTGGCAAGCCTTGGTGACATTGAAAAGACTGTTCGTCTTGTCAAAGGATTTCTACGGAGGGAGTGCTGATTATGCAAGAGATGATTAAGAGCCTATCGGAACTCTACGGCCCTGCAGGCAGAGAGGAAGCAGTAGCGGCATATATACGGGATGTCATGAGCCCCCTGGCTGATGAGGTGTACACAGACACCATGGGCAGCGTTGTGGCAGTTAAGCGGGGCTCAGCCAATGGGAAAAAGATCATGCTGGCTGCCCATATGGATGAGATTGGTGTAATGATCACAGATATCGATGAACAGGGCTTTTTGCGTTTTTCCAACATCGGCGGGATATCTCCATTTACTCTGATCGGCCAAAGGGCAGAATTTGCCGACGGTACTATTGGAGTATTCGGATTTGAGAAGCTAGATGATATCAAAGACCTGAAACTCAATAAGATGTATATCGACATCGGAGCCGGCTCCCGGGAGGAAGCCATTGCCAAGGTGAATATCGGTGATTCAGCAGTGATCCACAAAGAATGCATCATCCAGGGACAGCGGGTGATCGGGAAGGCAATGGATGACCGGGTCGGCTGTGCAGTGCTCATCGAAACCGCCCGGCGGTTGAACAACTCCCCCCACGAAGTCTACTTTGTCTTTACAACCCAAGAGGAAGTGGGCCTCAGGGGAGCCAGGACAGCCGCCTATTCTATCGATCCCGATTACGGCATAGCAGTTGATGTCACTCTGACCGGTGATACGCCGGAAGCCCACCGCATGGCGGTGAGCCTGGGCAAGGGCGCCGCTGTCAAAGTCAAAGATGCTTCAGTGATCGCTCATCCCATGGTCAAGGATCTGCTGGTTAGTACTGCCAAGGCCAAAGGGATACCGTACCAGATGGAGGTACTGGAGCGGGGAGGCACCGATGCAGGCTCTATCCACCTTATCCGCAGCGGCGTGCCGACCGGTGCAGTGTCGGTTCCCTGCCGCTATATCCACACTCCCGGAGAAATGGTGGACTTGGGAGATGTGACAGCCTGTGTAGACCTCTTGGCAGGGGTGTTGGAGGAACCGTGGGAATAAACTTGTCGGCCTGGCTGATAGTGCCTGGCTGGCTCGGCAGGGATGAAGAGTGCCCATGTGGAACTGGTTAGTAAACCGCTGGGCCAGCATACGGCGGTACCAGCATCCCATCGACGAAGGGGGAAACGGCTTTGAAGAATCTACTAATATTGATTTCCACTCTAACCCTGCTGTTCTTGGCCTTTGCCCAGGTTGGCTTTGCCCAGGAGAAGCGGCAGATTTATGTTCAGGGCGAGGGGACTGTGCAGGTGGATCCTGACATGGCCTATGTCAGCTTGGGTGTAACAACTGAAGCTCCCTCCGCTGAGGAAGCCCAAGTGGAAAATGCCGAGACCATGCGCAGCATTTTGGCTGCCCTAGCTGAAATGGGTATCAAAGATGACGCCATTGAGACCAGCTATTTCAACGTGTATCCCATCTACCACTATGATCAGAACAAAGGCAATCAGCTCAGAGGGTACCGGGTCAGCAACACTGTCTCTGTAACCTTGGATGATCTGTCTAAGGTTGGAGAAGTCATCGATGGCTCCATCAAGGCAGGAGCTACCAATGTCAACTCGGTCAGCTTTACCCTGGCCGATGAGGAGCCTTGGCTCAATGAAGCCATGGTCCTGGCAGTGGAAAACGCCCGCAAGAAAGCTGAGCTTCTGGCTGGTGCCGCGGGTGTCAAGCTTGGTCCCGTCATGACCATCCGGGATCCTTACGCTCAGTTTGAGCCGTACTATGCCAACAAGGAGATGCGGATGATGACACTGGCGGCTGCAGGAGATGCCGGCAGTTATACTCCCATCTCGCCGGGCAAGCTGGAAGTCCGGGCAGTTGTGGAAATGGTCTATGCCATGGATTGATAGGCAGTACTCTATCCTGAGGGGGCAGTAGTTCATACTGCCTCCTTAGGTGTATCTATCCATCTTTTCTCCTCCCTTACCCGCCTCCGTGAAGCTGTTTTTCAGCAGCAAACCGGCAAAAAGCTCCAAGGTATAGCCTGGCAAGAGATCCTAGAGTATGATATATGGGAAGGATAATACAACGGAAGCTGCCCTAGGGGAGTGGAGTATAGTGATACGAGATGGTTTAGAGCAAAATAGGTTCAGCTCGGTGTTCAAGCAGTTGACTGGAATCGCCGGTTCATTGGGCTATGCAGATGAGCCGGATTCTAGGTCGGTGCCCAACAGGGAAGGTATTTTGGACCTGCTGCAGGATCTGCGGAGCATCCTCTTTCCCGGCTACTTCAAACCCTCCCGCAACGGCTATGATGTTGCCTGCAAGTTGGAGCATCTGGGCGTGATCTACTGGCGGCTAGCCGGTCAGATTCACAGGACGTTGCACAGCAGCTGTTCACATATCTGTGAAACACAAGACTCTGCCTGTCCAGTGATGGAGGAAAGCTGTCAGTTGTCGATGGAGTTCCTTCAGCGCCTGCCTGCAATCCAGGCTAAACTGATAAAGGATGTGCAGGCTGCCTATGACGGTGACCCGGCCGCTACCGGTATGTCAGAGATCATATTGTCATATCCGGGTATCTATGCTGTCACAGTTCACCGCTTAGCCCATGAGTTCTACAAAATGGGGTTGGTCTTGATTGCCCGGATCATGAGCGAACACGCCCACAGCTGTACTGGCATAGATATTCACCCTGGGGCGGAGATCGGGGAGAGCTTCTTCATCGATCACGGCACCGGGGTGGTTATCGGAGAGACTTGCATCATAGGCAATAACGTAAAGCTCTACCAGGGGGTGACACTGGGAGCCCTGAGCTTTCCCAAGGATGAGAAGGGAGAGCTCATCAGAGGTACACGCCGGCACCCCACCATCGAGGATGATGTGACTATCTACGCTGGTGCGACAATCCTCGGTGGAGATACTGTGGTTGGCCGGGGCTCAGTCATCGGCGGTAATGTGTGGCTGATAGAGAGTGTGCCGCCGTACAGTAAAGTCATTAACCGTCCTCAGAT
>LFTN01000047.1 GCA_001513495.1 Clostridiales bacterium DTU087
GCATTTATATGTGTTCATAATTCATGTCGAAGCCAAATAGCCGAGGCACTTGGTAAGCACTTTGCAGGAGATATATTTGAAAGCTACTCTGCTGGCACAGAAACAAAACCTCAAATTAACCAGGATGCTGTGCGCCTAATGAAAGAACTTTATGATATAGATATGGAGAAAAATCAATATTCAAAGTTGCTTGATGAAATACCTCCAGTAGATATTGTTATTACAATGGGGTGTAATGTGGAATGCCCTTACCTTCCATGTAAACACAGGGAAGATTGGGGTCTCGATGATCCCTCAGGTAAGAGTGATGAGGAATTTAAAAAAGTAATCTCAACAATAGAAACAAAGATAAAAGAGCTAAAGGAAAAATTAAAATCACAATAATTATTGACGCCAATTACAAATATAGTAGTTGGCGTTATAATTATATTATCGATATGTTCCCGCCTACCGATAGAGAAAAAAGTGCCGATGACGTGTTTCCGACTACCGACAATGTGAAAGACATCAAACCAGCCGGCTCGTTGCATGTGGAGACGGTGGTACTGATAACAAGAGTAGAAGATTGAGAGATCCGAAAACCCTTATGCAGCAAGGGTTTTAGCACACATGGGAGTGAAACTCATTGAGCGAAAAGCATGAAAACATCGCTTCAAGACAAACGACAAAGTAGGGTTTGAGATGTCGAGGTTGTTGGCTCAGTGAGGTGTGAACATGAATACCATAAAAATCGCCGGAAGGTGCAGAATGGGGCTGTGGTTTATCCTTTTATCTATACTAATCAGCTTCCTCGTTGCACTGTTTTCCGGCAGTCTGCAAATGGGGCGAGATATGCGCGCCAATGTGAAGCTTGATGAATTTCAGGCGCGAATGGATCAACGTATCCCCGCCCTGATGAAAATGTATCGGATTCCGGGCTGCAGCATCGCGCTTGTGAAGGACAGCGAAATCGTGTGGACACAGGCATTTGGCTATGCGGATGTGGAAAGCGGCAGAGCACTGACCGTTGATACCCCCATGAGCATACAATCCATTACAAAGTCCGTTACAGCTTGGGGCGTTATGCGACTTGTGGAAAAGGGCCTGGTCGACTTGGACGCTCCAGTGTCGCAGTATCTGAGAAGCTGGCAATTTCCGCAGTCGGACTATCTTACAGAGAAAATCACAACACGGCAGCTTTTGAGCCACACTGCGGGGCTGCCATTGGGGGATTTCACCAATGTTTACGCCCCCGGAGTAACAATGCCCTCTAACCGGGATGTGATGACGGGGGAAGCAGTGCTGAGGCGCGAACCGGGAATGGGGTTTTCATACTCTAACACAGGCTATAACCTACTGGAAATATTAATCGAGGACGTCACGGGGCAAGGCTTTTCGGAGTATATACGCACGGAGGTTTTACTACCGCTGGGCATGGAAAGCGCCTTCTTTGACATAGACACGACGGTGAAGCCCTATCCACCCATGGGGTATAATCTTAGGGGGGACCCGGTTCCAGTCTATCTCTATCCCTCAAGAGCTTCGGGCGGCCTGTTTGCCACAGCTCACGATATTGCCCGGTTTGCGGCGGCGGGGATGAAGGGAAACCCTGTTCTAAGTGTTGAGAGCATTGATCGGATGTATCAGCCTGAGAGCCATAAAATCGGCATCTACGGTTTGATATTTGAGGCGTATGGATTTGGCCACTATATCGAAAAACTGCCAAACGGAGCCCTCTCAGTCTCCCATGGTGGCCAAGGCAATGGCATCATGACGCATTTGCAGGCTGTGCCGGAGACAGGCGACGCCATCGTGATTCTCACAAACAGCCAACGAAGCTGGCCGTTCATCGCCTATGTTTTAAGTGACTGGGCGCAGTGGCGAGGGTTCCCTTCTGTCGGCATGGGAAGGATTATCTGGGGCCACTATGGGCTTTGCGTCGTAATTGGCATACTGGTCTCGGCAAGCCTACTGGTGATATTGAGGCTGATCTCGACCTTTTGTCAGCAAAAGCGAATGGGGTTCAGACTGCTTCGAGTCAGTGCAGCATCTATTCTGCTCGGATATCTAGTTTGGTGCGCTTGCCAGAAATACTTATTTATATCTTCGGTTTTTCCAGTACTGTCTGTGTGGCTTGGAGGTGCGGCGTTCGTTTTCTCTATAGTACTGCTGTTGTCTGTGGTGTTACCCGCATGCCCAAGATAGAGAGATAGACTCCGATGATGAATTATGGCTATAGACAAAATCAATGGGGCCTCATCTAGATTGAAGAAGCTTCGTGGTAAGTCTACTGACGATGAGTATCGAAACGCCTAGACTAGCTGTGGAGGAAGGGAGACTATGCAGACAAGGATTATTCTGGTCGGTGGATTCTTGGGTGCTGGGAAAACCTCACTTCTCTTTGAGGCTGCCAGTCGATTCACGGAAAAAGGACAGCGTGTTGGATTGATTACCAATGACCAGGCCCCTGAACTAGTTGATACAGCATTTCTTGAGCGTACGGCGGGAGTCATTGGGGAAGTGAGCGGCAGCTGCCTCTGCTGCAACTATGAGGGATTTACAGAGGCAATTCTCGACTTAATGAAGAACAAACGGGCTAATGTCATAATCGCTGAACCGGTGGGAAGTTGTACAGATCTATCGGCGACGATACTACAGCCTCTTAAGGAGCACTTCGGAGATGAGTTCATTGTGGCTCCACTGACGGTTTTGGTTGACCCAAAACGGCTGCTGGGCATCCTCGACGGGGGCAGCACTGACCTGCATCCCAGTGCAGTATATATAATTCGCAAGCAGGTTGAAGAGGCGGATATTATCGCAATCACCAAGACTGATCTGTTAACCCCGGAGGAAGTTGGGGATCTTAAGATGCGCACGGCAAAACGGTGGCCGAACACTACAGTCCTTGCCATCAGCTCCAAAACGGGGGACGGCCTGGATAAGTGGCTGAGTGAAGTAACCAGCCGCACTGATGCTGGGACAAACTTGCTGGAGATAGACTATGACACCTACGCTGAAGGTGAAGCAGTCCTGGGCTGGCTCAATGCTACCCTAGACCTAAAGGGCAGCTCCATAGACTGGGACAAATTTGCGGACAGCTTGTTGAACTCACTGCACCGCCGACTCAGCGAAGCCAATGTCCCGATTGGGCATGTCAA
>LFTN01000003.1 GCA_001513495.1 Clostridiales bacterium DTU087
GCCTTGAGCTGTTCACGCCCCAGATTCTTGCCGCCGGCCGCCTCTGGATATACCTGCCGGGAGGAAAAGAAGAGATGCCCCGCGGAGGCCAGCGCTACGACTACAAAAAGCACCCGCCAAGAGCTGACAACACCCAGGAAAAAGGCAGCCACCAAGGGCCCGATCAAAGACCCAACGCCAAAGAAAACGTGCAGTCTATTCAGGGCAAGGCCCCGCTTCTCAGTATAGATATCTGAAATGAGGGCATTGGCAATTCCATCCATCATGCCTAGGCCGGCACCGAAGATGGCAGCACCCGCGATCTGGCCCCACCAAAGGCCGCTGGCCGCATAGATAAATGCTCCTATGCAGCTCAGGATGCCTCCTAAGACTATCACCGGCTTGCGGCCAACCCGATCAGACCAGCTGCTGCTTAGGAAAACTGACAACAGCCGCCCCAAACCCTGGGAGGTGAAAACTGCCCCCGCTGCGGCCAGTGTCAGCCCATATTCCTCAATAATCATGGGCATCACCGGTCCCAGTACATTTCCCACCAACCCGTTCAGGACCAGGCTCGAATAACCCACCCATGCCAAAGCTCTACGATTCAACTAGTCTCCCCCTCCCCACCCCAGCTCCCCTTCTCTTCTACAATGGAGCTGCGCCGCTG
>LFTN01000030.1 GCA_001513495.1 Clostridiales bacterium DTU087
CGAGACTGAAGGGAAGGGTTTTGTATGGCAGGACACTCTAAGTGGTCTAATATCAAGCACCGTAAGGGTAAAGAAGATGCCCGTCGAGGTCAGCTGTTTACCAAATTGGCCAGGCAGATTACCATCGCCGCCCGAGAAGGCGGCGGCGATCCGCAGAGTAATTTCCGGCTGCGGCTGGCTATCGATAGGGCAAGGGGCAGCAACATGCCCAATGATAATATCGAACGGGCAATTAAGCGGGGAACCGGCGAGTTGGAAGGCGACAGGCTGGAAGAGGTCATTTACGAAGGCTATGGCCCTGCAGGTATGGCTGTTATGCTGGAGGCGCTTACCGACAACCGCAATCGCACGGCCAGTGATTTGCGTCACCTTTTCTCCAAACACGGCGGCAATCTTGGTGAGAGCGGCTGTGTGGCTTGGATGTTTGAGAAGAAAGGACGTCTAGTCATTGACAAAGAGGCAGCCTCTGTGGACGAGGAAGCTCTGATGCTGGAGGCAATTGAAAGCGGCGCTGAAGATATAGAGGTGGAAGACAACTACATCGAGATTATTACTGCGCCGGGAGATTTTCAAGCAGTAAAAGAATCTCTGGAGGCCTCGGGCTACGTTTTTGATGATGCAGAAGTGACCATGATTCCCACCAATACGGTGGAGGTTCCCGCAGACAAAGCCGCACAGGCGATAAGGCTGCTGGAGGCCTTGGAAGACTTGGATGACATCCAGCAGGTCTACGCTAACGGAGATTTTGACGAAGAGGCAATCGAGGCCGGTGCGTAAGGTCCCAAGACTCTGATTCTTTATCTTAAGCCCGCTGTTTCAGCGGGTTTTTTCATGCCATCTCCCTGGTATAGCATCCTCAAAGTTGGAAACAATAACCATGAATAATTCTAGGGAGATGGTTTATATGGCGGCACGGCACAAATGGATGCTTCTGGCTGTGGCTGTCCTCTCCTTTTGCCTGGGATTTGTCTTCACATACTCCTTCTGGATGGGAGAAGTCCGATTTCCCGGCACCGACAACCCAGCCGGGCAGGCGGAAACCTACCAGGAGAACTCACGGACGGCCAAGATGCAGGCATCATCGACCTCCGAAGAGAAACCAGAAGCGGAGGGACTCCGGCTGCTTTCCGAAGCAGATTTGGTCCGGACTGTGATCTCTGATTCAGGCGAAGTGCTGGAAACATCCACCGAGCCTCTGCCTAGGGATCTGGTGGGGAAAACCCTGGACGAAGTGAGGAGCGTTCACCCCGAATGGCGGGTAGTTGCCTTCGCGCCCAGTCGACTGACAGTCAAAATCCCGGAGACCCATCTTGAGGAGCTTTACGGCCATTTTTCCTTTCTGGGGATTCAAGATGGCAAGGTGGCTGTATTCCGGGGAAAGCCTGGGGTCTATCGGAGACTGGTGGGCGTTACCGGTATCGCTGTATCGAGCTTGCCGGAGTTTGAAATTCGGAACCTCGAACAGGGCATCCCCTTTGCTGGAGCAGAAGAGCTTTCCATGCTGCTGGAAAGCCTAAGGGAGGACTAGGGCCGGTATTCTCTCAGGACCTCAGCCGGGAAGGCAGCAGGAATTTCCTGCCTTCACATAGAATAACTGTTCGAGTTGAAGATGACTTCTCACCCGATGCGGGTAGTGGTAGAAGTCTTTGGCGCGCCTAGAGAAGGTTGTGATGACTTTTGCTGATACTGGGAATTGATCCAGGCACAGCTATCACCGGGTATGGCTTGATCGAAGTGAATGGAAACAGGCTGACTCCTTTAGAATACGGTGCCCTGAGGACGAGAGCGGGAGAAGATACGGCAGCCCGCCTTTCTAGTCTGTATAGGGATATGAGTTCGCTGCTCAAGGAGGCCCGTCCCGATGTAGTTGCAGTAGAGCAGCTTTTTTTTAATACCAATGTGACTACTGCCTTGGCAGTTGGCCAGGCCAGGGGGGTTATCCTGCTGGCGGGAGCTCAAGCTGGGATTGACATAGTCGAGTACACCCCTCTGCAGGTGAAGCAGACGGTGACCGGTAATGGCCGGGCTGACAAAGAGCAGGTTGGGTTCATGGTTAAAGCTCTGCTGGGGCTGCAGGTTGTTCCCAGGCCCGATGATGTCTCCGATGCCTTAGCTATTGCGATTTGTCATGCCCATATGGGGATTACCCTTGAGAAGCTTGCCCAGGCTGCTAAGGGCCGGTAGATAGAAACGGCAGAAGGTTGGTGGCGATTTGTGATCGGAAGATTGCGGGGGAAGGTTCAGTTCGTATCTGAGGATCAACTGCTGGTGGATGTGCACGGTGTGGGATATCTGGTGAATGTGCCGGCTTCCACCGCATCTCTGCTAGCAGATGGCAAAGAAGCAGTGATCCTCATCCACACCCATGTGCGGGAAGATGCAATTGTCCTTTATGGATTTGCCACTGATGGAGAGAAGGAGCTGTTTGAGCTTCTCAACACAGTCTCTGGAGTGGGCCCTAGGCTGGCCCTGTCGGTCTTGTCCACCCTTTCACCTGACAACTTCTGCCAGGCAATCCTGGAAGGGAACCTCCAGAGCTTAACAAAGGTGCCGGGTATCGGCAAGCGGACCGGACAGCGTTTGGTGGTGGAGTTGAAGGACAAGATTGCGAAGCGGTATACTGCAGTCGGAGTCTCGCCAGAGATCAGCGGCACAGCAAGCCAGTCGGTAACGGAGGCAGTTGAGGCTCTGACAAACCTGGGCTATTCGGCTTCTGAGGCAGAAGAAGTGGTAGCCCAGCTAGAACTTGACGGTACAGAAAGCACGGAGTTGATTATCCGGAGAGCCCTCGGTTTTCTGGGAAAGACAGGCAAGGTCTGAGGTGATGAGGTTGTCCAGCCAGCAAAGTGAAAGGATAATTTCTGGAACGCTGCAGGATGTTGACCGAGATTTGGAGTTCAGCCTGCGCCCCAGGACTCTGGATGAATATATTGGCCAGGAACAAGTAAAGGAGAACCTCCGCATATTTACCGAGGCGGCTCTCAATCGGGGTGAGCCTTTAGACCACGTCCTTTTGTACGGACCGCCGGGGCTAGGGAAGACAACCCTAGCTAATATTATCGCCAATGAGATGAGGGTTGGGATCAGGACGACTTCGGGGCCAGCTATCGAGCGGCAGGGCGACTTGGTGGCCATGCTGACCAACCTCGACCCTGGTGATATACTTTTTATCGATGAGATCCATAGACTGCGCCGGCCGATAGAGGAAGTCCTGTATCCCGCCATGGAAGACGGGGTGGTGGATATCATGATCGGCAAGGGTCCAGGTGCCCGGTCCGTCCGTTTGGACCTGCCCCCATTCACGCTGATCGGTGCCACCACCAGGGCTGGGATGCTCACATCACCGCTTAGGGACAGGTTTGGGGTGATCAGCCGCTTGGAGTTCTACTCAGACCAAGAGCTGAAAACCATTGTTCAGAGAGCTGCGGGAATTCTGCGCATCGCCATTAATGAAGACGGTGCATGGGAGATCGCCCGGCGGGCCCGGGGCACCCCCCGCGTAGCCAATCGGCTGCTCAAGCGGGTCCGTGACTATGCTGAAGTGCGGGCTGACGGGATGATCACTGGGGAGGTGGCGGCAGCCGCCCTGCAGCTTTTTGAAGTAGATGAGTACGGCCTAGACCGCATTGACCGTGACCTTTTACTCACCATTATCGAGAAGTTTAACGGAGGCCCGGTGGGGGTAGATACCATTGCGGCAGCCGTTAATGAAGAAGTTGAGACCATCGAGGATGTCTGTGAGCCTTATTTGATGCAGATAGGATATCTGCAGCGGACCCCTCGGGGAAGGGTTGCAACCAACAGAGCCTATCGGCACTTGGGATTGACTCCTCCGGCGAGGGTTAACCAGGAACAACTCTTTGATGTAGATGGGAGCTGAATGGATTGCCAGCCGCAGGACGAGCATTAGTGATCCTCGGTATTTTCCTGATACTGATCGGTATCGGTTTGTCCATCGCCCCCAGGCTGCCCTGGCTGGGCCGCCTGCCGGGGGATATTGTTATCAAAAGGGAAGGATTTACCTTCTACTTTCCCTTGGCAACCTGCATCTTGGTTAGTTTGCTCCTATCGTTGCTAGCCCGCATCTTTTACCGTTGAGTCTGCCGGCATAGGCCAAAAGTGACCGGGACACACTACCAGGAGCAATCTCAGCAGGAGGTGTGCTCCCAGTATGTGTCTGTGTGATGCTTTTTGGCAAGTGTTTGCCGCGACAGGCCATGTAGGGGCTTATCTATTGTACCGAGCGTATGGCGCTGATCAGCGGACTGCGGACGGGCCCACGGAAGACGACGCTGAGGATGAGCCTTTGTCGCTTGCCATGGGCGGAGATTCCTGAGAGATGACTGCCGGCCTTCCCGGCGGAAGGTGAGTTTGAGGAGTGGGGAAATGGCTTTATATAGGACAGAGGCCGTCGTCTTGCGAACATACAACCTGGGTGAGGCTGACAAGATCCTCACCCTTTTCACTAAGAATAGGGGAAAAGTCAGGGCCTCAGCCCGAGGGAGCCGGCGGCCTCGGAACCACTTGATGGGTGTTTCCCAGGTATTTACCCACGGCAGCTTTTTAATTTTTCGAGGGAAAAGCCTGGATTCTGTCAGTCAAGGGACCATTATTGATGCATGGCTTTATCTGCGGGAAGATCTTGTCAAAATGGCCTATGCCAGCTACCTTGTGGAGCTGGTGGATCGGTTTACCGAAGAGTATGACCCCAACGAAGGGGTCTACTGGCTGCTGGTTAAAGTCTTTGCCCATCTGCAGGCTGATGGACTGGAGAGCCGGCTGGTGAGGTATTTCGAATTAAACTTCCTGCGGCTCATCGGCTTAGCTCCCCAGCTGGTCAGCTGTGCCAGCTGCAATGGAGAGGTTTTAGGAGACGGAAGCCTGCGGTTTAGCCCCCAGGAAGGAGGGGTGGTGTGCTCTGACTGCCGCAGGAGCCGATCTGATACGCTGCCCCTTTCGGCGGCTGCATATCAAACGATGCGGTGGATAGCCGCTTGTGACATTGACAGGCTGCCAGTGCTGCAGATTCCTGAGGATACCGATAGAGAAATGGAAGAAATCCTCCGGGGTTTCATCAATTTCCATCTGGAGCGGCCGTTAAAATCCCTGGAATTTCTGTACACTATTCGGGGAACATCCTAAATAGCCATTACTTATGATAGGAAGTGGTGTTGTGGATAACGACGGCCTGAAAAAGATTGATCTGCTCCGGGAAAGGATGGGGATTGGCTACCAGGAAGCAGCTGAGCTGCTCCACCTCACAGAAGGCTCAGTGGTGGACGCCTTGGTCTTGGCGGAGGCAAGGCAGAGAAAAACGGGGACCACCTGGGAAGTCCGGGCCCGGGATGCTGCAGGCAAGCTCCGAGAAGTGCTGCGGGAAGGGAACATAACCAAGGTCAGGATAAGCCACAAAGGCCGGGAGGTTTTGGTCTTCCCCGTTACTGCAGGAGTAGTTGGCGCTTTGATTATGCCAAAGCTGGCACTTGCCGCTGCTGCTGTCTGCCTGTTGGGTAGGTGCCGCATTGAGGTGGATCGGGAGGCATCGGAATCCGGTGGTATGATGCCGGAAATCCCCCACGGCAATTAACAATGATTTAACTTGGCATAGAAGGAGAATGGGTCTCGGTAACGAATAGTACTAATCGGTCGTCCAGTAGTTGGCAGCAGCCCAAGCTCCTGGCGCCCTGGGAAACTTTCGGAAAACCTAGTTTTTCTCTTGCCCAGGTCTATCAAGCTTAAAGGTCTCAGTTTGTGCAATGTGGGACGGTTTGTCTCGTGAGTGGGTCAATATTGACCCCGCTCCTGGAAGTTGCTGCCGGTCATGCCGCTTGCATTGCATTAAGCCGAGACTGTGCATGTCTTAGCAATCTAACTCCCGGACTCCGGGATAGAAAGAGGAGGATGCAGTAGATGACCCAAAAGTACGTCTATTTCTTTGGTGGACAACGGGCCGAAGGCAAAGCTGACATGAGGAACCTTTTGGGTGGAAAAGGTGCTAACCTAGCTGAAATGGTTAACATCGGCATTCCTGTACCTGCAGGGTTCACCATTACCACAGAAGTATGTACCATTTACTATGAGAATAATCAGCAGTGGCCTGAGGGTCTCGAGGATCAGATTAAGGAAGCACTCGGCAAGGTAGAAGCGGATATGGGCAAGAAGTTTGGCGACCCACACAACCCGCTTCTTTTTGGCGTTCGCTCCGGTGCCCGGGTATCGATGCCTGGCATGATGGACACAGTCCTCAACCTTGGACTAAATGATACCACGGTCAAAGGCCTGATTGAGGCTTCGGGTGATGAGCGTTTTGCCTATGACTGCTACCGCCGCTTTATCCAGATGTACGGCGATGTAGTTAAGGGTGTCGATCATGACCTCTACGAAGAGATCATCGAGGCTAAGAAGCAGGAGAAGGGCGTAACGCTGGACACTGATCTGGACGCTGACGATTGGAAAGACGTTGTCGTTAAGTTCAAAGCCCTGTACAAGAAGCATACTGGCGAAGACTTCCCGGAGGATCCATTTGAGCAGCTGCGGGGCTCCATCAACGCAGTATTCGAGTCCTGGAATAATCCCAGAGCCATTACCTATCGTGAACTGAATGAGATTCCCCACGATTGGGGTACAGCTGTGAACGTCCAGGCTATGGTGTTTGGCAACATGGGTTCAGACCCAGTTACCGGCAAGGCATCTGGAACCGGTGTTGCCTTTACCCGTGACCCAGCTACCGGTGAGAATATCTTTTACGGCGAGTACCTGATGAATGCCCAGGGCGAAGACGTTGTGGCTGGTATCCGCACGCCAAGCCCCATCAGCACTCTTCAGGAAGAAATGCCGGAGATCTATAAAGAGCTTGATGACATTCGGCACAAGCTGGAGCAGCACTATAAGGAGATGCAGGACGTGGAGTTCACCATTCAGCGTGGTAAGCTCTACATGCTGCAGACCCGTGCTGGAAAGCGGACTGCTGCCGCGGCTGTACGCATTGCAGTTGAGATGGTAGAAGAAGGCCTCATCGACAAAGAGACAGCCATCACCAGAATTGATCCAGCCCAGTTAGATCAACTACTGCATCCGATGATCGATCCCAATACCGACGCCAAAGTGCTGGGTAAAGGGCTTCCCGCTTCTCCTGGAGCAGCCGTTGGCCGTATTGTGTTCAACGCCAAGGATGCTGAGGAGTGGAGAGACCGGGGCGAGAAGGTAGTTCTGACCAGAACCGAGACTTCTCCTGATGATATCGGCGGAATGGATGCTGCTGAGGGTATCTTGACCACCCGGGGCGGCATGACCTCGCACGCAGCGGTAGTCGCCAGGGGTATGGGCAAGCCTTGTGTTGCTGGCCTAGAGTCTGCCCAGATCCGCTATGATGCCAAGACCATCACCTTTGCTGACGGCACCGTACTAAAAGAGGGAGACTGGGTCACCCTGAACGGTACCAATGGTCAGGTGCTGGAAGGCAAGGCCGATTTGATCGAGCCTGAGCTGACTGGCCACTTTGCCACCATCGAAGAGTGGGCTGACAGCATCCGCAGCTTGAAGATCCGCACCAATGCTGATACGCCTCACGATGCAGAGGTTGCTCGCAACTTCGGCGCTGAGGGTATTGGACTCTGCCGGACTGAGCACATGTTCTTTGCTCCAGATCGGATTACCGTCGTTCAGCAGATGATTTTGGCCGATGATGCCGAGGCACGCAAAGAGGCTCTCGCTAAGCTGCTGCCTATGCAGAAGGGTGACTTCGTTGGCATCTTCCGGGCCATGCAGGGACTGCCTGTGACCATCCGGCTGCTGGATCCGCCGCTGCATGAGTTCTTGCCTCACACCGACAAGGATATCGCCACACTGGCCAAGGCTACCGGCCTAGATGAGGCGAAGATTCGGGAGAAGACCGATAGCTTGCGGGAGGCTAACCCGATGCTCGGTCACCGGGGCTGCCGCCTAGGCATCACCTATCCTGAGATCTACGACATGCAGGTCCAGGCTATCTTCGAAGCTGCCTGCGAACTGGCCAAAGAGGGCCTAGAGGTAGTGCCTGAGGTCATGATCCCCTTGATTGGCACCGCCAAGGAGCTTGAGATCCTCAAGGAGAACGCTGTCAAGGTTGCCGAGGAAGTCATGGAGAAGGCCGGCGTGAAATTGGAGTACCATGTCGGTACCATGATTGAGATTCCCAGGGCATGCCTCACAGCCGATGACATTGCTGCTACTGCAGACTTCTTCTCCTTTGGAACCAATGACTTGACCCAGATGGGCTTTGGCTACAGCCGTGACGATGTTGCCAAGTTCCTTCCGGTCTACATCGAGCAGGGCATCCTGGAGAGGGATCCTTTCCAGTCCCTGGATCAGGAGGGCATCGGCCAGCTGGTGGATATCGCGGTGAAGAAGGGCCGGGGAGTCAAGGCTGGCCTGAAGCTCGGCGTCTGCGGTGAGCACGGTGGAGATCCTGCATCCATCGAGTTCTTCCACAGAGTCGGCCTAGACTATGTCAGCTGCTCGCCGTACCGAGTGCCCATCGCCCGCATTGCAGCTGCCCAGGCACAGGTGAGATTCCCCCGCTAAGTTCAGGGGCACAATAGGTGGGTGAAATAGAGAGAGGCCCATGCTTACATGGGCTTCTCTTTCTGTCCTAAAAGGGAACCCTTGACAGGATGTCGAATGCACTCCTAACCTTTGTGGGAGGAGGCAGGGGATGAATATCCGGAATCGAGAGGAAAACTGGGAGAAGCGCTACCTGTCGCCATACGCTGCTTTGAGTGAAGCAAGTCGAGGCCGTGTACGGGATGAGCCAGAATGTGAAGTAAGGACTGTATTCCAACGTGACAGGGATCGGCTGCTCCATTCCAAAGCTTTCCGCCGTCTGATGGGGAAGACCCAGGTATTCATTTCTCCCATAGGCGATCACTACCGTACTCGTTTGACCCACACCCTGGAGGTGGCTCAGATCTCCCGGACGGTGGCCAGGGCCCTGAGGCTGAATGAAGCATTGACTGAAGCCATTGCTTTGGGGCACGATCTAGGGCACACTCCCTTCGGCCACGCTGGTGAATCTGCCCTGGACCAACTGCTGGAGGGCGGTTTTCACCACAATGAACAGAGTCTGCGGGTAGTAGATATAGTCGAGGCCTCCCGAGAGGGCCGAGCTGGCCTAAACCTGACCTATGAGGTGAGAAACGGCATTCTCTGCCATACAGGGGACCAGCTGCCGGCAACGTTAGAAGGCTCTGTTGTGCGGATCTGCGATCGGGTGGCATACATCAACCATGATATTGACGATGCTATTCGGGCTGGGCTCCTGCAGGAAGACGATCTGCCAGAGGAATGCAGGGAAGTATTGGGCCGGGGCAGGAGAAGCCGAATTGACACTATGATCAAGGACCTAATCATCAACAGCTGGGAGAATCCGGAAGTCAGGATGTCTTCGGCAGTCGCCCATGCCACAAACACTTTGCGGGAATTCCTTTTCCAAAGGATATACCTGGCCCAGAGCGCTGCAGAGCAGAAGGAGAAGATCCACCGGATGATCACTGCCCTATTTCGGTACTACATGACCTATCCCCATCGCCTCCCGGAGCAGTTTAGAAATGGCAGCGAGGACGAGCTGCAGCTGTTGGTGGCTGATTACATTGCCGGGATGACTGACCGATACGCG
>LFTN01000106.1 GCA_001513495.1 Clostridiales bacterium DTU087
CAGCGGCGATGGTACTGCCGGGGTGACCCGGTGGGAGAGTAGCTCGTCGCCAGATACCTTTCGCTCCTCGGTAGCTCAATGGTAGAGCACCCGGCTGTTAACCGGGTGGTTGTTGGTTCGAGTCCAACCCGGGGAGCCATTTATTTTACTACCTTATTGGTTTCTTCCTGCTTGTCGTCCATAATATCTAGCTGCTCATTTTTTCCTCTTTGTTTTGTCGTTCCCTTATACGTCACCTGCCCGCTTTCCTCTACCGCAGTGTCCTGCTCTCCGCCTGAGGTCGGAGACAAAATCCTTCTTTAGTCGACTTCGCCAAGACTGGCTACCCATATATACTTAATATAAGTACCCTTTAGCTAAGAACCATTGCTGGAAGGCCATAGGCCCTAGCGCTGTTTGCCGCTGCGGGCTGCAGCCTACGGCATCTGCAGGTGTTAGACCGCTGTGGACCGAATACAGCTACAGGGTTGTGCGGGGAGGTACCGATTGTGGAAGGTATGCGGATATGGGCTATAATTGCTATAGCTCTGGGCTGCGGACTGCTGCTCGATGCTTTGGGCATGGTGGAATTGAGCTTCGGCAGATTGATAGTCATCTACTGGCCAGCCTTGCTGGTGGTGTGGGGAGCTCAAAAGGCAGCTAGGGTCATGCGGAATACTCGGATGGGTAGAAGGGCATCGATCAGATCGAAAATCGGGCCGGTGCTGCTCATGTCACTGGGAGTGCTGTTGGTCGCCCATAACTTAGGCTGGCTCAGCAGAGCCGATTTTTCTTTCTGGAGGCTGGGAACCGCCTTCTTGCTCATTTATCTGGGAGTTGGATGGCTGGACAGCAGACCCAAAGATAAGCAGGTGATCTCCTCATTGGTGGGGGAGCTCCACTATGGAGAGAGCCCCTTTCCTCTAGATGACACCTGGTATGATCTCAAGGCTGGGGAGTTGCGGCTGGATCTGACCCAGGCCGTAGTTCCTAACCGAGAGGTATTGCTGGATTTTACCCTGGGTACGGGAGAAATCGAGGTGCTGGTTCCCACTGATCTGCCGGTTTCGGTCCAAGCCCATACTGGCGTGGGTGATCTTACCATCTTCGATGTCCAAGCCAGTGGAATCAGCCGGGACATCGCTTGGACCAGCCCCGACTATGCCCAAGCCACCCGGCGGGTGAAGATGTTTCTTGAAATCAAGGTGGGGGATGTTGTGATCCGGCATGTTTAATAGACTGCACGGACATACGGCACTTAAAGCTGGGCTCACCGGAGGAGCTGCCGCCGCGGCTGTAGTTCTTGTCGCTTTCCTGATGCTGCTGTACTACGGAGATTCTTACCCCGATTGGCTCCTCAATCCCCTGGTGTGGGCAGGGCTTCTGGCGCTGGGAACAGCAGCTGGTCTTGTAATGGGCCTGTGGCTTGAACATGAAGCCGGCCGGGCCCTGCGGAAGGATTTGGATGAGATCCGATACGGAGTGCGGATACTCACAGAGGGGAATTTGAATTATCGCTGGCAAGAGTGGGGTGTTCGCTCAACGGATCAGCTGCGGCGTCAGCTCAACCGGATGGCTGCCCAGTGGCAGGATCAGACCCGCCGCTTGCAGAGATTGGCTGATGAAAAGGAGCAGCTGGTTTCCCAGGCAAGGGATGCAGGGATGCTGGCAGAAAGGCAGCGCCTGGCCCGGGAACTCCATGATGCCGTCAGCCAGCAGCTCTTTGCCCTGACCATGACTGCCGCTGCAGCCAGGCGGCAGCTTCACTCCAATCCAGCCCAGGTGGAGGTAAGCTTGCAGCGCCTAGAAGACGCGGCTCAGCAGGCACAGAAGGAAATGAGGGCGTTGCTTCTGCAGCTGCGCCCAGTGGAACTCACCGAAGAGCCTCTGGCCAGTGCCATAGAGTCACTGGTATCTGAGATAGAAGCCCGGGGGCTGTTGGCTTGCCGTGCCGAACTCGATCCCGATCTGGAGCTCAGTCCGTCAACAGCAGCCAATCTACTGCGCATATTCCAAGAGGCTGTTACCAATACACTGCGCCACGGGCAGGCCAAGAATCTAGAGGTCCGCCTTTTTCAGGAGGCGGATACGATTCGCTTAGTGATCGTCGATGATGGAGTCGGATTTGATCTAGAGGAAGCTCGAAAGCGGAAGGTTTCCCTGGGGATCACTGCTATGCAGGAGCGGGCACAGGAATGCGGCGGACAAGTCAAGATAGTATCGGTTCCCGGCTGGGGCACAAGAATCAGTGTGCAAGTGCCTAGATTGTGATCATCGAAGGGGGAGGAGTCGTTCTGTGGCCAAAGACAAGATCCGGGTACTGGTGGTAGATGATCATGAGATGGTGCGCTTGGGGCTTGTCAGTTACTTAGAGACTGAGCCGTCAATTGAAGTGGTAGGTCAAGAGGCAGATGGTGCAGCTGCTGTTGAGTCAGCTGCCAAGCTGAAACCAGATGTGATTTTGATGGACCTAGTCATGGATGGAGTAGATGGCATCCAGGCTGCCAAGGCTATCTTGAGCCATAGTCCCCAGGCAAAGGTGATCGCTCTCACCAGCTTCGCCGACGATGAACTGATCTATCAGGTGTTGGCGGCAGGGGCAGCCGGTTATCTGCTCAAGACAGCAACGGCTGCCGAAATCACGCAAGCTATTCTCAGTGTTGCTCAAGGCCAAACGGTTTTTGATCCCCATATCACCAAAAAGCTGATAGAAAGCCGGCAGGCAGAGACTGCCCTGCATCTACGCCTTACAGAACGGGAGCGGGAAGTGCTGACACTGATTGCCGCCGGTCAAAGCAATCAGGAAATAGCCGACAATCTCCACATCGGCATCAAGACGGTGAAAACCCATGTAAGCAATATCCTCGGCAAGCTGGAAGTCTCCGACCGCACCCAAGCGGCAGTTTACGCTCACCGCCATGGACTGGTGTGACTAAACACCGGCTCTCCTTGTCCGAACATCCTTGGCTGCCGCTGCACACTCTGCTTTTGCACCAGAGTAAGTACGGAGGTCAAAGTATGTCCATTGAAGTACCATGTCTTTACTGGGTATATTTAACCTTTACTGTCGGCATAGTGATCGTGAAGGCTATGCGGTGTGATGCTGACTTTGGCGGTGTATTGGCGGGAATCTTAGTGTTGGGATTGATGCCCGCTTAGGAGATTCTCATTTCCATAAACTTGCGCTATCTGGGGATTCAAGGTAAAATCAAAACTGCAGTGGGATATTTGCCCGGTCTGTCGTCATGAGAGCGGGTCTTGAATTGGGGGACACCATCTTGGGTAAGCAGCCCCGTAAGGATCATCAGCTCAAGACAAGCGATACTTTGCGTGCCTTAGCCTACTTTTCCCAGATAGGGATAACCATGGCGGCATCGGTGTTGATTGGGGTCTTGTTGGGTAGATATCTAGATATATTGCTGGGCACGGCACCCTGGCTGGGGCTAGTCTTTTCATTATTGGGCGCAGGAGCTGCCATCAAGTTGATGTTCAGTTTCTCCAATTCTGATCGGTGATTGGAGAGGAGTACCGTGAGGCTGTCTGATTTAGCAAAGCGAATGGTTTTTACAGTGCTGACCATAGCACTGATATGTGTCTTGGTTTCAGCCATCTATTACCGCTCTCTTAAATTTCTTCCATTTGCCCTTGGAGTCTTGATCGGCTCAGCAGTAAGTATCGCTAAGGTTTTCCTTTTGGAACGCGGTATTGACAAAGCACTGACAATGGACCAAAAACGTGCCGTCAGCTATCTTGGCCTCAACCATATCTCTAGGCTGCTGGTTACCGGGGCTGCCCTATTTCTAGGTGCCGTTGTGCCGCAGATTAGTATGTGGGGAGTGGCGGCTGGCGTTCTAGCCTTTCAGGCTGCCACCTTTAACATTAAATTCACGTTGAAGAGTTGACTATGGTAAGAGCAGCACAGGTGGTGACTAGCTTGTGAATATCGGTGCGAAAACTCTTTGGGTACTAAATATTGCAGGGACTGAGATTTGGATAACAGAGACGATTGTCAACACCTGGATTATTATGTTGTTTCTGTTGGTGCTTGCTCTTGTCGTCCGGATCAGACTCCGCAGGTTTGAGGAAATCCCGACAGGTTTCCAGAACCTGATCGAAGCTGCCGTGGAAGCCTTCGACAACTTCGCTGCAAGTACCTTAGGTGAGAGGTTTTCATATCTATTCCCGTGGTTTTTCATGGCCTTCGCCTTTATTCTGTCGAGTAGTGTGTTCAGTATAGTCGGATTGAGGGCTCCGACCGCCGATTGGACAACCACGGCCGCCCTTGCTTTTGCCACCTTTGTGTTCATGTTCGTGTTGGGAGTCTGGTACCGCAGAGGTACCTATCTTAAGGGTTTCTTTGATCCGCACCCCATCTTCTTTCCCATGAATGTTCTGGGAGAATTAGCTAAGCCTGTCGCTCTCAGTTTCCGTCTGTTTGGCAACATGCTGTCTGGGACGATCATCCTAACTCTTTACTATGCATTGACGCCGTTTTTTGTCCAGTTTGGTCCACCGGCACTGCTGCATGGATTCTTTGATGTACTGTTTGGCGGCCTGCAAACTTACATTTTTGTGATTATCAGCCTCATGTACATCAAGATTGCCGCAGACAGCGACTGGTGACTATTGCAAATAAAGAAGAGCGGAAAACGATTGGAGGAATCAGTCTATGGAAAGCTTAGGAATTGCCGTTGGTCTAGTGCACATTGCAGCTGCTATTGCGCTTCTTAACGGACTGCTCACCACATTTGGTCAGTCAAGGATCGCCAGCCAGGCAATCGAGTCCATCGCAAGACAGCCTGAGGCAGCAGATAGTATCAGGCCTGTTATGTTTGTCGGTTTGGCTTTTGCAGAGACGTCCGGTATCTACGGCCTTTTGATAGCTATCATCATGCTGTACGCTAACCCCCTGATGGATGCCCTATTTAACCTCATACGGTGAGCCAGGCCTGTTCCGATTGGTATGAGACGGCAGGAAAGGGGGCCGCTGGGATTTGCAGGACATGCTGTTTTCAGCTCAGGCTTTGCCTGCAGCACGGGTTTTTGCCCTGGATTCACAGACCCTGATCAGCATAGGTATCCAACTATTTAACGCGGCTGTTTTGGCCGCTGGTTTGGGTTTCATGCTCTATAATCCAGTAAAAGACTTCATGCGCAAGCGGACCGAGAGAATCCAGGCCGAGAAAGACGAAGCAGAGTCAGTGCTGGCTAAAGCCAACAGCCTGATAGCTGAGTATGATGCAAAGTTAAGAGACATAGATAGAGAACGGGTACAGATCCTGGAAGCTGCGCGTCTTGAGGCCGCCCATGAAAGTAAAATACTTCTAGCCGAAGCCAAGCGAGAAGCTGATAGAATCCGGGAGCGATCACTGGAAGCTGTCGCTGAATACAAGAGACGTCTTGGGGAAGAGACACGCCTTTACATAGTTGAGATTGCTGCTTTAATGGCTCAAAACTACGTTGCCCAAACCATTGATGATGAGACTCAAGACAAGCTCTTCGAAGAAGCCTTAGCGGAGCTGGAGGATGCACAATGGCAGCACTAAGGGATCGTCACGCTAATGCACTCTTAGAGATATCCGAGGAAAATGGTGCCTTGGAAGCCGATCTAGAGCAAGCTGTCCTAGTGCGGGACACGCTGGACAGCGATGATGTGCAGGCCTTTCTTTCCCATCCCCATATTTCCAATTCCGCTAAGCTAGAATTCTTCCACAGCGCTTTTTCAGGGCAGATCTCCCAGCAGCTTATGGGCTTTTTGCAACTTATGGTCCGCAAGAATCGTGAGCGGTTAATCGTGCCGGTGCTGACGGAGTTTATCCACCGGGTGAACCGGCGCTTAGGCAGGCTGGAGGCGAAGGTTGTCTCAGCTAAGCCCCTGAGCGAAAAACAGATGGATTCCATCCGGGCTGTTTTGTCCAAGAAGATCGGCATGGATATCGAGATCAACACTGTAGTTGATCCAGATGTCCTCGGGGGCTTTTACATCCTAGTTGGCGGACGCATCTTTGACCGGACAGTGAGGTCTGCCTTGAATGATCTGAGACAGCGCTTGAAGATAGGAGGTTAAGGATGATAGTCAATCCTGAAACCATCAGTAAGGTAATAAAAGAGCAGATTAAATCCTATTCGTCCCAGCTGGACTTTTCGGAAGCCGGCACCGTTATACAGGTAGGGGACGGCATTGCGCGGATTCACGGCCTGTACAGTGCCATGAGCGGTGAGCTGCTGGAATTTGCCAATGGGACTTATGGGATGGCGCTGAATCTCGATGAAGACACCATCGGCGCTGTCATTATGGGTTCCGATGCCGGGATCAAAGAAGGCGACCCTGTCAGACTGACCGGCAGAATGGCTGAGGTGCCGGTTGGTGACGGCATGTTGGGAAGAGTCGTCAATGCTCTGGGTGAGCCCATTGACGGCAAGGGTGCCATTTCAGCAGATGGTTTCCGCAAGATTGAGAGCCCGGCCCCCAGCGTGATCATGCGCCAGGAAGTGAACCGGCCGCTGCAGACCGGCATCAAGGCTATTGACGCCCTGGTACCCATTGGAAAAGGCCAGCGGGAATTGATTATCGGCGACCGGCAAACCGGCAAGACAGCCCTTGCCATCGATACCATCATCAACCAGAAGGGCAAAGATGTCTACTGTGTTTATGTTGCCATTGGACAAAAGGCATCTACCATTGCCCGGATAACCAAGGTGCTGAACGAGACCGGCGCCATGGATTACACAACAATAGTCTTGTCTACTGCCAGTGAATCTGCACCGCTGCAGTATTTGGCTCCCTACGCCGGCTGCGCAATCGCTGAGGAATGGATGTATAAGGGCAAGGATGTCTTGATCGTCTATGACGACCTGTCCAAACATGCTGTAGCATATCGGGCTATCAGTCTGCTCCTGCGCCGTCCGCCGGGCCGCGAAGCCTATCCGGGCGACATTTTCTACCTCCACTCCCGGCTGTTGGAGCGTGCGGCGTGTCTAAGTGACGAGTACGGTGGAGGGACGCTGACGGCCCTGCCGGTTGTAGAGACCCAGGAAGGCGATATATCAGCCTACATCCCCACCAATATCATCTCAATTACTGACGGGCAGATCTACTTGGAAGCTGATCTCTTCAATCACGGTGTGCGTCCAGCTATTAACCCCGGCTTTTCCGTTTCCCGCGTTGGAGGTTCGGCTCAGATCCCTGCTATGAAGAAGCTGGCCGGACCGCTCCGCATCGAGTACGCACAGTACAAAGAATTGGCTGCCTTCTCCCAGTTTGGCTCTGACCTCAGCCACGATACCCTGGAACGTCTCAATCACGGCGAGCGGATTTTGGAAGTCCTCAAACAGCCCCAGTACAGACCGATGCCGGTGGAGGATCAGGTCCTGATTCTCTACGCTTTGAACAACAACCATCTGGATGGTATCGATGTGGGGCGGGTTCTGAAGTTCGAAAGAGATTTCATCAAGTATGTCGATACCCATGCTGCCCAGATTAAAGACGAGATCAGGGAGACTGCTGAGATCTCCGAGGATACCGCCAAAGCCCTTGACGCCTTGATCGCTGAGGTCAAGGATGAGTACAACTACAATTAGGGAGGTACCGGTGTGAGTTCGCTGCGGGATATCAAAAAGAGAATAAGCAATGTCGGGACAACGCAGCAGATCGTCAAAGCCATGTACATGATCGCCTCCACCAAACTGCACAAGGCCAGGGCGCAGCTGGAAGGGGTACGCCCCATCTACCGGGAGCTTCAACGGGTGGTCAAGGATGTCGGCGAGAAGCAGCAGGCGAGAAAACACATTTTCTATCAGGAGCGGGAAGTAAAGAACTCCCTATATATCATATTGACCAGTGATCGGGGCTTTTCTGGAAGCTATAGTGCCAGTATCTTGGCCAAGGCTTTGGAGCACATGGAGGCAGGGAGGCAGGAGAAGATCCTGGTGGTGGGTGCCAAAGGGCATCAGTTTTTCAGGCAGCGGGGCCGGAATATCATCCGCACCATTACTAATCTGCCCGATGCGCAGGTGTATTACGGCTCTGAGAGTATTGCCAATTGGGCCATCGACCTCTATCTCTCCGGAGAGGTGGAAGAGGTGTACATTGTCTATACCCGCTTCGAGACCGTCTTGCACTACGTACCTTGTGTAGACAGGCTGCTGCCCGTAGACATCAGCGGTGTAGAGATAGATGAAGCCGGCAGCATCAAGTACGAACCCGATGTCACTGCCTTTATCGATCACACCATACCCCTGTATATGCATATGAGCTTATTTAGAGCGTTTTCCGAATCCCACACCAGCGAAGAAGCCGCCCGGATGGTCAATATGGATACCGCCGGCAAAAACGCTGACGAGATGATCAGGGACTTGACCCGTATGTATAACCGCAGACGCCAGGCGGCTATTACACAGGAAATCAGTGAGATTGTGGGGAGTGCAAGCATCCTTAACATTGAGGAATAAAGGTTAAAGGTGGGACCACATGACTGCCAAAAACACAGGTAAGATCACGAGGATAATCGGTGCAGTTATTGACATTCGCTTTGAGAAGGAACTGCCTTCGTTATATAACGCCATCGAAGTGCCCTTCGGTGAGGAAGCCATCGTGCTGGAGGTTATGCAGCATATTGGCGACAGCACGGTGCGCTGTATCTCCATGCATCCCACCGATGGCCTCAAAAGGGGCATGGAAGCCATCGATACCGGTGCGCCCATCTCGGTGCCGGTAGGGGAAGGCGTTTTGGGCCGCATGGTCAATGTTCTAGGCAAACCCATCGATTACGATTCTCCGGTAGACGCTGCAGAATACTGGCCTATCCACAGGGAGCCGCCTAAGTTCACCGAACAGATAGCACAGCCGGAGATCTTGGAAACCGGCATCAAAGCCATTGACCTGCTCTGTCCCTTCCCCAAGGGCGGCAAGATCGGCCTGTTCGGCGGTGCTGGGGTAGGAAAAACCGTCCTAATCATGGAGCTCATCAACAGCATTGCCAAGGAACACGGCGGCTATTCTGTCTTCGTTGGCATAGGTGAGCGTACCCGTGAAGGCAATGACCTTTATTATGACATGAAGAACTCAGGGGTGATAAGCAATACTGCCCTGATCTTTGGCCAGATGAATGAGCCTCCGGGAGTCAGGATGCTGGTGGGGCTCACAGGCTTGACGATGGCCGAATACTTCCGAGATGTTAAGCAGCAAGATGTGCTGCTGTTCATCGATAATATCTTCCGCTTTGTGCAGGCAGGCTCCGAGGTATCAGCTCTCCTTGGGCGCACACCCAGTGCTGTGGGCTACCAGCCAACCTTGGCCACAGAGCTCGGTGCCCTGCAGGAGCGCATTACATCGACCAAGTTTGGCTCCATCACATCGGTACAGGCCATTTATGTTCCTGCCGACGACTTCACCGATCCGGCCACTGCTACCACCTTTGCCCATCTGGACGTAATGACGGTCTTATCCAGGGCCATTGTTGAGCAGGGTATATATCCTGCCATCGACCCATTGAACTCCTCATCACGGATCCTGGAGGCGAACATCGTGGGATCTGAGCACTATCGGGTCTCCCATGCTGTTCGGAGTCTGCTGCAGCGATACAAAGACCTGCAGGACATTGTCGCCATCTTGGGCATAGATGAGCTCTCCGAAGAGGATAAACTGATTGTCCACAGGGCCAGGAAGGTGCAGCGCTTCCTCTCCCAGCCCTTCTATGTTGCCGAAAAATTCACCTCAATTCCCGGCCGCTATGTTCCAGTAGGTGAGACAGTCAGGGGTTTTCGTGAGATTATTGATGGGGCCCATGACGATATACCCGAAGGCTACTTCCTCAATGTCGGAACCATCGATGAAGTAGTGGAGAAGTACAAAGCCGCACGGGGTGGTGACTATGGCGATAGAGCAGAATAGCTCCGAAAGCAAAAAGAAGATCACCCTGAACATCACCACGCCCCGTGGGCTCAAATATGTTGAACAGGCAGATATGCTGATCATGCGTTGTGTTGATGGCGACCTGGGAGTACTGCCCGGCCATGCACCTGTCTCAGCGGTGTTGGGTGATGGAATCCTCCGCATCTTCAATAACGGCGGCGAGCAAAAGCTGGCTGTCTTTGGCGGCATAGTTGAGATCAACGACACCACCGTGAACATGTTTACCACCATAGCCCAGCGGCCGGAAGAGATCGACCGGGAACGGGCCGAGGTGGACTTCAGAAGAGCTGAGGCAACAATCATTGAACAATTGGAGGAACAGGACCTCCGCAGGCTGCAGGTGTTGATGCATCGGGCTCTAGTACGCCTTGAGGTTAGCTCTCACGCAGATGATACTGGATATGCGGATAACAACAGTTAGACAGCGGCGCTTGGCTCATTGCTGTCTGGTCGGGGGAAGGCAAATTGATGATTGCAGCGGCTGCAGCGAATCAAGAGCTTGGCTGGGCCCCTCAAGGGCAGAGACTCGCTATTGCCGCACTGGGGGCAGACAGCCTCAACCGTCGGACTGGGCTCGTGCCGGACAATGACAGCAACGAATTTCTGCTGACACTGATCACACTCCACCAAGAAGCGGCCATCGAGATCAACGAGCTCTGTGCGGCCGCAGCCGGGACATCGAATAGCGGGCATGGGCATTCTCCTTTTGAAAAGTCTCAGCAATCCAATGATGATAATGCTAGGATGATCACTAGCAACAGCAAGAGTACTAATAACCATCTGAGGCCATATGCGATGGGCTCATAGGGGGGGTCC
Source organism: Clostridiales bacterium DTU087 (assembly GCA_001513495.1). Lineage (GTDB taxonomy): Bacteria > Bacillota > Limnochordia > DTU087 > DTU087 > DTU087. The sequence continues at coordinate 10,709 of LFTN01000106.1, forward strand.
AGCTGGCCGATACGGATAAAGTTGCCTCTGTTGCTTTCCATTGAGGTGAGCATATCCATCAACTCCCGTCCCTTGTCATGGGCTCTCTTTCTCATTCAATAACGCTCGAGTTAATTTGCAGCGGCTGAGCCTGGAAGTCTTCTGCGATGGGTTTGAACGCGTCTTGGATACGATTCGAATATGAAAGATGGGGAGAGGTGGCTGAAGCGATCAGCCACCTCTAGGCGTCTCAGGCCTTCACAGCTTAAGCTTCTACAGCGACAAACACAAGGTCGAATTCAATTGCCATGCCCTGGATCAGGTCGGTGGCGTTTGAGGGAGGTAGCGTAATGCTGAACTCTACATCCTCATTGGCACTAGCGGCTAGCAGGCGGCCTGCCGGCGGCTGCTGTATCAGGCCGGCCAGTGAACCGGTGTACAACTGTACAGGGGTGCCAAGGGGGTCAGCTGTAACGGTAATCTCCAGTCTCTCTGCCAGCAAGCGGGCATCCTGGGGCGTTCCACCAACTGCTGCATACCAATCAGCTGATACAAAGTAGTTGATGTCAACGGGAGACGTGTTTTCGATGTTGATTGTGTCTGAAGCGGTAGAGCCTCCGACCCAGTCGGTGTCAGTAAATATCGCGACAGTTGGGTTTACAACAATACTCACTTGCGCGATACCAATGGTATTATCTTCATTTAGGGCCTGAAAGGTGAACGGCATCCTGTAACCTCCTTTGTGTTGTTGTTTCGGTATACGCTATGCGGCAAAATTTACAGTGGTTCACCCTGAAAGCTGAAAACAGTCTTAACCTCCCAAGAAAAACCCGTGTTCTAGGAGATGGCAATTAGCCATCCATTTGGGGATCAAGAGCTTGGGAACTGACTCTTCATAAATAGTTGTAACGGCAGATAGCTGTGGTAAAATAGAAACGTTGCACTAAATCCAGTTGATGATCTCGGAGGGTCTGTATGAAAATCGGAATTATCGGTCTGCCCCAGGTGGGCAAGACCACACTGTTCAACCTGCTGACAGAAGCCGGAGCAGCCACCGGTTTCGGCAGCAAAGATAAAGCAAATGTTGGAGTTGCCAATGTACCAGATGAGCGCATTGATTACCTTTCCTCAGTCTTCCAGCCGAGAAAAACCACCTATGCCCAGATTGAGTTCATCGACATTGCGGGCTTTGGCGCGGGCAGCAATGGCCGGGATACCAGGGAGTTTTTGTCTGCGCTGCAGAACGTCGATGCCGTGGTCCAGGTGGTGCGGGCCTTCGATTCAGATGTGGTCCCCCACGCCCTGGGTGAAGTAGATGTGATGCGGGATGTAGACTTGCTCCAAAGCGAGCTGGTACTCACAGACTTGGCTCTTCTGGAAACCCGGCTGGAAAGGCTGAATAACGGCAGGGTGAAGGTGAAGGAGAATAAGTTAGAACTGGCGCTCCTGGAAAAATGCCGGGCCCATTTGGAAGCTGAAGAGCCCCTGACACAGGTAGAATTTACCCAAGATGAAGCTGCCGCTTTGCGTCAGTACACCTTCTACACTGCGATACCAATGGTATTGTCGGTTAACCTAGATGAAGAGCAGCTGGCAGCAGGCACCCAAGGAAGGCAGGCGGAACTGGCTGCTTGGGCGGCTGCCAGGGGTATGCCTGTAATTCCCATTTGTGGTAAGCTGGAGGAAGAGATCATTACCTTAGCTCCAGAGGAACGGGCACCGTTTCTTGCGGACTTGGGCCTTGAGGAAACCGGCATCGCCCGCCTGGCTAGGACGGTCTACCGGCACTTAGGCCTTATCTCTTACTTTACCGTTGGACAAGATGAAGTCAGGGCTTGGACCATTGCCGCGGGAACCAATGCCCGGCAGGCAGCCGGGAAGATCCACTCAGATATAGAGCGGGGATTCATCCGCGCAGAGGTTGTCGGGTATGAGGACTTCAAAGAAGCCGGCTCCATGAACCGGGCTAAGGAAAAGGGACTTTGCAGGCTGGAGGGGAAAGAATATATAGTCAGGGATGGTGACATCATCAGTTTCCGATTTAATGTGTAATTGGAGTGATTGAGATGTCAGTTAAGAGAAAGGCCCATGAGTTGGCGAGAGCCATAATGGAAAGCCCAGAGTATGAGCGGCTGACGAAAGCTCGAGAAGTAGTCGAGAGCCGAGAGGCCGCCAAGATCATGCTTCAGGATGTAGAAAAAAAGCAGAGGAAGCTGCGGGAAAAATACGCTGCTGGGGAAGAGCCCGCTGAAGCAGAGCTTCAAGATCTTCAGAAGACCATGGAGCTGGTATCCTTTAATCCATATATCCGTGACTTGCTTGACGCGGAGCTTAGCTTCAGCAAGATGATGGCAGAGATTTGGGAAATCATCGGTGAGGCCCTGGGCCTGGAACCGCCTGAAGCCCAGCCGACGGAGCAGGAGCCAGAACCAAGGGCAAGCGAGGCCAGCAGCAGGCTGTGGGTTCCGGGAAGGGATTTTTAGGGGCAGTTCATCAGCCTGACCGGAGAAAGCACCCAGGGGCTAAAAGGAGGTCAACCAATGGGACAGGTATACATTGAAGAACTCAGCCGGTATGAGGGGCAGGAAGTGACCATCAAGGGCTGGGTATACAACAGGCGTTCCAGCGGCAAGATCCAATTCATATTGGTTCGTGACGGTACCGGAATTGTACAGGGAGTCATGCTAAAAAACGAAGTCTCCCCTGAGGTTTTTGCATTAGCTAGAGAGTTAACCCAAGAATCCTCGATCATTGTCAAGGGGTTAGTCAGGGCCGATGAGCGGGCTCCGGGGGGCTATGAACTGACCTTAACCGATCTGGAGCTGGTTCACCGTGCCGAGGAGTATCCCATCACACCCAAGGAACACGGCATTGAGTTTCTCATGGATCACCGGCATCTATGGCTGCGCTCAAGACGGCAGCATGCCATTATGCGGGTGAGAGGCGAAATCATTAAAGCCATCCGGGATTTCTTTGATGACCGGGGTTTTCTATTGATAGATGCTCCTTTCTTGACCCCCGCTGCTTGTGAGGGAACGACTACCCTATTTGAGACAGAGTATTTCGATGAGAAAGCCTATCTTACCCAAAGCGGACAGCTGTATATGGAAGCAGCAGCTATGGCCTTTGGCAAGGTGTACTGTTTCGGGCCCACTTTCCGAGCGGAAAAATCCAAGACCCGCCGCCATCTCATGGAGTTCTGGATGGTGGAACCGGAGGTTGCCTATGCAGACCATGAAGATAACATGCGGCTGCAGGAGGATCTGATTTCCCACATCGTGCAGAGGGTTCTCCGGCGCCGAGCACCGGAGCTGGAGGTCCTGGAACGGGACACATCCCGGCTGGAGACAGTCGTCAAACCTTTCCCCCGGATTACCTATGATGAAGCCATCAAGATTCTCCGGCAGGAGGGTGTAGACATCCAATGGGGAGATGATTTTGGCGGCGGCGATGAGACTATCTTGGCTGAAAAATTCGACCGGCCTGTCTTTGTGGAGAAGTACCCCGCGGAGGTTAAAGCTTTCTACATGAAGCCTGACCCAGAGCAGCCCGAGGTAGTTCTATGCGACGATCTATTGGCTCCAGAGGGGTATGGGGAGATCATCGGAGGCAGCCAGAGGATTGACGATTTGGAACTGCTCAAGCAGCGGATGCAGGAGCACGATCTGCCGGAGGAGGTGTACGCCTGGTACTTAGACCTGCGCCGGTACGGTTCGGTGCCCCACTCTGGCTTTGGTTTGGGATTAGAGCGGACGGTGGCATGGATCTGCGGTCTAGCCCATGTCAGGGAGACAATCCCCTTCCCCCGCCTGCTCAACCGGCTCTATCCATAGGGTTGTCCCATGTTGACCTTACCATTCACCCTGCCCTCGGGACCGCGGTCTCTACGTCCTCGGCACCCCAGAGGGCAGGAGCTTTTCTACTGTCTTGTGCCCAAGAGGATCAAGAAAACTCCCGCAGCCACGATTCCCAGCTTCGTAAGGGAAATGCGCCCTGCCAAGCCCGCTAGGCCCAAGAGAGAGACTGCAGTCAAGATTAAGGGGCCAAACAGCCCCAGCCCAGCATTGATTCTCAATGCAATCCCCACTTTGCCATATCGGATCATCAGCAGGGCAGCAGTTATTTCCAGACTGCCGGCGATGAATCTCAGCAAGGCCATACTCCGAACTACTTGAGTCTCATCAGTCATTACGTATATCCCTTTCTCTTGAATTCTGTGGTATACTTATCCCAAGTCAAAACACCCAGGTATTAACTAAGCCGTACGACTGGCATTCATCAGGCGGCTAGACGCAGTCTACATAGGAGGCAGCACCATGTACGAGCACATAACACTTATCGATCCTGAGGTATCTGCGGCCTTGCGTCAGGAGCTGGAGCGGCAGCAGAACAGCATTGAACTAATCGCTTCGGAGAATTTCGTCTCCCCGGCGGTGCTGGAGGCAGCCGGTTCAGTCCTAACCAACAAATATGCCGAAGGCTACCCCAATAGACGTTATTATGGGGGATGTCAATATGTTGATGAGGTGGAGAGGCTGGCTATCGAAAGGGCTAAGGCCTTGTTTGGCGCTGAACATGCCAATGTGCAGCCCCATGCCGGGGCCCAGGCCAACATGGCAGTGTATTTCGCTGTCCTTTCGCCGGGAGATACAGTTTTGGGCATGAGCTTGGCCCACGGCGGCCACCTCACCCACGGCAGCCCCGTGAACTTCTCTGGCAAGCTGTTCAACTTCGTTCACTATGGAGTGGACCGGGAAACAGAGCAAATTGACTATGATGAGCTAGAGCGCTTGGCAAAGGAACATAAGCCGAAGTTGGTGGTAGCAGGAGCCAGCGCTTATCCGAGGATTATTGATTTTGAGCGGATTAGGGCTGTCTGTGACCAGGTGGGTGCCTATTTTATGGTGGACATGGCCCATATCGCCGGCCTGGTTGCCGCAGGCATGCATCCTTCTCCTGTGCCCCATGCCCATTTCGTGACTACAACTACCCACAAGACCCTGCGGGGGCCCAGGGGAGGGCTGATTCTCTGCAAGGAGGAGTTTGCCAAGGCCATTGACAAGACCATTTTCCCCGGCACCCAGGGAGGCCCGCTGATGCACATCATCGCGGCCAAGGCGGTTGCCCTCAAAGAGGCGGAAGCTCCCGAGTTTAAGGAATACCAACAGCGGGTGGTGAGCAACGCTGCCGCTTTGGCCAAGGCGCTGATGGACCGGGGATTGAGGTTAGTCAGCGGTGGTACCGACAACCATCTGATACTGGTTGATGTTCGGAACCTAGGGCTGACGGGAAAGGACGCAGAGGAGGCCCTGGATGCCGTAGGCATCACAGCCAATAAGAATGCCATCCCCTTCGATCCGGAGAAGCCCTTTGTCACCAGCGGGCTTCGCCTAGGCACACCGGCTGTTACTACTAGAGGGATGGGTACTGTAGAAATGGATGAGATCGGGGACGTTATTTATCGGGTACTGGCAGCGCCCCAGGCTCTGGATGTGCTGGCTGAAGCTAAGCGCCGCAGGGAGAAATTGTGCCGGGACTTTCCCCTTTATCAAGGCCTTGCTTGAGCATTGACTGGAGTACCCATTCTGCACATTGAGCAATGAAGCGCACACATACTTGCCATACATACTTGGCTGATGACAATTGCTCCAAACAAAGGGAAAAACGCCTTCCTCTTTGAGGAAGGCGTCAGACTGTCAGAAAAGGGGCAAGGGCGCCGCATTTGCTGTAATAGGGCTGATTTGCATGGCGCATTATCTCTGCTGATAAGACAAGCCTGTGGGATGTGAAGAAGTGATAGGCGGTAGTCATAAGCAAAAAACAATCACAGCTATTGTCATAGCGGTCGCCGCTCTTTTTTTGTTAAACCACTGGGCTTTTGTTTTGTCAGCAGATAATGATGCTGCCCAACCCAAAAGACTCTACTTCCTGGGAAATGAGAATCTAGCTCCAATCGTCTATAACGATAACGGGACTGCTAAAGGAATAGTTGTTGATATTGCTGCAGAATTGGGCAAGCGCCTTGGTTATGAAGTGGTTGTGGACGCCATTGACTGGAAGTTGGCGCAAGAGAAGGTGCTAGCCGGCGAGGCTGATGCTCTTCTGCAGATCAATGCCTGTGCGGAGCGGGAGCAACTCTACGACTTTTCCACAGAACTGCTGAAATCAGAGTTTGCGATCTTTACGGAAAACGACGGCAGCATCTATACGGCAGAAGACTTACCGGGCAGTACTGTTGGGGTGGAGAGAGACGGGTATCCGTATATCCTCATGGAGAGTTATCCGTTAGTAAATACGGTGATCATACCCGACTGGTCCACAGGTTTTCATATGATCAAATCCGGTACAATCGATGCCGTTGTAGTCGATCGCTGGATCGGCGAGTATGAGCTGGCAGTAACAGGCCTCACGGGAATCCGTGTTGCAGCAGTGCCTATAGAAACGCAGTACTCGAGCATCGCCGTCAAGAAGGGAAATGAAGAGCTTCTCAATCTAATCAATACCGGCTTACGCGAGTTAAATGCTGATGGGACTATGGCAGACATTATCAGAAATTGGCAGAGGCAAAGGGTCCTCTATTTTACTGAAGAGAAAATCCGCCAGGCAATTTCAGGTGTGGTTACTGCTATACTGTTCATCTTCTCAGTGTTCTCCTTCTATTGGGTAAATAAAATCCGCAGGTTGAACAAGCAGCTTGAGTCTGAAGTCAGTGAGCGCACCAGGGAGCTGCATGAGACCAATTTGCTGCTTCAAAAAGCGAATCTAGAGTTAGAGAGACTGACCCTAACCGATAGCCTAACTGATGTCTCCAACAGGCGGCATTTCGACCGCTATCTGCATAAGATTTGGCAGATGAGTGCCCGGGAACAAGTACCTTTGGCACTGATAATGATCGATGTTGATGATTTCAAACTCTACAATGATACCTACGGCCATCTGCAGGGAGACCGATGCCTGATTGGTTTAGCCGATGTAATCAAGAACACACTCAACCGGCCGGGCGATCTGGTCTCTCGCTATGGCGGCGAGGAGTTTGCAGTATTACTGTACAATACCGATGAGAATGGCGCAGCAGTAGTTGCGGAAAGGATACGTCAAGGAGTAGAAAGACTCAGCACACGGCATGAAGGGCTCCAGGCTGGTATCACCGTGACCTGCGGTGTGGCAGCAAGGATTCCCAACAGTGATGTGGATCCTGACACTCTCATCAACGCTGCCGACCGTGCCCTCTATCAGGCTAAAGGACTCGGTAAGAACAGAGTTATCAAGGAAAGCTCATTAACCACAACATAGTAGTGCGATTTCAGCGTACCAGACAAGGGGTGCTGTTTCACATTTGAAACAGCACCCCTTGTACGTTTGCCCAGCATGTCGCTTGAGCCCATTGGCTTGGAAGAAGCCCTGCCGCCTAACAGCCGGAAGCAATGCGCAGGCAGGGGCGCCGCAGGTAACAGTGGGATCGGCAGGAGGCTGAAGGGAGACTGTGCAGGTTCCGATGTCCCAAAGAGTATAAGCCGCCGATCCCCGGGGATATTAAACAGGAATCTTGCGGTAAAGGAGGAATCGCCCTTGGCGGAAATGCTGGAGATCCGATGGCACGGCCGAGGCGGCCAGGGGGCCAAGACCGCAGCATTGCTGCTGGCAGAAGCGGCTGCTGCCGTAGGTAAATATGTGCAGGCGTTCCCCGAATACGGCCCTGAAAGGATGGGGGCACCGGTGGTGTCTTATAACCGGATCAGCAGCCAGCCCATCACTATCCACAGTGCAGTTGCATCGCCCCGGTATGTGGTGGTTCTCGATCCCAGCTTCATTGGCCCTATCGATTTCACTGCCGGTATGCCTCCAGATGGTGTGCTGCTGATTAACAGCAGCGATGCCGCCGGTGTGCTGAGAAAAAGGTTGAAGCTGGACAGTGAAGAGGTCAAAGTGTACACATTGGATGCCAGCCGGATCAGTGAAGAGGCCATCGGCAGGCCTATACCCAACACTCCCATGCTGGGAGCAGTGGTGGCTGCGGCAAAGGTTATGACCATTGAGGAACTGCTTGAGGACACCCGTAAGCGGCTGGAAAGAAAGTTCCGGAACCGCCCGGAGCTCATCGATGGCAACATGACAGCCATCTCCCGGGCATACCAGGAGGTGCAGAGCCAATGACCCTCAGCAGTCAGACAAAGAATCTGTTAAAGGCCCATGAAGAGGTGGATGCCAAGATCGAGCCCAATGCCGGCTGGCGGGACCTGCCCATCGGTGCAGTGATCCCACAGGGAGGCACAGCTACTCAGTTCGCCACCGGAGACTGGCGCACCATCAGGCCGGTATGGAGTAAGGAGAAATGCATCAACTGCCACCGGTGCTGGCTTTACTGTCCGGACATGAGCTGGATTTCTGAAGACGGCAGAATTCAGGGTGTTGATCTCACATACTGCAAGGGCTGCGGCATTTGCGCCAATGTATGTCCGACAAAGGTCCATGCCATCGAAATGCATCCAGAGGATGACTTCAAGGAAGACGAAGCTGCCAAGGAGGGAGGAAAGTAATGGCCATTGCCATCGCAACTCAGAAAACGGCGGCCCTCACCGGAAACGAAGCGGCAGCCCAAGCCCTGCGCCAGATCAATCCCGATGTGGTGGCGGCATATCCTATTACGCCGCAGACAGAGATTGTCCAGCTCTTTTCTACCTTTGTCAGTGATGGGTTGGTGAAGACCGAATTTGTGGCTGTGGAAAGTGAACATAGTGCCATGAGTGCCACTGTGGGCGCTGCTGCCGCCGGAGCCCGGGCCATGACCGCGACCTCATCCCAAGGGCTGGCATTGATGTGGGAGATGCTGTACGTTGCCGCCGGCATGCGGATTCCCATAGTCATGCCCATGGTGAACCGGGCGTTAAGCAGCCCCATTAACATTCACTGCGACCACAGCGACAGCATGGGGGCCAGGGATTCCGGCTGGCTGCAGATTTACTCAGAAAATGCCCAAGAGATGTATGACAATCTCATCCAAGCCGTCAGAATCGCCGAGCACCCTGATGTGCTCTTGCCTGTTATGGTGACAATGGATGGGTTCATCATCAGTCACGGCATGGAGAATGTGGAGCTATTGCCTGACCAAGCTGTCCAGGATTTCGTTGGAGAATACAATTTCCCATATCCGCTGCTTGATGTTGAACACCCCAGGACCCTGGGCCCCCTTACCCTGCAGGATTTCTATTTTGAGCACAAGCGGGAGCAGGCAGAAGCAGTCTACCGGGCCAAAGAGGTGATCCTCGCTGCCGCGGAGGAGTATGCTGCCATATCCGGCCGCAGGTACGGGTTTTTCGAAGCCTACAGAATGGACGATGCCGAGTATGCAGTAGTAGTGCTTGGCTCCACCGCCGGCACAGCCAAGTACGTCGTTGACGGGCTGCGGCAGGCAGGGGAAAAATGCGGCCTGGTCAAGGTTAGGGTTTTCCGGCCGTTCCCAGGGCCTGAGCTTTGTGAAGCACTGTCTGGACTGAAGGCTGTGGGGATCATGGATAGGGCCGATACCTTCTCTACCCAAGGGGGGCCCCTGTTCCTGGAGGTCAAGGCGGCACTCTACCACGCCGCCGGCCAGCCGCAGTGCATGAATTTTGTCTACGGCCTCGGGGGCAGGGACATCGATCCCGAGCTCATCAGGCAGGCCTTCGTGGAAGTGAAGGACTTAATGAAGAAGCCGGCTGACGGGGTTCTCCCGATAGTCAGATATCTCGGTGTACGGGAATAGGGCGGTGCAAGGGAATAGATATTGCCAGGAGGTGTCGTTTTGGCTCTACCGGATCTTGCCAAAAAACCCCAGCGCTTTACCGGAGGCCATCGAGCCTGTGCAGGATGTGGATTTCCCATCACAATCAAGATCATCCTGCAGGCAGCGGAAAACCCAGTGGTGGTTGGATGTGCCACCGGCTGCATGGAAGTCACTTCTACCATCTATCCATATACTGCTTGGCGGTGCAGCTTTATCCACACTGCCTTCGAGAATGCAGCCGCCACTGTGAGCGGCATTGAGGCTGCTTACCGCAGTTTGCGGCGGCAGGGGAAAATCCAGCAAGACATAGACTTCATCGCCTTTGGCGGCGATGGCGGGACATACGATATCGGGCTGCAGTCTCTGTCGGGGGCCATGGAAAGGGGTCACAAGCTGGTTTATGTCTGCTACAATAACCAGGGGTATATGAACACCGGCATTCAGCGATCCAGTGCCACCCCCCGGGGGGCCAATACCACCACAACTCCCGCGGGAACCCAGCTGCCGGGGAAACCCCAGCATCCCAAAGACTTGACAGCTATCATGGCTGCCCACGATATCCCCTACGCAGCTCAAGCCTCCATGAGCCATTGGAATGATCTATACCGCAAAGCCAAGAAAGCCTTTGCTGTAGACGGGCCGGCATTCCTCAACGTCCTCAGTACCTGCCGGCTGGGCTGGGCGACTGCTCCGGAGGATACTGTAGATGCGGCGGAAGGTGCTGTCCAGTGCAATGTCTGGCCTCTATATGAAGTGGAACAGGGCAAGTGGAAACTGACCTTTAAGCCGAAAAAGCCCCTGCCGGTAGCCGACTGGATGAAGCAGCAGGGACGCTTTAAGCACCTGTTCCGGGCTGACAACAGCCAGCTGTTGGAAAGCATCCAGCAGCAGGTGGATGAGAACTGGCAGCGGCTTTTGGAACGCTGCGGCGAGTAAGAGTACTTTGTTTGTGCCCCTCGGCATGATAGAATGGAGGTGATTGACTAAAAAATGAGTTAGGTGGAAGCAGATGGGAGAGCAGGCACCAATCCTCAGCCACGCTGAGATGAAGCGGGCAATGCGCATTAGTGTCATCGACGGCATGCTGGCCAGTGCCAGTGAAAACCTGATTGGGCCCTTTCTGGCCCTTTGCGCTCTGGCAATGGGTGCCAGCAAGGGCCAGATCGGCCTTCTGGCAGCACTGCCTGCCTTTTTGAGCAACGTACTCCAGATTCCATCGGCTCGCCTAACAGAAAGATGGGGACAGCGGCAGAAGCTGGTGGTGATATGTTCCGGGTTATCCCGCTTGACCATTATCCCCATCATCCTGACACCGATGCTGCTGGAAGGCGATGCGGCCATCTATACCTTTATTGTCCTGGTCACTCTCCGGGGCTTTATCAACAGCATCGGCGTGCCTGGCTGGACTTCCCTGATGGCGGATATCACTCCCCGCAGTTCCAGGGGCAGCTATTTTGGCTACCGCAACATCATGTCCAATCTGGCAGCCTTGGTGGGGACACTGCTGGCGGGGTGGCTCATTGAAAGGTCCGGATTCCCCGGGGGATATCAGATGTCCTTTGCTGTGGCACTGGTATTGGGCCTGCTTTCCACTTACTTTTTTTCCACCATCCCATCTGTTCCTATGCCCAAGAAAAACAAGCCTCAGCAGCGCTCAATGGGGCTTAGGGCAAGCTGGCAGGCGATTTCCCAGTACACAGCCTTTCGCAATTACTGTTTCACTTCAGTCCTTTGGAACTTTGGGGTGACCTTTTCCGGTGCCCTCTATTCGGTGTATTTTCGGGAGAACTTAGGAGGCGATCCCGGCTTTTGGGGAGTAGTAACTGCTTCAGGTTTGATTGCCGGTATTTTCGGGCATCGGTACTGGGGAAAGCTGGCGGATCAGTACGGCCAGAAGGCCATCATGCTGGCTGGGGGTATGGGGGCAGCTTCTCTGCCGTTTATTTGGTGGCTCCTTCCCCGCTGGCAGCTGGCGGCTGTGGCGGAGCTGGTAGGCGGTTTCTGCTGGGCTGGGTATAACCTGGCTGCCTTTAACCTCATCTTAGAAATCACACCCGATGAAGAACGCACCATGTATATCGGTGTCTACAATACTCTGGCTGGATTAGCCAGTTCCATCGGTCCCCTCATCGGCGGGTTCCTGGCAGATAGTGCAGGCCTGCCCACGGTGATTCTCATTTCCGGTATCCTGCGGTGGGCCGGCTACTTTGTGTTCAAGTATAATGTGCCTGTTCCAACCGAGACTCAGCTTGGCTGGCGGGATTTGATTCCTTTCAGCCAGGAGGTGCGGCTTCTGAGGAAGCAGTGGCAGCAAAGGCACGATGATGCCGGCCTGTCTCAGTAGTTTTCTGGTCATTCTTGACATTGCCTGCCTATGCGGGTAGAATAGCAATAACCTATTGACACAGCATCAATACTGTGATGGAGACTAGTAGCCTGTCTATCTACTGCAGAGAGTCGGCGGCGGTGCAAGCCGATGGGAGGACAGAGCGAATCCCCTCCGGAGTGGGTCCCAACAGCTCCTCCAAAGCTGCTTGAGCTTTGCGCCGTGTTTGGCATAGGCTGCAAAGGCCCCGGGTAAGCCCGTTACAGCTCTAGAGTGGGATCCGGCTTGCAGGCTGGTTCGGCCTGGGAAGCTGGGTTCAATTTGGGTGGCAACGCGGGAAAGAAACCTCTCGTCCCTGTATAGCGGGCGAGAGGTCATTTTTTTTACGAAGGAAGTGAGAAATGTGCTGGACCTAAGACTAATTCGCAGCAATCCCGATTTAGTCAAAGAGGCCATGGCCAACAGGGGTGCAGAAGTCCCCATCGATGAACTGTTAGAACTGGACGCCCAAAGGCGCAGCCTCCTGACAGAACTGGAGCAGAAGAAGGCGGAGCGCAACAGTGTGTCCGAGAAAATCGGGCACTTGCGTAAGGCTAAGGAGAATGCTGACCACCTGATTGCTGAGATGAAGGTGCTGTCAGATGAGATCAAAGAAGGGGATAATCAGCTGCGGGAGCTTGAGCAGAGGATCCAAGACATCTTGCTGATCATTCCCAATATCCCCCACAGTTCCGTTCCGGTGGGCAGAGATGATTCAGAGAATGCTGAGATGCGCCGCTGGGGCAGCCCCAGGGAGTTTCCCTTTGAACCCAAACCCCATTGGGATCTTGGTGTGGACTTGGATATCATCGATTTTGAAAGAGCTGCCAAGGTCACCGGTGCCCGCTTCGCGTTCATGAAAGGCTTGGGTGCCAGGCTTGAGCGGGCTGTCATCAACTTCATGCTGGACCTACACATCGGTGAGCACGGTTATCTGGAAGTCCTGCCTCCTTACATGGCCAACGAACACAGCATGACCGGGACCGGCCAGCTTCCCAAGTTCGGTGAAGACATGTTCAAGTGCGAAGGCGAAGACTACTACTTGATTCCCACCGCGGAAGTGCCGGTAACTAATTATTACAGGGGCGAAATTTTGGAAGCCGGCCAGCTGCCCATTTACATGGTTGGTTTCTCGCCCTGCTTCAGAGCGGAAGCCGGTTCCGCCGGCCGGGATACCCGGGGGCTGGTGAGGATGCACCAGTTCCACAAAGTTGAGCTGGTTAAGTTTGCCCGTCCCGATAGCTCCTACGATGAGCTGGAGAAGTTGACAGCCAATGCCGAAGAGGTACTGCGCAGGCTGGGACTGCCCTACCGGGTTGTGACACTGTGTACCGGGGATACCGGCTTCGCTTCGGCCAAGACGTACGATATTGAGGTCTGGATGCCCAGCTACGGCCGGTATGTAGAGATCTCCTCCTGCAGCAACTTCGAAGCATTCCAGGCCAGGAGAGCGGAGATCCGCTTCCGGCCTGAGCCGGGGGCTAAGCCTGAATATGTCCACACCCTCAACGGCTCCGGCGTGGCTGTTGGGCGTACTGTAGCTGCCATCCTGGAAAACTACCAGGAAGGCGATGGCAGTGTGACAATCCCCGAGGCATTAAGGCCTTACATGGGAGGAGCAGAGAAAATAGAGCCTCGCAAGTAGGCGATGCTTGGTGCTGGGCCATATGCGGCCATAGACGCCAGTTATGTGCCTGTTGGGGCAGATAAGATAGTCTGGGAAAAGGGGGGTTGGGCAGCGGCGGGGTTTGCCGGGGCCCAATTCCTTTTTTATCTGCAATGGGGCTTTTTGAGAAAGCTTCAAGGAAGATAGTCTGTGACCCAACTGTGACAAACAGATGATAATTCTGGTACTCTCCTCAGCTAGGTAGGGAAATGGGCCCAGCTAGATAAATATATCCTAGAAGGAGAAGGCTCTGTCTACCGCGATAACTTACTGTCATGATGGAGGTATTCAAATGTGGAAGAAGCACAAAACAGTCTTCATGTGTCTCAGCCTTATGCTCATGCTTTCCGGTATGGTCAATGCAAATGCTGCAGAAATTCCTTTAGGTGATGCAGTCCATCGGGCTTTACAGGAAAGCCTTGAGTTCAAAATAGCACAGCTGGAATGGGAGAACGCCCAGCTTGCTTACCAGAAGGCCTCAGCTGATAACCTGCTGGCCCAGTCTGCATACAACCAGCGGGCGGCTGAACTTGACCTCTTGAAGTCAGAAAAAGCCTACAAGAACAGCATCGCCAATGTGGTAATTTCCGCTGTGCGGGCGTTTAATGATGTGAGCTTGGCCCAGATGAACCTCAAGATCAGTGAAGAGCAGCTGCGGCTGAAGCAGAAGGCCAGGGATTTGACTGAGAAGAAGCTGCAGATGCAAAATGCCAGTGAGTACGACCTCCTGCAGGCAGAGGCAGCTTTGGCCTCCAGCCAGATGGATTATCAGGCAGCTGTCAACAGTCTCGAAGAGAAGAAGCAGAATTTCTGGCTGCTGACCAGCTCTGAAGCAGTAATGCCGGATGGCGGGCTGAACTTCGTCCCCTTTGAATGGGAGCTGGCAGGGGTCTTGCCGGGCCTGTTGGAAGCCAGTGTGGCCGTCAAAGAAGCTGAAGACAGCCTGGCCTTGTCCAAGCTAAACTGGGAAAGGCTCCGTTTGGAGGGCACCGCAGATCTCATGATGCGGGAGGCTGAGAATGCAGTGCGCTTAGCCGAACTGCGGCTTGAGCAAGCCAGGACAAACCTCACCCAGCAGGCCCAGGCAGCCTTCAACGGGGTAAAGCAGGCTGAACAGGCCTACCGGGCCCGTCAGATAAGCCTCCAGCTGGAGCAGAGGGTCTATGACATCACCAAGGGACAGGTGGAGGCAGGCCTAAAGACTGAAGATGATCTTTCCAATGCTCAAGTCAGCCTCTGGCAGGCAGAGCGGTCAGTATATGAAGCCCTCAGCAACTATATTACAGCTTATCTGGAGTGGGAGGATCTCATCGGCAGGGATGTTAGAGATAGTGTGATCTTACAGCCGGCCCATGCGGGAGCAGAGGGCTAAGGAGGGGTTTGAACTTGGTGTGGTCAAGGGAAAAGGGGATCCGGCTGAGGCTGATGGCGGCAGCCGCGGTCCTGACTTTGCTCATCACTGTATCGGCTGTGTCCTGGGCCGAACCCCATCCAGGTGTTGAGTTATTGACTTTGGCAGAGGCACTAAACCGTGCCGCAGAAAAGCATCCTCTTGTCAGCGGGGCCCAAGGGGCTGAGGAGTCTAAGGCACTGGCCTTGGCCCGCAGCCAGGCTGTCTATGCGCCTAGGCTGTCCTTATCGTTAAAGCCGGTCACACTTAGCGCTGAAGAGAAAGTGGAAGTGCAGCTTGCGGATTCTGCAGCTGTTAACGGAGGCCTATCTACTCTCCAAGGATTGGACCTGTCGGCTTCCAACCGGTGGGATGCCGGCGGCAGGGAAGGCAAGGGCCTGAGGGTGCAAGCTCAGCTGCAGCTGTGGCCTCCTGCCCGCTGCAATGGAGATTATCTCAGGTTGCTGTCGGCAGAGGAAGCTGTGGAACTGTCGGCTTACAAGTACAGTCAGGCGCGGCAAGAAGCAGTCATCGATATCTACAGCCGCTACCGCATGCTGCAGATTGAAGAAGCCAGGCTGAAGCTCCAGCAAGACGCCTATGAGGCAAACCAGGCAGCCTATGAGCGGGCGGTGGGCAAGGCGGAGCAGGGGCTGGCTTCAGCTGTGGAAGTGCTGGCTGCTCAGCAGGCCAAGGATGAAAGCTTGGCTGAGTATCGGCGGGCAGCCAGGGATTACCGGATAAAGCTCAAGGCCTTTTTAGCCGACCTCTCATTGGAAGGGGAGGCATGGGAGCTGGAGCCTTTGCCTGATGCCTTAAGCTTGCCGGATGTAGATATCACCTTGGAAGAAGCGGTTGCCATGGCCTATGGGGCTGATCTAGCTTTGATGGAGCAAAGCCAGGCCCTGGCCGCTGCCCAGCGTCAGCTTGAGGCGGTTAGGGCAGCCAACGGTATAGAGCTGAGCCTCGGTGCCAATGCCAGCTTTTCGGAAGAGCAGTCATGGGACGGCAGATATGAAGCCTATCTTTCCTTCTCGTATCCCGTTTTCGACGGGGGGATCCGTCAATTGGATGTGAAGGAGGCGGAACTGAATCTCCAGAGTGCCCAAAAGGCTGTGGATCAGCGCCGCCTGGAAGTGGGCCGGGCAGTGGAAAGCAAGCTTTCGGAGATTCAGTACCTGGCAGATATGGTGAGGATCGCCGATCTTAAGTATGAGAAGGCCGCCCTTGAACATAATGCCAAGGTTCTCCAAGCGGCCAACGGCTTGATACCTGAGTCGGAGGCAAAGGAAAGCCAGCGCCTGTTGGCAGGAGCCAGACTCAGCTGGCTAGAAGCTGCAGCAGCCTTGGAGAAGGCTAGGCTGGAGCTGAGGTCCATGACAGGGCAGGCAGTGGATGTGGAAGGGGGGCACCCCAATTGAGCAAGAAACGCAGGAAATTTGTCAAGACTGGCTTGATCATCCTTATCGTGATCATTGCAGTCAGTTACGGGTATAGGCTGAGGACCCAAAGGCTAGAGCAGGCAGCAGCTGTCCTGCCGGCTGGCCGGGAGGTTGTGGTCACCCGGGGCGATCTGTCCAGGGGCGTATCCAGCACCGGTACTATCGCAGCTGCCCAGGATTTGGAACTGGCCTTTGATGTCGGCGGCAAGGTTAAGGATGTTTTCGTCCAAGCTACTGAAAAGGTAGAGATGGGGGCTGTCTTGGCCCAGCTGGCTGATACTGAACAGCAGATGGCATATCTTTCTGCTAAGCGGGATCTGGAACTGGCGAGATTCGATGCAGCTCCCAATGTCATCAAAGAAAAGGAGCTGCAGCTGCAGATCGCCGAGAATAACCTCAAGAACACCACCCTCAAGGCGCCGTTTGCTGGGATCGTGGCCAGGGTGGACATTCAGCCGGAGGAATGGGTGACATCAGGCACTACTGTGATGCGCCTGTTGGATACCAGCCGCATGTTCTTGAACGTGGGAGTAGATGAAGTGGACATCCGCTATGTAGAGCCAGGTCAAGAGGCAACGATCACCCTCGATGCCTACCCCGAGCTGAACCTCTCAGGCACAGTAGTGGAGGTGGGCATAGTCCCCGAGGCATCGGGACAGGTGGTCATCTTTCCAGTGAAGATTGAAATCAATGATCCCGATCCCCGGGTGCGGGTGGGGATGAGTGCTGAGGCCGAGATTGTAGTGGAGAAAGCCGAGAATGTCTTAATCGTACCCTTCGAGGCTGTGACTTCAAGGGACGGCAAGAGTATAGTAGCCCGGGTTACCCAGGAAGGTGTAGAACCGACAGAAGTTGTCACCGGCCTCAGTGACGGCTTCCTCATCGAGATCAAAGATGGCCTCAAGGAGGGAGACCGGATTCTCGCCAGCAACTATGAACTCTACCGTACTTTCCAGGGGGGCCCGGCAGGCGGCCCTCGGGGTGTTGGCGGAGTGCGGGTTGTCCAGCCGGGAGGAGTGCGGCGGTGAGCGACAGAGTCAAGGTTTTCGCTGCTGACGGGATCAGCAAGGTCTACACCATAGGAGATATCGAGGTTCATGCCCTGCGGAGTATTTCCTTTGCCATCGAGAACGGCGAATATGTGGCCATCATGGGCCCATCTGGTTCAGGCAAATCCACATTGATGCACATCATGGGGTGTCTGGACAGGCCCACCAGCGGCTCCATGTATCTGCGGGGCAAGGATGTCAGCTCCCTCTCCGATGGCGATCTGGCTGAGATTCGCAATGCTGAGATCGGGTTTGTTTTCCAGAACTTCAATCTCCTGCCCAATATCAGTATTTTGGAAAATGTGGAGCTGCCCATGATTTACGCCGGTGTGCCGCCGAAGGAGAGGCGGGCAAGGGCAGTGCGGGCTTTGGAGATGGTAGGGCTGGGCGATCGCCTGCACCATAAGCCCAGTGAAGTCTCGGGGGGTCAAAGGCAGAGGGCTTCCATCGCCCGGGCAATAGTGAACCGGCCGGCTATTGTGCTGGCCGATGAGCCTACAGGGAATCTTGATTCGGTTACAGGGACTGAGATCATGGAGCTCTTTGATGAGCTCAACGCCAATGGCAATACTATTATCCTCGTCACCCACGAACGTGACGTTGCTGAACACGCATCGCGAATCATCCATATCTTAGATGGGCGAGTAGATCGGGTGGAAGTACGCACACAGGAGAACGGCAGCGGTGTGCAGGCAGGGGAGGCGGTGGATGTATGAATCTAATTGAATTTTTCAAGATTGCCCTCGGCAGCCTTTCCACCAACAAGTTGCGGACCGCCCTTTCCCTTCTGGGGATTATCATTGGGGTGGCCTCGGTGATCACCTTGGTATCCATCGGCACCGGTGCCCAGGAGCAGGTAACCAGCCAGATTGGCGCCATGGGCTCGAACCTGATTACCGTCAGTCCAGGATTTATCCGGGGCGGAGGGGGCCGGGTCAGTCAGGACATTGCCAATGTCTTTACCTTGGAAATGGCCAAAGCCATCCAGAATCTATCACCTAACATCCAGCATGTGGTGCCCACCTCGACTACCTCAGGGCTGGCTGTTTACGGCGGCAACAACGTCAGGGTCCAGATCAGCGGTGTAACGCCGGAGTATCAGGAAGTGATCAATCACTATCCCGTCATCGGGCGGTATATCCGCGATCAAGATGTGGCCAACAATGAGAAGATTGCCGTGCTGGGCTGGGAAGTGGCAGAGGATCTGTTTGGTTCCGAGAATCCTGTAGGCAAGGCCATGCGGGTGGTCATCGGCGGCCGCAGCCTCAGCTTGACGGTTGTGGGTGTGATGGAGGCCAAGGGCCAAGTGATGATGGCCAATTACGACAACCGGATCTATGTACCGGTCACCATGCTGCTTAATCGGGGCCTCAACTCCAGGTATGTGGATGGATACTCCATTATGGCCGCTTCCCGGGATGCAGCCAAATCGGTGGTTGAAGAAGTAGAGGCTTTCATGACCCGGATGTTAGGGGATTCCGACCGGTTCCGGGTTATGAGCCAGGACACCATTTTGGAGGCAGTCTCCCAGGCTACAGGCACAATGACATTAATGCTGGGGGCTATTGCCAGCATCTCTTTGCTGGTGGGTGGCATCGGGATCATGAATATCATGCTGGTGACTGTCAGTGAGCGGACCCGGGAGATAGGGATTCGCAAGGCAGTAGGCGCCAAACGGCAGCATATCCTGGCCCAGTTTCTCTTGGAGTCTGTACTTCTCAGTGTTTTCGGCGGCCTTCTGGGGCTGGCCGTTGGCTGGGGCGGCGGCTATTGGATCAGCAAGGCGCTGGGCTGGCCCTTCTCTGTTTCCATACCGGCAGTAATGGTTGCCATCGGTTTCTCTGCCGGTGTCGGGCTGTTTTTCGGTATCTACCCCGCCTTGCAGGCAGCCTCCCTGGACCCGGTAGTTGCCTTGCGGTATGAATAGACTAGCAGTTCTCACATACAATATCGATGTACCAATGCCCTCCCTCGGCTTGTTCTAGGTCAGGGAGGGTTTCGGCCTGGGGGGAGTTGCAGCTGGCAAATAATCCCACTGCAAAGAAATCTCTCCAACCCCTTTTGGAAAGTGAGGATGTTTGATATACTCTCCCTGGATGGTTGGGAGGTAGTATTCATGGGAAGAGCTCTTAAGAGCTTCATCTGGCTGTTGGCCCTGATGATCCTGGCGGCTTCCAGCTGCTTTGCAGCGCTGCCGAAGCCGGTAGGCTTTGTCAACGATTTTGCCCAGGTGATTGACCAAAGGACACGGGCAGAACTAAACAGCATTGCCGAAGGGCTCCGGGATAGTCAGGGGATAGAAGTTGCGGTTGTTACCATCAATTCGGCTCAGCCGGATACTCCTAAGCAGTATGCAACCCAGCTGTTTAATGAATGGGGAATCGGCGGCCCTGAAGACAGCGGCTTGCTGATCCTGCTGGCTGTGGAGGATCGGGAAATCCAGGTCGAAGTGGGGTACGGCCTGGAAGGTGTGCTGCCCGACGGCAAAGTCGGCGGCATATTGGATGATGCTGTCATTCCCTATTTTGCCGAGGGGGATTTCGCCAAAGGCTTGCTGGAGGGAACTAAGGCCTTCGCAAAGGCGCTTTCCGGCGAAAGCTACAGCCGTAGGGAGAGCAGGAATCCAGACGTAACCGGCTTTATCATCTTTTTGATTATTGCCATCATCGCGAGCTTGTCTGCGAGAAGGTCTCCTTCAGGGCCGGGGCCTGGAGGGCCATTGGGCCCAGGAGGGACAGTGCGCCGTCCACCATATCCCCGTCCTATGCCGCCGGTGTTCCGGGGCCCTAAGGGCGGCGGCGGAGGCTTTGGCGGTTTTGGCGGCGGTAGAAGCGGCGGCGGAGGAGCAGGCCGTAAGTTCTAGTGTGAGTCTAAGGGAGGGGGAGGACTATGAAGAGAAGTTGGATTATTGTTGTCGCGGCTATCCTGGTCTTAGCGTTCGGCCTAATCAGTCAATACAACAGCTTGGTGTCCTTGGAAACCAATGTCGATGCCAGGTGGGCCCAGGTAGAGAATCAGCTGCAGAGGCGGGCTGACTTGATCCCTAACTTGGTCAACACTGTCAAGGGTTATGCCAGCCACGAGGAACAGATCTTCACAGAGATAGCTGCAGCCCGCAGCAGGCTCCTTTCAGCTGCCAGCCCCAGCGCTCAGATGGAAGCCAGCAACAGTCTGGATATGGCCTTGGGCAGGCTGCTGGCCATCGCTGAGAATTACCCGCAGCTGAAGGCAGACACCAGTTTTGTCCGGCTGCAGGATGAGCTGGCCGGCACTGAAAACCGCATTGCGGTTGAGCGGATGCGGTACAACGAAGCTGTCCAAGAGTGGAACCGGACCATCCGGCGCTTTCCCACTGTGCTGGTGGCTAGGCTGTTTGGCAAGGATGTCCGCCCATTCTTCGAGGCATCGGCAGGTGCCCAAGAAGTGCCACAGGTTCAGTTCTAGCCCAGCTTTTGGGCTGTCTTGACGGTGGCTGGGCTGCCGTGTTAGAATAAATGAGCTGACACAACTGGAGGGGTGTCGGAGTGGACGATCGTGGCGGTCTTGAAAACCGCTGAGGTGCAAGCCTCCGTGGGTTCGAATCCCACCCCCTCCGCCATCCAAGAAACCATTTCCGTCTGTGGGAGATGGCTTTTTTGATCTTTACGGCTATGGAC
>LFTN01000067.1 GCA_001513495.1 Clostridiales bacterium DTU087
GATCAATACCCAAGCGATGTTATCGATAAAAAGAAGTTGGAGCCTTTTCTTGTCCAACCTCGAGCTCATTTCCTGCCCTCTTGCTGCTGGTCCGATGGCAGCGTTCTGCGTCCTATCCGACATGTCTCCTTCCTCCTTCTCCTGCGGCATCTGCCAAGAGGTCCTCAATCTCCTGCCGGCTGATATCATCCTTATCTACATCGAGGGTCTTCATACCGTGGGAAATAAGGACTATTCTATCTACAACTGAATAGACCTGCCCCATATTGTGGGATATGAGAATCACACTGATTCCACTATCCTTCAGCTGCTCTATGAAAGATAACACTTTCTTCTGGGCCTCGACCGAAAGGGCATTGGTTGGCTCATCGAGAATCACCATTCTGGCCTTGAAGTACATGGCCCGGGCAATGGCAACCCCTTGACGCTCGCCTCCAGAGCAAAACCGGATCTCGTGGTCTAGAGAGGGAACGGAAAGGCCCATCTGCTGCAGCAAAGGTGCTACTATCTCTCTCATTGTCCGGTAGTCAAGAATCCGCAAAGGGCCAACCTTCTTGACAATCTCCCGGCCCATGAACACATTCTTGACGATGCTCAGCTGGTCAAAGACAGCCTGTTCCTGGTAAACGGCCTCAATTCCCAGGGCCCGGGAATCCTTGATGGACCTGATCTCTACCTCTTCACCATCCCAGTAAAACTTGCCGGAGGTCGCCGGGCTCACTCCGATGATGGTTTTAATCAGGGTCGACTTGCCGGCGCCGTTGTTGCCGATCAGGCCAACCACTTCCCCCTTGTGAACATCCATACTAACTCCCTTGACCGCGTGCACTTGGCCAAAACGTTTGTGTATATTCTCCAAACGGAGCAGCGGCACTGTACTCATCCTCGTATCTCCTTCCGGTCTTGGTCCTGCCCGGGGGATAACCCCCGGGCAGGTTAACACTAAATCAGAAAGGACTACTTCAGCCAGAGTTTGGCAGCATTGCCCCAGATGGTGGGATCATCTAGATTATCTGGAGTAACCAGCATACCTTGGACTTTGAACCACCGGTGGCCGTAAGCCTCTTCCACAGTGGCCGGCGCCCAAACCTGGACATCCCACGGCGCTACGCCCTCATGGACTCCGCCTGTGATCTGGAGATCGTCTGCAGTCACTACAGAGCCTACTGGCGGCAGTGCATCCTCGCCCTGCTCCAAGATAACAGTGAGGAAGTGCATGGCCAGCGGGCCGTAGAACACATTCGGCTGGACAAGGCCGCGGTCAGCGTAACCTTCTCTGATCAGCTCGATATAGTCTGGAGCTGCGCCAATACAGGCAACGAATACATGGCCTTCCTCGCCCCTGGGAACCAGCATACCGGCTCTCTCCAGGGCAGTCATCGCACCTCTGGCATTCAGGTCATTCTGAGCGACGATCGCTACTGGCCGCCCGTACTGCTGGACTGCTGCAAAGGTATTCCTCTGAGCCGTTGCGGCATCGGACTTGGTGTAGTACTCAAGCAGGGTGATCCCAGGATACTGGCTAAATACGTCCTTGTATCCCTCGGCTCTTTCCCGGTCAGCGTCATTGGCAGCATCGCCCTGGACACTGATGATTACACCCTCAGCCTTGCCGTACGTTTCCTCTAAGTAAGCGATCACTTCATAGGCAAGCTGCTGAGAAGCCTCATAGGATCCGAAGCGGACGTTGATGGCAACGGCGTCAGTATTAACGTCGGTGTTGTAAGTTATAGTCGGAACGCCCTGCTCTTTGCACCATTCTGCGATTGCAGCTGTAGCCTGGGCGTCAACTGGTGACCAGATAATGCCGTCTACTCCCAGCTCTACGAAGTACCGCAGCTGCTTAATCTGGTCTTCCACCTTGAAGTCTGCGTTCTGGGTGATCACTCTCCACCCCTGATCCTGAGCATAGAAATGAATGGCCTTGTCACAGACCTTCATCCATTCATCACCCATGTACAAGGAGTCATGCCCAAAGTAGTACTCCTTAGCCAGACTCGCCGGCGCACAGACCAAAGCAACCATCAAGCCCAGCACTAACGACACCAGTAAATGTCTCTTCATCATGGTGAGTCTTTCCCTCCCTTAAATATTCAGGAACCCGACTAAAAGCTCTCGACCAAGGCCTGCTTTCCTCACATCCCCCCTCAATAAGTGCTTAGCCTGCCCCTGCCGCTGCAGCACTGCTTGGTTTAGGCCTTCGTTCCGGATGTTTGATAGGCCGACGGCAGCTTCCACTGTCTAACAAGATTGCCTGACTACCAGCTTGCAGTTGAGGCAGACTTCTTGGAAATCCCTGTCCTTGTCGCTTATCCTTTCCAGCAGAAGCTCCGCTGCCATTTCCCCAATCTTCGCGGAAGGCTGATTAACCACTGTCAACGGAGGGTCAGTGATGCCGCACCAGTCTTCATCATCAAAACCAATGATGGCCACATCCTCAGGGATCCGCCGCCCCTTGTCCTTGATGGCCCGCACGGCACCCATAGTCAGCAAGTTGTTTCCTGTGAATACAGCTGTGACACCGAGTTCCAGCAATTCCACCATCAGATCACGGCCGGTCTCAACTCTAGAGTTGCTGACCTTGATCAACTCCTGCTCGACGGGTATTCCGTACTCCGCAAGAGCCCGCTCATAACCGGCCAGCCGTTCCTCGCTGGTTGATAGGCCGGCAATTCCTGTGATAATCCCAATCCTCTGGTGTCCCTTTTGAATCAGGAGCCTGACAGCTTCGTATGAAATCCTTTCATTATCGACAACGACGCGATCGCTGTATGTATATCCATTGGGCTTACAGTCAACAAAGACAATGGGGTAGCGATCGGCAAATTCCTGCAAGAAGGCATGATCATCAGGAGTTGCCCTCATGATCAGGCCCTCAATCGACTGGGCCTTAAGGATCTTCAGCTGCTCTTGTTCAAGCTCAAGATCATCATCGGAGTTGCATACCATGATCGAGTAGCCGTTTTGTCGCATTACCTTTTCTATACCCGAAACAACCCGCACGTAGAAGGGGCTGTCTCTTATACACATCT
>LFTN01000074.1 GCA_001513495.1 Clostridiales bacterium DTU087
AAAGAACGAGATCACTGCCCACGCTGTTGCAGCTATGCACTGCATACCCGATGTGCAGACTGTCATAGAGATCGGCGGTCAGGACTCAAAGCTGATCATTATCCGTGATGGTGTAGTGGTGGATTTTGCCATGAATACAGTCTGTTCCGCTGGTACAGGCTCTTTCCTTGATCACCAAGCAGACCGGCTGGGTATTCCCATCGAAGAGTTTGGAGCCTTGGCTCTACAAAGCCGGCAGCCTGTGAGGATCGCCGGCCGCTGCTCTGTTTTCGCCGAGTCTGATATGATCCACAAGCAGCAGATGGGCCATTCTACACCTGATATTATCGCCGGGTTGTGTGAGGCCTTGGTCAGGAACTACCTGAACAATGTCGGCCAAGGCAAGTCGATCGCTTCACCCATTGCCTTCCAAGGAGGTGTTGCGGCCAATCAGGGCATTAGGCACGCCTTTGAGAAGGAGCTGGGGATGCCGATCATTGTCCCAGAGCACTTTGCTGTGATGGGTGCTTTGGGGATCGCGCTGCTGGCCAAGGAAGCTGCGGCCCAAGGCAGAAAGACCTCTTTCCGAGGTTTCAGCGCCAGCGAGCTGGAGTTTGCTACACGAAGCTTTGAATGCAGCGGATGTCCAAACCACTGTGAAATCGTAGAAATTAGGCAGGGGAAAACCGTACTGGCCCGTTGGGGGGATCGATGCCACAAATGGCAGGATGTCACAAGTACTGAAGCTGCCAGCTGAAGAACTGTAACAAACCAATCAATCATCTTGGGGTCTGGTAGCGGCTGCTTGCCTCCGGACCCTTTTCAAAATCCAAAATGTAAAAGCCATAGGCGTTGATCACATACGTATCGTCCACACGGCTGACCCGCTCATGGCTGCGGCCATAGTTCAGATGGGTATGGCCGTGGATGTGGTACTTGGGGCGGTGCTTTTTGATAATATGATTGAAAATCCGAAAGCCCCTATGGGTCACGGTGTCCATATCATGGATGCCTTCTGGAGGGCTGTGGGTGAGCACGATATCCACGCCCCGATGTCGCCAGAGCTGGAATCTCATGCGCTGGTATGTCCAATACATCTCCCGTTCTGTGTACTGCACTGCTTCCCGGCTGTAGACCTGACTTCCCTCAAGGCCCATAATCCTAATCCCTTTGTAGTTGACGATCTTGCCGTGGATGTTCTCTCCTCCATCGGGGGGTTCCTCTTCGAAAGATGTATCGTGGTTGCCCCGCACGTAATACAACGGAGCATTGAAGGTAGACATCAGATAAGACAGATACCACTGCTTCAAATCTCCACAGGAAAGGATCAAATCAATGGGCGGGAAGCGCTCTGGACGATAGTAATCATACAGCAAGGGATCGACATCATCAGCAACAATCAGCAGGTACAAGGGCAGCTCCCCCTCTTCCCCATAAGCGAAGCCAGCTACCTAGGCATCTTCCCGACATTCTTCGCCAGAAGGGTAGATAAAGGTTGATGTTTCTAATAGTATACCATAAATTGTACCAGCGGCTCTACCAGAGAGCCTCTGACCAATAGGCCCGGCTCCTGCATCGCATATCTTTGGACCATAGAGATCCTTTTTGGGCTGTAGAGACAGACAAACACTCTGCCTCAGCTGCCTTTCATAGGAGCCGCCCTTCATCCGAGCCGCCTTTCTCAGGCAGCTATGGAAAGGCCCCAGGGTCTGCAGCCTGGGGCTTGCCGTATCATCACGATACTGTCTACTTATCTTT
The DNA here is from genome assembly GCA_001513495.1 of Clostridiales bacterium DTU087. GTDB lineage: Bacteria > Bacillota > Limnochordia > DTU087 > DTU087 > DTU087. Next base: position 1,738 of record LFTN01000074.1, read on the forward strand.
TTTCCCGGTCAGAGCTCTCCAAGCGATATCTCTGCGGTAATACATGTTTTCAAACTCAAGATGACTGATGGCTTCATAAGCCCGGTCCCTGGCTGCTTGGATGTCATCCCCCAGGGCAGAAATGCTCAAGACCCGGCCGCCGGCAGTGACTACCTCATCTCCCCGCAGGGCAGTTGCTCCGTGATACACGAAAACATCCTGCATCTGTGTCAAAGCATCCAGCCCACTGATGGAAAAGCCGGTTTCATGGGCTCCCGGGTATCCCTGGGAAGCAGCTATCACAGAGACGCAGGCCCGGGGGTCCCAGGTCAAGGGCGGTAAGGAGCTCAGGCGTCCCTCACCTACGGCCAGGAGCACCTCCGCCAGGTCAGTCTTTAACCGGGGCAGCAGTGCCTGGGTCTCGGGATCGCCAAAGCGGCAGTTAAACTCTACTACCTTGGGGCCGGCCTCAGTCAGCATCAACCCTGCATACAGCACCCCGGTGTAGATGATCCCCTCTTGATGCAGAGCCTGCAAGGTGGGCAGCAGGATGGATGAGCAAATCCCCCGCTGCAAGGCCTCATCCACCGCCGGCACAGGGCTGTATGCCCCCATGCCCCCAGTGTTGGGCCCCTGGTCTCCC
>LFTN01000123.1 GCA_001513495.1 Clostridiales bacterium DTU087
GATTTTTTCAGGCCCTCCACCTCGATAATTCTGCTCATATACCATGCCCGCCCCTCATTTTCCGTCGGCGCCGCCCCTAACATGAGCTCATCCGCCTAAGAAAGTCGTTCAATAGAACACCTTCCAACTGCCGTTAGGCAGTACAAAGCTGCCGCACTTTACAGTATAGACCCTCATCTAATCTCAAACTCAGCGAGCAGGCCCGCATGGTCTGAAGGATAAACCCCGTACTGCTCGGCGTAAGCCCCATCGGCCGCCCGGTGATAGTCTCAGTCTTACCCCAACAGGCCTACCATCAACGGAATCGTCACGATGCTGAGCAGGGTAGTCACGAAAACGCCGGTTACCGCAAAGTCACTGTCCCCCCCGTATTTTTCAACAAATACCGGGGTGCTGGCCATGCTGGGCATTGCTGCCACCATGACACTCACAGTCCGGACCAAAGGATCTAGGTTGAAGGGAAGCATCAGAAGATACGCCAAGAGAGGATAAAGCACCAGTTTGCAGAGTACGACAGCACCCAACTCCAGGGTAATGGCGTCTTTGCGCACACCTAAGCCCGCCAATAGATACCCCATCGTCAACATAGCCAGCGGCGTTGTGGCGTTGCCCATGATCCGAAGGGGTTCCATGACAACCTCAGGTACGCTGACATCTGCCACATTAAGCAGGAAGGCCAGGAGTACAGCTGCCAAACAGGGATTAATCAGTGCTCGCCAGCTGCCCTTCGCCCCTGTCCCATTCTGGAGGGCGAGAATTACCACAGTGTAGAGGGGAATTGTCACCCCAACATCGTATAACACGCCGTATGTTAACCCCTCTTGGCCAAAGACCGAGAGGACAACCGGGAAAGCGATAAAGCTCGAATTGGGCACAGAGCACAGTACCATGAAGGTGCCCCGGCGCCCCTCGGGCACCGATATGAGCTTAGCCAGCAAGACTGCACTCGCCATCATCAATAGGACAAGCCCCAAACCTAGAATAGGAGCTGCAGCGCCCAAAACCAGCCTCTCCCAGCCCACATCACTGGTCATGGAGACAAAGATGAGAGCAGGAAGGCTGATGTTCATGATTATGTTGGCAATTGACTCCCTGGCCTCATCCTTAAGCCAGCCTGCTTTTCTTGCCGCTGCACCAAAGATGCTCAAAGAAAAGATGATCAGAACGCGCCAAAAGATGCTTACGAATGAAATCGATGTACCCATATCCTGCTCCTAACACTTGTATTGTACGTCAGCCACTGCTGCATCGGTCTCTATTGCCAATAACCTATTCTGCATTCAACGGCCTAGTCCTGTCGGCAAAGCGGCAGGCCAGGGACAGTTTATGCTCCGTTTTTCCCCTGTGCTCAGAAGTTTGCCGCTGCAGGGCGAATCTTGTGTCCTGACGGCGTCACCTGTCATGGTTATCCCAATATTCGCAATTTCCTACTCTCGTGTGCTGTTGGAGCGTGATTGTATGCATTCTTGCATATCAAGGAAGGATTTTGTGATCCTTCTGACGAATATACTGTTGGCAGTTGTCCCCGAAACTCCAATTGCAGTGGAGGTGATCGTCAGCGATAGCAGGCAGAGTGAGACTTCTTTTCAACAAGCTGAGATGGTGACGCGGCGTGAGGTAAACACTTTGTCCTAAGGGGGTATCAGTTTATGCGGAGACTGGTTAGGTTTCTCACTGGATCACTCCTGATTGTCCTGCTGGCAGGGGGAGCGGCATTTGCCTATAACGAGGCCCCCATGCTGGCGGAGAAGGTAAAGGCTGGTTTACTGCCGCCAGTGGAAGAGCGTCTGCCGGAGAATCCGCTGGTAGTGGAGCCCTTGGAGTCTATCGGCAAGTACGGCGGCACTTGGGTCAAGTGGACGACCAACCGTGAGTGGGCGTACGTCAAGATGATGATGTACGGTTATTCCCCTATCCGGTGGGTGGATGATGGGCTCGGCATCGAACCTAACTGGATTGAGAGCTGGGAGTCCAATGAAGACGCCACGGTCTGGACCTTTAGAATCCGCAAGGGAGTCCGCTGGTCCGACGGGCATCCTTTAACCACCAAGGACATTATGTTCTGGTGGGAGGACATGGCACTCAACCCCGAGATGTCTGACCCTGTACCCGACCTCTTCATCTCCGGCGGCCAGCAGGCTGTCTTCGAGGCCCTGGATGATTACACACTGCAGATCAGGTATGTGGCTCCTGCTCCCCTATTGCCGGAGCGGCTCTGCATGTGGCCCAGCGGCTGTAACCACGGCGAACGGCTGATTGTTCCAGCCCATTACCTGAAGCAGTTCCATCCTGATTACTCAGACTACGAGAACTTTGAAGTCTTCGAGGAGAAAATGGAGTGGTGGTTCAACCCAGAGTGCCCCGTGCTGACTGAGTGGATGCCGGTTGAACATGAACCAGCCCGGCGTCTCGTGTTGGAGCGCAACCCCTACTACTACGCAGTCGACCCTGAAGGCAATCAGCTGCCCTACATCGACCGCATTGAAGCCAACTATGTAGAGGACCTTGAGGTAATCAAACTCAAGCTCCTCAATGGAGAAGCGGATATGCAGGTTCGTCCCTATGTTGCTCTCTCCGACCTGGCCATGTTGAAGCGCAACGAAGTCAACGGCGGCTACAAGGTCTATCTCTGGGATTCTGGTTCCGGAACCGGCCCCATCTACTATACCAACTGGAACCACCCAGACCCAGCCAAGCAGGAACTCTACCGCAAGCCGGAGTTCCGGCGGGCCTTGTCCCATGCCATCAACAGGCAGCGCATCCAGAGGATGCTGTTCTTCAACCTAGGTGAGATTACAACCGGTACCTTCAGCCCGAAGGCCATCGAGTTCCACCGGACCGAAGAAGGGCGCGAGCTCTACAGGCAGTGGCGAGATGCCTATGTTGAGTACAATCCGGAAAAAGCTGCTCAGCTCTTGGATTCCATCGGAGTCATAGATAAAGACGGCGACGGCTGGCGTGACTTCCCCGACGGATCACCGTTATCTGTCCGTATCGACCATGACGCCGTCATCAATAAGACTGACCAGCAGACCAATGAGATGGTCAAGGCCGACTGGGAAGCTGTCGGCATCCGAACCATCCTGAATCCTGTCGACAGCTCGGCCATGCAGATGCTAGATCAGACTGCCACCTTCGATATCCGGGACAGCTGGGAGCTTGGCGATGGCCCCAACCACATCGTCTTCCCGCAGTGGATAGTACCCATTGATCTGAGCCGCTGGGCACCCCTCTATGGTGCATGGTACTCAGTCCAGGGTACAGCTGAGGCCGAGCTCGAGCTGGATCTGCCTCCTCGGGATCGGACTCCGCCCCGGGAACAGCCCGTACCAGGCGGTCCGGTAGACCGGCTGCAGAAGCTGTACGACCTAGCCAAAGTTGAACCCGACCTTGAAACCCGTGAGAGACTGGTATTCGAGATGATCAAGATCCACATCGAAGACGGCCCCTTCTTCATCGGTACCGTTGCCGACTACCCGAGAATCGTAGTGGTCAACGAGAAGATGAAAAACGTCCCGGACGAAGATCAGCTAGCCCTCGGCGGTTTCGTCAATCCGTGGATCATGGTCTATCCGGCCATTACCCATCCGGCTACCTTCTATTATGACAACTAGAGGGTGAATTACGGGATAGTGCTGAGCGAGGGGGATTAATCTGCCCCCTCGCTATCCACATTTATTGACCTGCCTCCAAATCGGAAGGAATTAGCTGGAGAAGTGATCGATTGATGGAAACTGACGATACAGTAAATCATACTCCCCCGGTAAGGAAGTGATCATTCGTGGCAGCCTTTATCAGCCGCAGGCTTATCTCAATGCTGATAACATTAGCACTGGTATCCGTGGTGGGGTTTATTGTGATCAACCTGCCCCCCGGCTCATACCTAGATGTGTATAGGGCACAGTTGATGGTGCTGGGAACTAGTACCGCGGACCAGCAGATTAAAGCGCTGGAGCAGCGATACGCTCTAGATAGACCGCTTTACTACCAGTATTTCAAATGGATTACCGGCTTTGTCCGGGGAGATTTTGGACGTTCCTTTCAGTACAATCGAGAAGTCTCAGAACTGGTGTGGGCCCGCATAGGGTTCACGGTAGTTGTCTCACTGTGCAGCCTTATCTTCAGCTGGGCGGTAGCTATACCCATTGGCATCTACTCCGCTACCCACAAGTACTCAGGAGCTGACAACCTCTTCACATTCCTGTCTTTCATCGGGCTGAGCATCCCGAGTTTTCTCATTGCCCTTGTCCTGATGGTTATCTCATCCCGGGTCTTCGGGGTATCGGTAGGCGGCCTGTTTTCCAGGGCTTACGAGCATGCCCCCTGGAGCTGGGCCAAGTTTGTCGACTTTCTCCAACACCTCTGGATTCCGGTGGTGGTTGTGGGCTTAGCTGATACCGCCGGCTTGGTGCGGGTCATGCGGGGCAACCTCTCGGATATTCTCAGCATGCAGTACGTGCAGACCGCCCGGGCCAAGGGCCTGCCCGAGCGGGTGGTAATCTACAAGCACGCTGTCCGCAATGCCCTGCATCCCCTAATTATGAATCTGGGCATGAGCCTGCCTGGCATCATCTCCGGCTCCACAGTCGTCTCCATCGTCTTGAGCCTGCCGACTTGCGGACCGTTGTATTTCAATGCTCTGAGGTCACAGGATATGTTCTTGGCCGGCACCTTCCTTGTGTTCATGGCCATCATGCTGGTAATCGGCAACTTCTTGGCCGACATCGCTCTAGCATTGGTCGATCCGAGAATCCGCTACGAATAAAGGGGGTTACATCATGGCAGATATAGCTGTCAATCTTGAACCTTCTCCGCAAGTCCCCATTGATCAAGACCGCAGCTCCCTGACCCAGTGGCAATTGACGTGGCGCCGCTTTCTGCGCAACCGCCTGGCGGTGGCAGGCGGTATCATCTTGATCATCTTCTATGTGGTCATGGTGATCTTCCCCGGGTTTTTCAGCCCCTACAGCCATGTCGTCCAGCGGGAAGATTTTATGAGTGCTCCTCCCCAACTGCCCCGCTGGGTCGATGAAAACGGCACGTTCCACTGGCGGCCCTTCGTCTACGGATTTACAACTGAACTGGATATGGAGAAGTTTGAATGGGTGCATACCATTGATACATCGCAGAAGTACCCCATCTACTTCATCGTCCGAGGGGAGCTGTACAGACTCTTGGGCTTTATCCCCTGTGAGATACACATCTTTGGTGTTGAGCCGCCTGGGACGTTTTTCCTCTTCGGCACCGATGAGCTGGGACGGGATCTATTCAGCCGCATTCTCCACGGCGGCCAGGTTTCACTGACTGTGGGCTTGGTAGGCGTGATCTTGACCATCATCTTAGGCTCGGTGATGGGCACCATCTCGGGGTATTACGGCGGCATCATCGATAACCTGATCCAAAGGCTTGTGGAGCTGCTGATGTCCTTTCCAGACATCCCTCTGTGGGCAGCTTTGTCTGCAGCCTTGCCGCCGGAGTGGTCTCCAGCCAAGCGGTTTTTCGCGATATCCGCTATCCTCTCCCTACGCAATTGGACGGGACTGGCCCGCCAGGTACGGGCCAAGATCCTAGCCTACCGGGAAGAGGATTACGCCCTGGCTGCCCAGGCAATGGGCGCATCGGACCGGAGGATCATCTTGGTGCACCTGCTGCCTAATGCGGCCAGCCATATTATCGTGGTGGCCACATTGTCCATCCCTGGAATGATCCTGGCAGAGACAGCTCTAAGCTTCCTGGGCCTGGGTATCCAGCCGCCCGTTGTCAGCTGGGGAGTGCTTCTGCAGCATGCTCAGGAGGTCGCGGTGGTGCTTGACCGCCCCTGGCTGCTCTTGCCCGGCGTGTTTGTGGTGCTGGCGGTGCTCTCTTTTAACTTCTTAGGTGACGGCCTTCGGGATGCCGCAGACCCGTACTCCAACTAGTGCGAGGCAGCAAGATACAGGAGGGATAGCAGTGGCAGTTGAGCAAAGAGAATTGGCAGCCAACGAGGTGCTCTTAGAGGTTGAGGGCCTGCACACCCAGTTCTTTACAGAACAGGGCGTAGTCAAGGCAGTTGATGGCGTGAGCTTCACCATTGAGAAGGGCAAGGTCCTAGGCATTGTTGGCGAAAGCGGCTGCGGCAAGAGCATTACTGCTTTGTCCATTATGCGGCTGCTGCCGGAGCCAAGGGGCAGGATCGTCTCCGGTACCATCACCTTCCATCCGCCTGACGGCGGCAGTGTTAACATAACCAAGCTGGATCGGCACAGCGCCGAGATGAGGAGCATCCGCGGACAGCACATCGCGATGATCTTTCAAGAGCCCATGACTTCCCTCAATCCAGTGTATACCGTGGGAGACCAGATCATTGAGGCTATTCAGCTGCATCAAAACGTAGACAAAGAGGCGGCTAGACAGCGGGCCATCGAAGTACTCCACCAGGTAGATATCCCCGACCCGGAAAGGCGCATTAACGAATACCCCCATCAGATGAGCGGCGGGCAAAGGCAGAGGGTCATGATCGCCATGGCACTTTCCTGCTACCCCAGCATCTTGATTGCCGATGAGCCTACCACGGCTTTAGATGTGACGATCCAGGCCAAGATCCTGCGCAACATGCGCAGGCTCCAGCAGCAGTATGGGATGGCCATCATTCTGATTACCCACGATCTGGGAGTTATCGGGCAGATGGCCGATGATGTGCTGGTGATGTATGTAGGCAGGAAAGTGGAACAGGCCAGTGTCAGGCAGCTGTTCCTCAACCCTCTCCATCCATATACCCAAGGATTGTTGAGATCCATTCCCCTCATCGGCCTGCGGGGCAAGAAACTGCAGCCAATCGCCGGCTCAGTCCCCAGTCCATATAATCTGCCGGAAGGCTGCTGCTTCGCCCCCCGGTGCCCCCAGGCAATGCCCAAGTGCCGTCAGGAAGTGCCGATAGAAGCGGAAGTAGAGCCAGGACACTTTGTCGCCTGCTGGCTATATAAGTGAGGTGTTTGCCGTGACAGAGCCGAAGCAAGCCGTCAAGAACAACAAGGATATCCTTCTAGATGTCAAGGGTTTGAAGAAGTATTTTCCCATCAGAAAGGGCTTTCTCCGGAAGACTGTTGGTTATACAAAGGCGGTAGATGGCGTTGACCTATTCATCAGGGAAGGAGAAACCCTGGGACTGGTAGGTGAAAGCGGCTGCGGCAAGACCACCACCGGCCGCTCTATCTTGCGTCTGATGGAGCCAACAGCTGGCAGTATTAAGTTCCGCAGGGAAACAGGAGAAATGATTGAAATCACCGAGCTCAGCAGAGCTGAGCTTAAGGAACTCCGTCGGGAGATGCAGATGATCTTCCAAGACCCCTTCTCCTCCCTAAATCCCAGGATGTCCATCGGCCGCCTGATCGCTGAACCCTTGGTGATCCACAGTATCGGCGACCGGGAATACCGGCGGGAGCGGGTTAGAGAGCTGTTGGAGGCTGTGGGCATGTCTGGCCAGATCGCCTCCCGCTATCCCCACGAGTTCAGCGGCGGGCAGCGGCAGAGAATCGGCATCGCCCGTGCCCTGGCCTTAAATCCCCGGCTAATCATCTGCGACGAACCGGTCTCTGCTTTGGATGTCTCCGTCCAGGCCCAAGTGCTCAACCTGATGCAGGAGCTTCAGGAGAAGCTGGGGCTTACCTACCTGTTCATCGCCCACGACCTCAGCGTAGTAGAACACATCAG
>LFTN01000059.1 GCA_001513495.1 Clostridiales bacterium DTU087
TGCCTTCACTCATAGGTTTGGATGCGTCAACGCCTATGAGGCAGATTGGTCCTGCCCCTACCTGGTTGACTGCAGGCAGAACCTCGTTGAACTTGATCAGGTCAATAAGCCTGTCTGGATAGAAATCGCTGACCCCAATCGCCCTAACCTTGCCCTCCTTGTATGCCTCTGTCATTGCCCGGTAGGTTCCGTAATAGTTATTGAAGGGCTGGTGGATGGAAAGTTGTGTATGCATACGGATTTGAATCATGAAGGAGCATACTCTTATATCGAAGAATATGTACGGGACCATACCAGCTGCTATATGCCAGCTTCCTTTAGAACAATGGAGGTTGACTTTTTGTATGGTAACCCTTAAGGATATTGCAGAAGCAACAAGTCTATCAATTAGCACTGTGTCTCGGGTGCTGAGCGGCACGGCTGATCAGGTGGGCATCGCGGAAGAGACTCAAAAGCGGGTTTGGGAAGCAGCTCACAAACTGAACTATCAGCCCAACATGACGGCTCGGAATCTCAAGCTGGGATATCACCCAAAATGCGTGCTTTTCCTTTATCATGAACTGGTGGAGGGTGGAGGCGAACAGCTGCTAGTGCATCCGTTCTTTAGCCACATGCTTCGGGGTATTCATCTCAGAGTGGCGGAAAACAAGGACTATTACCTAGCGTATTTTGGTGCCGATGAAGAAGACAAGGACCAGCTTGTGCAGCTTCTGGAACAGACGGCAAATGGCGTGATCACTTTTGGTGCCTTGCCTGAGTCCATTTGGGAGATGCTGGCCAGTCAAGAAAAACCGGTAGTGTCTATCGAGCCATATACATTCCAAGCCGAGTATTCAATATATGTGAATAACCATCTGGCCATATCTCAGGCTGTGGGGTACTTACGTAGCTTGGGCCATCGACGGATCTGCTTCTTCTTCACTCCCGATGCCAATGAGGCAGGGGGGCCAATGCTTGAGCGGCTAGAAGCCTTTCAGAAGGAGGTGTCGGCTGCCGGTTTCGATGTTGCGGCTACAGTAAAGTACATCCCCTTAGAGGGGAATCTAGTCGAGGCAGGAGTAAAAGCTGCCCTAGAGGTTTTGAACAGCCCCGAGCGGCCTACAGCCATCTTGACTTGCCACGACCTGTATGGGATTGGCGCCCTGGAAGCAGCAAGGCGCATGGAGGTTAGAGTCCCCCAAGAGCTCAGTGTTGTAGGTATTGATGATATTGATTGGGCATCATATACATATCCGCCGCTTACGACCATTGAAATCCCCAAAGAAGAACTGGGGTTTGCTGCCGCGTCAATGCTTATGGGTTTAATTCAAGGGAAGCCTTGCGAGCAACCCCTCCTTAGGCTGCCCACAAGACTCATTGAGCGAGGTTCAGCCGGTTCTAGCACTCTCGTATAAAGCCCACAGTTGTATAGTTTGTCAAGTATTTACTGAGTTAAGGAAGGAATTTCCTTAGATGTAACGAATTTATTAACCGCAATCAGTCTCAAACGTTTGAGATCGTCCTTTCGTCGGTCCACTACACTCCCGTTAGTGGGCAGAGCCAGGGGGTGATGCGAGGGAAAGCGAGGAGACGGCTTGGCTTGGCGTTGATGACTATCATTAGATGACTATCATTCTTGAGAAGGGATGGTTCCTATGCGTCGATTAGCCTACACGAGCCTGCTGATTGTCATATTGACCATGATTTTGGCGCCAGTGACCTATGCTCAGGCGGTCAAGATAGAGTTTTGGCACGGTCTTACTGGCGGGGAAGGCCCATATCTTGGGGCGATGATTGAGCAGTTCAACAAGGAGTACGGTGGCAAGATCGAGATTGAGACCCAAGTAATTCCGTGGACCCAGTTGTATGATAGGCTGAGCAGAGCTATGGTGACCAAGAGGGCCCCTGACTTGGTCTTGCTCAACGTTAGGCCAAGGGTTCCGGAGTATGCTGACCGCGGTACAATCATGGACCTGACACCCTACCTAGAGCGGTTGGGTATTAGCAGGGAGGATTACCTGGAGGTTGCCTGGGATGCGGCGAATTTCCGGGGCCGACAGTATGCAATTCCTCTTGACTGCTACATGGCCGGAATGTACTACCTGGTTGATGACTATATTGAAGTCGGCTTAGATCCTGATGTTCCCCCGGCAGGGCGTGAAGATTTCCTCGAGTATGCACGCAAACTGACCAAGTACAATGCCCAGGGCGAGATTGAGAGATCGGGATTTGCCGTCGCCTCCCAGTGGTATAGACAGTTCGACTCCATATTCGTACAAAACGATGGTGTTTGGTTCAATGAAGATTTCACAGAAGCCCGCTTCAATGACGAGATCGGTGTAGAGTCACTCCAGTTTATTGTAGACTTGATTTACAAGGAGAAGGTGTCCGCTCCCGGTATCGTAGACCCAACCGAGACTATGCGAGCTGGCAAGGCATCCATGCGTTGGGATGGGGTATGGGCTGTCAATCCCCTGAAGGAGTTCGGCCTGAACTTCCGCGCGGCAGCGCTCCCGGCGGTTGGCAAGCATCGCGGCAGCTATGCTGGCAGCCATGGATTCGTGCTGCCGGTGCAGGCAAGAGAGGATGCCGCGAAAGTTGATGCGGCTCTAACCTTTGTCCGCTGGATGACAGAAAGGTCCTTTGAATATGCAAAGGCCGGCCAGATTCCTGCCCGCAAGGATGTCTTCTTCGGGGATGACTTCAAGACTCTGGAAAACCAGTTCCGTATTGCTGAGTATTGGCAGTACGTGGACTATGGTCCAAACTTCCCCTTGGCTAGTGAAGCACTTAGCCAGCTAGGCTCTGCCTTCGAAGCAGCGGTCTTGGGAGTCAAGTCAGCACCCGAGGCTCTGAATGAGGCAGCTGCTCACGCCAACGAAGTTCTAAAGAGATAGCCGTTTGCAGGGGAGGAGTGCCCTTGTACTCCTCCCCATTCAAGATAGCTCTATGTCTCTTAGAGAAGGGTGAGTGTCAGTATGGCCATACTCGGAGTGCCGCAGTCAGGTGCTAGGACTCCATCCTTGCTTGAGCGCATTAAACGGTTCTTTGGCGATGGAGGCCCCTTAACACCGTATTACTTTATCTTGCCGCACTTGATACTGTTTTCGGTCTTCTTTCTTTTTCCTCTGCTCCACGGCCTTTATCTAAGTTTCTTGGACTATGACTTCCTCCGGGGTACCCAGAAGTTCATTGGACTCGGTAACTATAGGGCATTAATGACCGATAGGCTCTTTTGGCTTAGCCTGAAGAACACGGCGATATTTGTTTTGGAGAGTACCCCGCTGTTGGTAATCCTCGGTCTTGCTCTTGCGTTGATCACCAATCAGTCAATGCCGGGCAAGATACCGATCCGCATGAGCTTTGTGGCTCCGTTAGTTGTATCGACATCGGCTGTAAGTATCATCTGGAGGCTGATCCTGCTTCCTGATGTCGGTGTTCTAAACTATATCCTAAGCGTTTTCGGTATTCAGGGACAGAACTGGCTCAATCAATCGGGCTGGGCGATGTTTGCCATTGTAGTAATGACCGTCTGGTGGACTGTAGGGTTCAACATTCTGTTGTTCTTGGCAGGTCTGCAAGAGATTCCCAGCCAGTTATATGAGGCAGCAAAGATCGATGGAGCTAATGGCTGGGACATTTTTTGGAGAATCACTCTGCCTCTGCTGCGGCCGACTCTTTTGTTTGTCTGTATCTGGCAGATGCGGGGTTCCTTCCTTGTCTTCGGTCAAGTGTTCATGTTGACTCAAGGCGGACCCTTTAACAGCACCAGGGTGCTGTTGTACCACTTGTATGAAACGGCATTTTCTTTCTTCCGGCTGGGTTCCGGAGCTGCCATGGGTTGGGTTCTGTTCCTTATCATCATGATCTTCTCTGCAATACAGATGAGAATCCTTGAGCCCCAGCACTTAGATTAGACGTCTAGAGAAGCAACTGTGGGGCATGAAGTAGTTGTGGGGGGATATGAGATTGAGTCGTCTTTCGCCTCTTAACGTATTTCGGTCTTTCACAAAGGCATTTGGTTACGTATTGCTAGTTGCATGTGCTTTTCTCTGGGTCTCTCCCTTCCTATGGATGTTGTCCATGGCTTTCAAGACCCATAGAGAAGCTGCGAGGATTCCACCTACCTGGATTCCTGAGGAGTTCATTACGGACAACTTTGTCCAAGTGTTTAAGACCGCCTCATTTCCACTGGACAGAGCTTTTTTGAACAGTTGCGTGGTCTCTGCCATAGTCACGCTGGGTGTGGTCCTGGTGGCATCATTGGCTGCCTTTGCCTATGCTCGCCTTGAGTTCAAGGGTCGAGATCTGCTGTTTGGCATTATCCTGGCCAGTCTAATGGTTCCCGGACCGGTTTTCTTAATACCCCAGTACCTTCTGATATGGCGCTTGAATCTCCTTGATACGTATTCATCGCTAATCCTGCCTGAACTAGCCGGTGGTTTTGGGGTGTTCTTGCTGCGTCAGTTTTTCATGGGAATACCAAGAGATCTCTTGGATGCCGGCCGCATCGATGGATGCAGCTGGTTCCGAATCTTCTTCAGTATAGCGCTTCCCTTGAGTAAGCCGGCGTTGGTCACTCTAGGTATGTTCACCTTCTTGGGCGCATGGAACTCCTTTACGTGGCCATTGGTTGTACTAGAATCTCCCCGGATGATGACGCTGCCGGTTGCTCTAAGCTACTTCCAGGGAGAGTTCTACAGCTCCTATCCACTGCTCATGGCTGGTGTATCCATAGCCACTGTGCCTGTCCTGATCATATTCACCATTGGACAGAAGTGGATAGTTGAGGGTATCACCCTGAGTGGTCTCAAGGGATAGAGTAGATGACAGTCTAGGGGAGGCTCTTAACAGTTGCAGATTAGACTGGTGATTTCAGATCTTGATGGTACTTTGCTTGACAGCACGGGGAGGATATCACCCAGAACAAGGGAGTCCATTGCGCGGGCGAGGGAACTAGGTGTCGTGGTTACCTTTGCCACCGGGAGGCACTGGGATTCCGCCAAGGGCATAGCGTACGAACTAAGTCTTTCAGAAGGCGTCATCTGCAATAACGGCGCTATGATCATCGATCCGAAGGACGGTATACCCATCTACCGAGACTATCTGCCTGTACACGTGACCAGGAAGGCCATCGAGGTATGGCGGGAAGAGGGCTTAGACTATGTAGCCTTTATCCATGACGACCTGGGGGAAATCATCTATTACGATCGCTCTCCCCAGCATAGGGCAGCGG
>LFTN01000018.1 GCA_001513495.1 Clostridiales bacterium DTU087
TGGCGGGATGCGGAACCCCTGGAGCTGCACCTAAGTACTACTTTATCGACTAATATCGTTGTCGAGGGGCGGGGGGATCCGGTCTTTGTGGCGGCTGTACCGGGGCCGGGTATGCGGATCGAAGACCTAAATCTCGGATTTCCTGTGTACAGGCTTTCCGGCTCAGTTGATCACAGGGGACGGGAAACAGCTGGCCTTATTCCTGAAGAAGTCAAGGCTGCTTTAGCCTCAGCCAGGCAGGCGGGGATGGAGGCCTTGGCGGCAGTGGGAAAATTCTCCCACCGCAATCCCTCCCAGGAGCTGGAGATTGAGGCCCTGGCCCAGGAGGGCAGTTTTGGTTTTAGGCATATAACTCTAGGTCACCGGTTATCCGGCCGGCCCAATTTCCCCCGGCGGCTTGCCACTAGCTACCTGAATGCCAGTGTCGCCGGCCAGCAGGCCAGGTTTGTAGAGATGGTAAAACGGTTGATGCTCCGGGGGAGGAGCATCGGCCGAGTCTACCTGCTGAAGGCCGATGGGGGGACAATGACCTTAGAGGATTCCCTCATCCGCCCGATTGAGACCATCTTAAGCGGGCCGGCTGCCAGCTTGATGGGTGCCCAGGCGCTGACAGAGCATCGGCACGGCAATGCCGTGATTGTGGATATAGGCGGGACTACCACCGATATTGCTGTACAAGTATCAGGTGAACCGGTCTTTGAACCCCAGGGGGCAGAGATCGCAGGCCACAAGACGCTGGTGCCGGCGCTTTTTGCCCGCTCCATCGGCCTAGGCGGCGATTCGGAGATCCGGGTAATCGAAGGGGCACGGGGCGGGACTAGAGCCCCTAGGCTTCTCATCGGCCCCAAGCGGGCTGGTACCCCTGCTGCCCTCGGAGGCAGCAGGGCAACTCCCACCGATGCCGCGGCGGCCCTGGGGTTGACCTCCATCGGCGATGCCGCCCGTGCCCAGAGGGCAGTAGCAGAGCTGGCCAGGGCCTTGGGGTTGGGGATAGAAGAGGCTGCCCAGGAGGTAATCAACGGGTTCACCAGGCAGCTGATGGAAGCCATTGAAGAGGCTTACGCCTATCTGGAATCCCGGCCGGTCTACACCATTTCGGAGCTTTTGGCACCGCCGGACATTCGGCCCAGGGTGCTCATCGGTTTGGGGGGCCCGGCAGAGGTGTTTATCCCCTTGGCAGCCCAGGCAATGGGTATAGGCTGGGAGGTACTGCCCTACCATGAAGAGGCCAATGCCATCGGTGCTGCCGCCAGCCGGCCCACCGCGGCCGTGACTTACCATGCTGACACTGCCCTGGGAGCAGCTACTGTGCCAGAAATGGACTACATAGGCGAGATCCATAGGCCCATGTTCTTTGATTTGAACAAAGCCAGGCAGGAAGCACAGCGGTGGGCGGCGGAGCAGGGCAAGAGGCTGGGCGTGATGGATCTAAAGGACATCAGCATCATAGAAGAAGAGAGCTTTAACATGGTGCGGGGCTTCCATACAGTGGGCCGGATCTTAACCATCAGGGCCCAAGTGCGGCCCAATGTGCGGCGGATTGCTGCCGGAGCGAAAGGGGGTAAGGCCGATGCAGGCCGGTAACCATAGAGTAGGGCTGGTGTTCTTCCCTGCCTTTGATTGGGCCATTACACCGGATCATCCGGAGAGGGAGGAGCGGCTCCTATATACCCGGGATCAGATCATGGAGGAAGGGCTTCTGGACATGCCGGGGATAGAGGAGTTCCGGCCGGGGATTGCCAGTGATGTGGAAATCAGCCGGGCCCACATCTGCGTTCCTTCGGTGGACCGGGTGGTTACCGAATCCCACAGAATTGCTGCGGGCGGGACGGTCACCGCGGCTGACCTGGTGCTTACCGGCAAGGTCAAACGGTCCTTTGCCCTGCTGAGGCCTCCCGGGCACCATGCCAACCGTATCGTCCACGGCTCCCGGGGTTTTTGTACCATCAACAACGAGGCTATTATGGTGGAACACATCCGCCATACCTATGGCTCTGATCTTCGGATTGCCATTGTGGACACCGATGCCCACCACGGCGACGGCACCCAGGATATTTTCTACAATGATCCAGGGGTCCTGCATATCTCGCTGCACCAGGACGGCCGGACTTTGTATCCCGGCACAGGGTTCATTAACGAGCGGGGCGGCCCTGCCGCCTACGGACAGACAATCAATGTGCCGCTGCCCCCGGGCACCGGCGATGAGGGCATGTTGTATGTAATCGAAAATCTGGTACTGCCCATCTTGGAAGACTTCCAGCCCGATTTGGTGATCAATGCTGCCGGTCAAGACAATCATTACACCGATCCGCTGACCAACATGCGGGTCACTGCCCAAGGTTATGCCAGGCTAACAGAGCTGCTCTCCCCCGATATTGTGGTGCTGGAAGGTGGTTACTCCATCGAAGGAGCCCTGCCCTATGTCAACGCGGGATTACTGCTTGCTCTAGCGGGCTTGGACTACAGCGCTGTCCGGGAGCCGGACTGGTCAGAGGACCAGGTGAGGCAGCCGCCCCGGATTTCTGAAGCCATTGAGAAGATGACAGGCCAGCTCTGGCAGCTGTGGCGGACCCGGAAGGATGTTAACCTAGAGAAGATCTTCGGGCGGGGCCCCTTATACCAGAGGCACCGGCAGGTTTACTACGATACCGACAACATCATGGAAGAACAGGTGGAAAGCATCAAACTGTGCTCTACATGCAGCGGCTGGAGGTTGATCCACTCCGGCGCTGCCCGGGGAATGGGAGGCGGCTTGAGGCGTGGCGCTGTAATTGCAGCAGTGCTGATCCCCTGGCGCGCCTGTGAGGACTGCCGCCGGGAGGCTGAGGCGGAGTTCCAGCATGCGCAGAAAAGCGGACGATTCCGGTATGTATATCTGCAGGATGTGGAACGGGATATGTATAAGTGCATATAGAAGTTGTCTGCTTACCTAATCGGAACTCAACAACTAATGCTGCAGGGAGTGGGTCGCTGTATGGTGCATGATTTTGATGTTTTGATCGAACGACGGGGAACTGACTGCTATAAATGGGATAGCATGGAGGAAAGATTTGGAGAAAGGGACCTGCTTCCCTTTTGGGTGGCAGACATGGATTTTGCCTCGGCAGAACCGATTCAACGAGCCCTCCTGGAGCGGATTCAACATCCTGTCTACGGCTACAGCTGCCTGGCGCCATCGGTATACGAAGCTGTGATCAGCTGGCTGGAGAAGCGCCACGGCTGGCTGATACAAAGGGAGTGGCTCAGCTTTACAGCGGGAGTGGTCAATGCCCTCAACCTGATCATTCAAACATACACTTTACCCGGTGAGAGAATCATTGTTCAGCCGCCGGTGTATGCTCCTTTTTTCAACTCCGTCAGGAACAACGGCCGCCAAGTGGTTTTCAATCCGCTGATAGAAACCGATGACGGATATGTGATGGACTTTGATGGCCTAGAGAAGCAGATAGACTCCCGTACCCGGATGCTGATTCTCTGCAGCCCCCACAATCCTGTGGGCAGAGTTTGGCGGAGAGAGGAGCTGGAGCGGCTGGCTGCGATCTGTCTGAGTCATGGGATCTTGATGGTTTCAGATGAGATCCATTCAGATTTCATCTATTCCGGACACCGCCACATCCCCTTGGCCTCCCTGTCTCCCGAGGTGGAACAGAACACCATCACCTGCATGGCTCCCAGTAAGACCTTTAACCTGGCTGGCTTAGGTACTTCCTTTGTGGTAATACCCAATAAATCGCTGCGGGACCGGTTCAACAACACATTGACCAATGTAGGAATCGGCACCTCGCCCCTGGGCGTAACAGCTATGGAAGCAGCATATCGCCATGGAGAGCAGTGGCTTGATGAGCTGTTGGCCTACCTGGAGGGCAGCAGGGATTTACTAAAGGGCTTCATCAAGGAACGGGTGCCCGGTGTCAAGATGATGGAGTTGGAGGGAACGTACCTAGCTTGGCTGGACTGCCGGGAACTGGGGATCACCGGCTGCAGCGTGTCGGAATTCCTTGTGAGCAAAGCCAAGATCGCAGTCAATGACGGCCAGTGGTTTGGCCCCGGCGGCCAAGGGTTTGTCAGGTTCAATATCGGATGTCCGCGGCCGCTGCTCCAGGAAGGCTTAGAGAGAATGGAAGCGGCGGTGAAGGAACACCGGGGCGCCTAGGCCAGCCGCAGTGACTGATATGGGGGAGTATGAGCTGCTGCTGGCCTGTCTGCCGGCATCTTCCCATGCTCCCTTGATTTTTCTTGGCTTTCTGCTATGATAATAGTGTAGTTGGTTTTAACCAAATAGCACACGACATCTCCGAATTCCTGCCCTGTGAGGAAACGGGGGACCCGAAATTGGGGTGAATCCTGGAATGCCAGGTAGGGCAACTTGGGTGCCCGAACCCGTCAGCTAACCCCGTAGGAGTGGTCCAAGCGTGGTGTCTTAGTCCTGATGGGACTTTGCCTGCGCTTTTATTTTTGCCATAGGCAGCCCCCTCGGCTAAGACACTGGTGCCACTGCAGAAACGGGGTGTTTAGGTGAAGTCGTTGTGGCAGCGTGTACGGGGCGATGTAGTTGGGGGAGCTACCGCAGCAGTTGTAGCCCTTCCCTTGGCCCTGGCTTTTGGAATCGCCAGCGGGGCCGGAGCGGTGGCTGGCCTCTATGCTGCGGTTTTCGGCGGCCTGGTCGCTGCTGTGTTCGGTGGTTGCGGTGTGCAGATTACAGGACCAACCGGGGCGATGACTGCGGTCCTGGTGAGTATTGTCAGCCATCATGGAGTAAGCGGCCTGTTTCTTGCCGGCGCCTTGGCAGGACTAATGCAGGTAATTCTGGGCTTGCTGCGACTGGGCAAGTTCGTAAAGTATCTCCCGCAGCCGGTGATTGCCGGCTTTACCAACGGCGTTTCTATCCTCTTTTTCTTGACAGCAATAGATGATGCCCTCCGGAGCCCTGTGATTGCGATGGCAACGGCTGCGGTAATCGTACTGAGCCTGCGGTATTTCAAGAAATTACCGGAATCACTGTTTGGCATCATTGCTGGCCTAGTCATTAATGAGCTTTTCATCCATTCTCCCCATGTGGTGGGGCATCTCCCCTTTGGCATACCCCAGCTCACTTTGAGCGGGATGCCCTGGGGCAGTATTACTGAGCTGATTATGCCAGCCGTCACCATCTGCCTGCTCGGCAGCATTTCCGCGCTGTTGTCGGCGGAAGTCACCGACAACATGATCGGGGCTCAACATAACAGCAATCGAGAACTGATGGGCCAGGGGCTTGGAAACATCGTTTCCTCATTGGTAGGGGGAATTCCAGTCTCCGGCGCTGTCGCGCGCTCAGGTGTAAATGTGTACAGCGGTGGCCGCACCCGCCTTTCCAGTATTCTGCATGCTGCTTTCCTATTGCTGATGATCTTGGTTTTTGGGCCTATCGCGAAGCGGATACCCCTGGGGTCCTTAGCTGCTGTCCTGATGGTGGCGGCAGTTCGCACAGCTGACTGGACCAGCCTGACGCTGATTCCCCGGGCCCGGTGGAGTTATGGAGCCATCATGATGATTACCACGGTCTTGACGGTTACTAGAGACTTGACCATTGCCGTGGCGGTTGGAGTGGTGCTGGCAGCCGTGGTGGTGATTGTCGACCTAGTATCTTTGCCTCAGGGGCGCAAGATATCCGGCAGGGCAGCTGCCGAGGCTTCCACTGACCCCATCCATCCCGATGTCCAGGTTGTTGGCCTGGATGGCCCATTGTTTTTCGTGGGGGCCGAACACCTCAGGAGTCAGCTGAGACAGCTGCTCAACAAGCCGGTCTTGGTGTTAGATTTCTCCAACGTACCCATCATGGACGAGACTGGAGCCCTGGCCTTGAGGGATCTGGTGGAACGGCTGCAAAAAGAAGGCAAGAGCGCGTACCTTGGAGGGCTTAACCGGAGCTCTTTGCGCATGTTGACAAGACTGGGCGTAGTCAGCAGCTTGGGGCGCTTCCGGGTATGCAGGAAACTGGAGAGTGCGGTACACAGGGCTTCTTTGGATGCTGCGCAGATGGCAATTGAAGGGGCCAGTTCGCAGGTTGAGGCCCCATGGAACGAAGGAGCTTAAGCGGGAGAGGGAGGGTCAATCATGCACAGACGGTATTTTGTCTTGTTTCTATTGCTCTTTGGATTCTGGCTGGTGATCGCTGCAGAGGCTGATCTAGAGCATCTTCTGGTTGGGGTTGTTGTGGCCATGGCGACTGTTTGGCTTTGGAGGGGCCTTGTGCCCAATGTGCCTATCTCACTTTCTGCTAGGGGGCTTTTACTGTTTGGCCGGTGTCTTTGGACCTTAATCTGGTCCATCGTTGATTCGAGTATATCGGTGGCCAAGACTCTCTTGTTTGGAAAACCCCCGGTTGAGCCAGTCATGCTCACTGTGCGCCCAGCATTGGAGACCAACTGGGGACGAGTGTTTCTAGCCAACTGCATAACCCTTACACCGGGTTCTGTGACCATCGACGTTGATCCCGAGACCGGTGTGTTTATAGTGCACGCGTTGAATCCGGAGATCGCGGCTGGTCTGTGCAGTTGGAAGATTATTGATGAAATCAGGGCTTTGGAGTTATTTGGAAAGGAGAGGACAGCCAATGCTCCCGCTAGTGGTCGGCCTTATCGTGTTGATTCTGTTGGTGCTTTGGCGGGCGATCATGGGCCCGACGGTTCTTGATCGGGTCATCACCGTCAATGCCATTAGCAGCATGGTGACTGTGATCATCTTGTTGATGGCGTTTATGAGAGCTGATTATGGGTTTATCGATGTGGCCATTGTCTTGGCACTGTGTGGATTTGTTGGTGTGGTGTGGACACTAAGGATGCTGACACCCGGTGAGTGGCACGTGCAGGTGCCCAGACTCAATGAACTAAGTGGAGAGGGAGGCGAAGTGTCCGCTCATGATTAGGTTCTTGGCAAATCTGTGTTTTGCGGGATCATTCATTTCATTTGCAATCACTACTTTTGGCCTGTTCCGGGTACCGGATGCCTACAATCGGATGCATGCAGTAAGCGTCGCTGACAGCATGGGTGTGGGATTGGCAGTACTGGGGCTGCTGCTTTTGAGCCCCAGCTGGGCTGTGCGGATCAAACTGGTAGTGGTTCTGGCGCTCTTTTGGATTATCAATCCTGCCACCTCCCATGTGGTGCTAAAAGCCGGCATGGTCCGGGGAGAGCCACTGGCGGCAGGCACAAAGGCGATGAAGGGGTGAGCTTATGGGTTTTTCCATGGTCGACTATGGCAATATGGCGATGCTCATCATTCTAGCAGCGTCAGCTCTCACCGTGTATTTCATAAGAGATCTGCTGCATGCCGTCATCGTATATGGAGTTTTCAGCTTGATCATGGCCGTAATCTGGCTGCAGATGAACTCACCTGATCTGGCTATCACTGAGGCTGCTGCCGGAGTCGCTACCACTGTCTTAATGATGCTGGTCATCTTCAGGACCAGCCGAAGGGAGGAATGAGGGTGAATCTGCGGACCCTGCTGGTTTTGCTCATCGCCACCTTGGCTGTTTATGTGATGCTGGGCGCTGCAGCTGAACTGCCTCCCTATGGTGTGCCGGACAGTCCCGCCTTTAACCAGCTGGCCGAGCGGTATGTTGGAAAAGCCCTGGAAGAAACGGGAGTACTCAATATGGTGACGTCTATTGTCCTGGATTACCGGGCCTATGATACCATGTTCGAGACCATTGTCCTGTTTACAGCGGCACTCGCGGTGATTGTTGCTTTGAAAACAGGGGGAGAAACGGGGGGCAAAAGGTGAGAGACATCATCTTCAAACGCATAATCACACTGATTCTACCGTTTATTCAGGTATACGGCTTCTATGTTATTTTCCACGGCCAGATCTCGCCAGGAGGTTCCTTCGCCGGGGGCATTATTGTGGCACTGGGGATTATCGCCTATGCCACCGCCTTTGGAGCGGAAGAAGGCCGGGCTGTACTGCCTGAGAAGGTCACGACCTGGGCGGAGAGCTACGGTACTCTCTGGTATGCACTCTTGGGTATGGTTGGCATTGTCAAAGGAGGGCCTTTCTTAGCCAATAGACTGGCGGGGATTGATCTGGGGGTGCCGGGAACCCTGTCTTCCGGCGGCTTGATAGCCCTTCTCGGCATCGGTGTCGGCATTCGGGTCGCCAGCACCATGGTTACTTTGTTCTTTACCATGCTGGAGGAAGAGGTGTGATGGTGCTGCTGAAAAAATTACTGATTAACTATCCATACTTTGCCGCCGTCATCTTGTTTGCCATCGGCACCCTTATCGTGCTGACCCGATCAAATTTGGTCAAGAAACTCATCGGCATCAACATTATCGAAAGCGCCGTTTTCCTCATGTTTGTCGCCGCAGGCAATATCAGAAACGGCGTTCCTCCCATACTGAACCAAGGCAGTCCCGATGCAGTCTATGTCAATCCGCTGCCATCAGCTCTGATGCTCACTGGTATAGTGGTCAGTGTCAGTGTGTCGGCTTTGGCACTGGCACTGGTGTTCAGGCTCTACAAAGCTTACGGC
>LFTN01000196.1 GCA_001513495.1 Clostridiales bacterium DTU087
CCCTGGGAGGGGGGCACCTTCTTCGACAGGTAGATGAGGCATTTAAGTATCTTCTCCAAATGGAGGAGCTGGCGGCAATTGCTGTGGGCATGAGGAACCAGGCAGAGGTGGAGATGAATGCGTGCCTCTTTGAGGATAGGAGTGTACCTAGCTGCCTGCGGGAGGCAGCTAAGTCAGTGCCTCGGCGCCTGCATGTTGATGATTGGTGTATAGGCTGCGGCAGGTGCGTAGAGAGGTGCTCATCGAAGGCCATGGTACTAAAGAACGGCAAAGCTGAGGCAGATCCCTACCGCTGCGTCCTCTGCGGGTACTGCGGGGCTCACTGCCCGGAGTTTGCCATCAAGGTGATATGATATGCGGATCATGGGACTTGATATCGGCACAAAAACCATCGGCGTGGCGGTCAGTGATCCTTTGGGGCTTACTGCCCAGGGAGTTTCAGTGATCCGCCGCAGTGTCTGGGAGCGAGATATCCAGGCCCTCGGGGAGCTGGCTGAGAAGTATCATGTAGACAAGGTGGTAATCGGGCTTCCCCGCCGGAGTACTGGGGAGCTGGGGCCTGAGGCAGCAAGAATGCAGGCCGAAGGGGACAAGATAGAAAAGACCCTCGGCCTGCCGGTTGTTTATTGGAATGAGTGGTTTACAACAGTCTCCGCGGAGCAGGTGCTGCTGGAAGCCGATGTGAGCAGGAAGCGCCGGCGTCAAATCATCGATCAGATTGCCGCGGTGATCATCTTGCAGAACTATCTCGACAGCCTGGCCAGCCAAAGGCGCTGCTGGGCAGATTGGGGAGAGGAGGATTAAGCAGGCTGAGAAAGGCGGCAGTCCGGTGTGAAACACTCAAATTCTAAACCAGCCCAAGGCTGGACAGAGAGGGGGCAAGGCGGTCCAGTACCGCCGCTGCAGTGGAGGATAATATCATTACGTTAATAGATGAAGCAGGCCAGGAGCATGAGTTCTTTCTGTTGGAAGTTGTAGAGATTGAAGAGGGGCGATACGCAGTCCTGCTTCCTTATGAAGACCCAGAAGAGGGAGTTGTGGTGCTGAAGATTGCAAAGGACAGTGAAGGCCAGGATGTACTCTTATCCATCGACGATGACGAGTTTGAGAATGTAAGGGAGATTCTCGAAGCCCTCGATGACTAATGCAGGAAGGAACGGAGGGCAGTATCTTTGCCAAATCATCGTTTGGGCCTTATAATAAGGGAAGATAGCTGAACTCTTAACCAATATGGAGGTAGATGATGAGCAGACTGGAGGGACGCTTTCGGCCGGCCTGGATGACGGCACAGACACTGACCAGCTTTTGGCAGTCGAGCTTGCAGATACTCGGCCGGCTGTTCTCCTTAGGTTTGGTCTTGGGCCTTGTAGCGGCCGTGGCCGCATCCCGGATGATTCTGCCGCCGGAAAATGCTAAATTGGCCGCTGCTTCCATCATTCATATCTCACCGGGCACCCCGGGAAGGGATATCGGAGAGCTTTTGAGTCAAGAAGGGATCATCCGGAGCCCCGCTGCCTTCAAT
>LFTN01000066.1 GCA_001513495.1 Clostridiales bacterium DTU087
ACAGCTTTATGAACACCAATTGTGGCGAGGTCTCTCGCCTACTAAAGCTTGACGCGTACACATAATGTCTAGGCTATTGACTTCACTGCCGGGGTCGGGTAGAATTAGAAACATATTGCGGCATATACAGACGGTGAGAGGGAGGAGTAGACAGTCAACCGCCGTAAGAGAGGGAGATTCAGCGGCTGGGAGATCTCCTCGGCAGGGATTGTTGAAGGTCGCCCTTGAGTCATCATCTGAACACTGTACCCACCGATGGAGCTATAGGCTCCAGCCAGGTGTGCAGCCAGTAGGAGTGATCGGGTCAGCCCGTTACAGCTTGAGGTGCCGCCGGTGGTAAGACCGGACATTTAGGTTTTTCAACGGCGGAAGTAAGGTGGTAACGCGGAAGTTGAGAGCTTTCGTCCTTTTTGGGCGGGAGCTTTTTTTGATACTTGGGTAAGCTAGAATGCTGAAGGAGGAGGCGTTTGGAATGGCGGAAGCCACTGAGACGAAAAGAGGGGTATCTGCGGCAGGGAAAGAGATCCCCACTGTTTACGACCCCCACGCCGTGGAAGCCAAATGGTATAAAATCTGGGAAGAGTCAGGGTATTTTCATGCTGAAGTTGATAAGAGCAAACCACCCTTCTCTATTGTAATCCCGCCTCCCAATATTACCGGGGAACTGCATTTGGGACACGCAATGGATGAGACCATGCAGGATATCCTCATTCGCTGGAAGCGGATGCAGGGTTACAACACCACATGGATTCCCGGCATGGATCATGCGGGGATTGCTACTCAAGCAAGGGTGGAGGAGCACCTGCGGAAAACCGAAGGCAAGAGCCGCTATGATCTGGGAAGAGAGCAATTCATTGAACGGGTCTGGCAGTGGAAAGAAGAGTACGGCGGCCGGATCCTGCGCCAGCTGCGCCGCCTGGGGGTATCCTGTGACTGGGAGCGGGAGCGCTTCACCATGGATGAAGGCTGTTCCCGGGCTGTGAGAGAGGTATTTGTTGAGCTGTACAAGAGAGGCCTGATCTACCAGGGCGACTATATCATCAACTGGTGCCCCCGCTGCCGCACCGCCCTGTCGGATATTGAGGTGGAGCACGAGGATACCCATGGCCGCCTCTGGTATGTAAAATACCCCTTGGCCGATGATCCCGGCCAGTACATCATGGTAGCTACCACCCGGCCTGAAACCATGCTGGGAGATACGGCGGTGGCAGTCAATCCCAAGGATGAACGCTACCAGCATCTGGTGGGCAAGAAGTGCATCCTGCCTTTGTTGGGGCGGGAGCTGCCGATTATCGCTGATGACTATGTAGATATGGAGTTTGGCACTGGGGTAGTTAAGATCACCCCTGCCCATGATCCCAACGACTTTGAAGTTGGCCAGCGGCACAACCTGGAGGCTGTCTTAGTCTTAGACGGCGATGCCAAGATTACCGAAGCTGGCGGCAAATACTTCGGCATGGACCGCTACGAAGCCCGCCAGGCCATCATCGAGGATCTGGAGTCCCAGGGCCTTTTGGAGAAAACTGAAGAACACCAGCACGCGGTGGGCGCCTGTACCCGCTGTGACCATACGGTGGAGCCCCTTCTCAGCAAGCAGTGGTTTGTGAAGATGAAGCCATTGGCAGAACCGGCCATCGCTGCTGTCGAGAGTGGCGACACCCGGTTCGTGCCTGAACGGTTCAGCAAGAACTACCTGAACTGGATGAGGGAAGTTAGGGATTGGTGTATCTCCCGGCAGCTGTGGTGGGGACACAGGATCCCCGTTTGGCACTGCGCCTGTGGTGAGATGATCGTTGCCAAAGAGGATCCCACATCGTGCCCAGAGTGCGGCAGCACAGAACTGCGCCAGGATCCCGATGTGCTGGATACTTGGTTCAGCTCCGCCCTCTGGCCCTTCTCTACCTTGGGATGGCCGGAGAAGACAGAAGACCTGGAGCATTTCTATCCCACTTCGGTTTTAGTTACCGGGTTTGACATCATCTTTTTCTGGGTGGCCAGAATGATGGTGATGGGCCTGGAGTTCATGGGTGATGTTCCCTTCGGTGATGTCTTAATCCATGGACTTGTCCGGGACTCCCAAGGGCGCAAGATGAGCAAATCCCTGGGCAACGGAGTAGACCCCATTGAGGTTATCGATGAGTTCGGCGCTGATGCCCTGCGGTTTAGCCTGATGATCGGCACAACACCCGGCAACGACACCCGCTACCGGCGGGAGAAAGTGGAGGCTTACCGCAACTTCGCCAATAAGATCTGGAATGCCTCCCGCTTTGCCTTGATGAATCTAGGTGACTTCCAGCCCTCTGATATCCAAGAATCGGAGCTGGAGCTGAGTTTGCCGGACAAATGGATCCTCAGCCGCTATCAGGGTGTTATCCGGGAAACTACCAGGTGGCTTGACCGGTTCGACTTGGGCGAAGCAGCCAGAGCTCTGTATGACTTTATTTGGACAGAGCTCTGCGATTGGTATGTGGAGATGATCAAGCCCCATCTCTACGGCCGCCTCGGCGAGACGGCCAAACGCACCTCCCAGTACGTTTTGTGGAAGGTGCTGGAGGGGACACTGCGGCTACTGCATCCCTTTATGCCCTTTATCACCGAGGAGATCTGGCAGCACCTGCCCCATGAAGGTGAAACCATCATGCTGGCCAGCTGGCCAGCTGTTGAGGAAGGCTATATGGATCAAGACGCCGAGGCTCAGATGGAAGCCGTCATGGAGATGGTGAGGGCCATTCGGAACATCCGGGGTGAAAAGAAGGTATCCCCCGGCAGGGAGATCCCGGCAATCATCCATGCCGATGAGGAAGGCCTGGCTCTCCTGGAGGAGACCAATGGATATCTCAAGGCGCTGGCCCGGGTAGGTGACCTGAAGCTGGCGCCCCTGGGGGAAGCTAAGCCAGAGAAAGCAGTAACTGCGGTGGCCGGCGGTGTTGAGATCTACTTGCCCTTGGCGGGGCTGGTGGATCTTGATCAGGAGATAGCCCGGCTCAGAAAGGAGCTGGAGGCAACTGGGCAGGAGATCGCCAGGGCCCAAGGCAAGCTGGCCGATGAGGGGTTTGTAAAGAAAGCTCCTGCCGAGATCGTGGAGAAAGAAAGAGAGAAGCTGGCAGCCTTGAAGGAGAAGGAAGCCATGCTCCAGGGCCGGCTCAGGGAACTGGTCGACTAATGAGCCTTTAAAGACAGGCAGATAACGACCCGGCCCGGCAAGGGCCGGGTTTTCACCAACCAGAGCGCTTAGTCACAGGGAGGGGTGGAGGGATGGATATCTACCAGTACTTGGCTGCACATTCTTCAGCTCACGGAAAGAAGCCGGGGCTGGAACGGATCAATCGAATGCTGGAACATTTGGGTCACCCGGAGCGGGATTATGACATTGTGCATGTTGCCGGCACCAACGGCAAAGGTTCGACAGCCCAATTTATTGCATCAATTCTGCAGGCTGCTGGTCAGCAGGTGGGATTGTTCACATCACCCCACCTGGTGGAGTTCTCGGAGCGAATCCAGGTTGGCGGTGCCCCCATTTCCCAGGAGGACTTGGATCGGATTTTTCAGGAACTGTATCCCTGCATACAAGAACTGGCCGCCGGCCCCTACGGACGGCCGGGGCTCTTTGAAGTAGCTGCTGCAGCCGCGCTGAAGCATTTTTCCGACATGGGGGTGGATTATGCAGTGCTGGAGGCAGGGATGGGCGGCCGCTATGATGCGACCCGGGTCGGATCTCCCGCGGTGACGGTTTTTACCCATATCGATCTTGACCATACAGAGACTTTGGGAGAAACGGTGGAGCTCATCGCTGCGGAGAAGGCGGAAGTCATCATTCCCGGCGGCACCGTGGTGACTGCCCCCCAGTCAGCCGCCGCTAAGAGGGTAATTGCCGATGTAGCAAGGCAGCGGGGAGCTAAGCTCATCGATGTGGAGCAAGAGTACCAGGTCAGCGGGGCACAGCCGGGGCCTGGTGGAACCAGTTTTTCGGTGTCCCGGAGTGGCCTCTGGCGCCAGTTTCACATCAACTTGCTGGGGCTGTTTCAAATCACCAACGCTGTTACCGCCTTAGCTGCAGTTGACGCTTTGGCAGAACAGGGCCTCAAGATTACCGATGCCCAAACAGCAGCGGGGATGGCTGCTGCCCGTTGGCCGGGACGGCTGGAGGTGCTGGGCAGGGAACCGATTGTGGTGTTAGATGGAGCCCACAACCTGGATGGGTGCCGCCAGCTGGCTGCTGCCCTGCCGGTCTATTTCACTTGGAAGCGGCTCCACCTGATCATGGCCATCACCGGCCAGAAACCGGTTAAGCCCATGCTGCAAACGCTGCTGCCAGAGGCTGACACGGTGGTCTTTACAGCTCCTCAAAGCAGCCGCACTCCGCCGGTTGACCCAGCACACTTGCTGGAGCTGGCTGCAGGTTTGGTGGAGGAAGCCGGCACCGCACCTAGTTTCAGCGAAGCCTTTGCCAAGGTTAAGGGCTATGCCCAGCCCCAAGACTTGATCTGTGTTTGCGGCTCCTTATACCTTGTGGGAGAAGCTCGTAAACAACTTCTGTCCTAGGAAGATTCTGCAGGGATCATGGACCTAGGCGCAGAAATTAATAAGACGAAGTAGGACGGCCTAGGAAAGCTGGGATGGGGTGAGAGGTATGGCTCGCAAGAAGAAAAAGGGCAAAGCGAACAGCAAGGCGTTGGAGAGAGTCTACCTGATCCTGACATTGGCAGCAGTGGCTGGAGTGGCAGTTTTTTTGGGATATATTGTTGGGTTGTATGCGATCCAGGCGGCTACCGGTGCCCTGAACCGGGAGATGGCCCAGGAAAGCAGGGTAGTTGAAGAGACGGCCAGGCAGCCGGCAGTTCAGACGCCGCCGGGGGGTTCCACCCAGTCAGTGGAGAAGGACAGCCTCAAGGCAGCAGGGCCAGAAGCGCTGCCTGAGGTAAGGCAGCCGGCAGCGGAGCCTGAGCCGACGAGGGTGCAGGCAGAGCCGGCTCAAACAAAGGCCGCCTCCTCAGGGGCCCGGCTATACCGGGTGCAGGTGGGAGCCTTTTCTTCTGAGGCCAATGCCCGCAGCCTAGCCGATGAACTGGGTAAGATGGGTTACCAGGTGCTGGTGATTCCCGGTTCTCTCCATAGAGTGCAGGTAGGAGCGTTTTCTCAGCGGCAGAATGCGGAGAGGCTTAAGGAGGAGCTGGAAGGGAAAGGCTATCCAGCGGTGATCATGGGCAGCGATTAGGTCTTGCGGCACTCTGATTGGCAGTGATTTTCTAATCCTTTCGGGGATAATAAACAGCAAAGGCAGTGGAGTGCTGACCCAGCACGTTTGGATCAGGAGAAAGGGGGCGAGCTCGGTGGCGATTCCCCAGAGCAAGGTTTTTCGAGTAGACGGCATGTCCTGCCAGCACTGCAAGATGGCAGTGGAAAGCATGGTGGGCAAACTGTCCGGCGTCGAGTCTGTCAGCGTAGATCTGGCAGCCGGTACGGTTGAAGTCAAGTACAATGCTGAACAGGTAGATACCGAGGCAATTGAGGGAGCCATAGCCGGCGCCGGCTATGATGTGGTTAAGGACAGTTGAGCAAGGTATGTTTGCCCCGGCCTAGACTCACAATATCTTCAGGCTGATGACATCGGAGAGGAAGATATTGCTATGGGTAAACAGAAGAAGGAGGCTTTGGGCTGGGGTGAGCTCTTGATTCTAGGGGCAGTCCCCTTTGTGATGGTCTTGGGAAACTCCATGTTGATTCCGGTATTTCCCAAATTTGAACAAGTGCTGAATATAAATCAAGTGAAGGTTGGCCTGCTGGTTACGGCATTTTCACTGCCGGCAGGCCTTTTGATTCCCTTTTCCGGCATCCTTTCTGACCGGATCGGCAGAAAAATCGTCATTGCACCGGCACTGGTGCTCTACGGCCTGGGAGGGCTGGTGGCAGGCATCGCCAGTATAACACTGAAGGAACCCTTTATTGTGATCTTGGCAGGGCGGGTGCTGCAGGGAATGGGGGCAGGAGGCACATACCAGCTGGCCATGGCATTAACCGCCGACCTCATCACAGAGCAAAAGCTGACCAGATACCTGGGCTTTCTGGAAGCCTCCAACGGAGCTGGTAAGGTGGTGAGCCCCATCTTGGGTTCCCTGGTGGCTGTGATTGCCTGGTATGCCCCCTTTTTCGTGTACGGCATTTTGGCCTTTCCCATCGCAGCCTTGGTGTGGTTTGGGCTGCATGAGCCTAATCCCGGCGGTGAAGGCGAATCTTGGCATCAGTATTTTTCCACCTTAGGGCAGATCGTCAAGCAGAAGGGTGTATCGCTGCTTATCGCTTTCTTCATAGGTTTTTTGGCGTTGTCAATCCTGTTTGGTTTCCTCAGCTACCTCTCAGACATCCTGGAACAGCGCTTTCACCTGACTGGTGTTGTGAAAGGATTGGCTTTGGCAGTCCCGGTGGGAGCCATGGCTGCCACATCCTACGGCAGCGGAGTTTTTTTGGAGAAGCGGCAGCAGCTCCTCAAGGGGGCTTTACTTGTAGGAATGATCGCGGCGGCGTTGGCTTTAGCGGTGGTGCCCCTTTGCGTATCGAAACCGAAGGTATTTCCTGCCGCGGTAATCGCGGCAGGCATTGGCATCGGTATGGTGCTGCCGCCCCTCAACACTCTGATCACCGGCTCCGCTTCCCAAGACGAGCGGGGAATAGTTACCGCTGTCTACGGTACAGTCAGGTTCTTTGGAGTAGCTGTTGGGCCGCCTGCCTTCGGTGCCATCGGCTTTCACCGGGTCGGGTTGTTTTACGGTGTTGGAGCCCTGGCATTGGCAGCAGCTGTCTTGGGGTATTTTCTAATTGATCCCCAGCGGCTCTTGGCATATGAGGCCAGCCAGTGACATAACATGGGGAGCGCGGCACTGGCAAGACTGGGGCCGCCAATGCAGGAGAAAATGGGGGAGTAGGCATGATGCCGGGTCCACGGTGGGGATATGGGAGCGGTCTAGCAAGGCTGATCCTCTACCTAACTGGGTTTGTTTTCTTGTTGGTGGGGGTTCCAGCCTTGATCGTGTTGGGACAGTGGTGGTCAGCTCCCAAGGAACCCTCGGGGTTTACCATCAGACTGCTGAGGGAAGATTTGGGTCAGGTAGTGGAGATGGACATAGAAGACTATCTGGTGGGAGTTGTGGCCGCGGAGATGCCGGCAGACTTTCATTTGGAGGCACTGAAGGCCCAGGCAGTTGCAGCCCGTACCTATGCCCTATACCGCTTGGCGGAGAACAAAGCAGTGCCTGGCAGTGAAGCCGACCTGTCAACTGACTTCCGGATCGGTCAGGCTTGGATGTCAGCAGAGGCCCAGCGGGAGCGGTGGGGATGGCTCCGCTACTTTCAAAAGCGGAGGCGGATTGTCACATCGGTGCGGGAAACCAGGGGTCAAGTCCTGACATATCAAGGGAAGCCCATCTATGCAGCCTACCATTCAACCAGCGGCGGCCAAACGCAGCCAGCCGCCGATTACTTCAATCCAGTGCCATACCTCTTGGGAGTGCCCAGCCCCGGGGAGGAGGCATCTCCCTATTACCAGACCACCCACAGCCTCGGCTGGCCGGAGATTGCAGCTCGTCTAGGTGTGGAGCTGCCGGCTGAGCTGTCGCAATTCTTAGGGGAACTGCCCGGCGTCGGGCTGGATGAATTGTCTGTGTACGAGCCCAATGGGGCGGGAGAAAGCAGTGGAGAGCCAGAGGAGTCGTTAGATCTATCCAGCTTCTTTCGGATTACTGAGCTTTATCCCACTGGCCGGGTCAAGCAGGTGGAGGCCCTGGGCCATTTCTTTACCGGGCGGCAGATTAGGGAAAAGTTGGGGTTGCGCTCCAACTGGTTTACGGCAGAGGCGGCTGCAGCCGGTGTTGCCTTCACCATCAAAGGTTACGGCCACGGTGTCGGCATGTCCCAATACGGCGCCCAAGGGATGGCTTTAGCCGGCAGCAGTTACCGTGATATCTTGCTGCACTATTACACCGGCGTGCAGCTGGAAGACTGGTATTAGTGCATAGCCAGCACCGGATATACCAGGACTCTAGGCCGGTGTGGGGAATCAATGATTGTGCGGATTCAGCGACTATGCAAGGAAGAGAGGTGATAGCCCCATTGGTCTGGGGGCAGAGTTATGGCCAAAGAAGTATATGATATAGTCATTGTCGGCGGCGGCCCCGCCGGGATGACCGCCGGCATCTATGCTGGACGAGCCCATCTCAAGGCCTGTGTACTGGAGGGCATGAGTCCCGGGGGCCAGATGTTTACCACTTCTGTCATTGAGAACTATCCCGGTTTTGAAATCATCGATGGCCCGGCTTTGGCGCAGGCCATGGAGGAGCAGGTGCGGAAGTGGGATGTCGAGATCCTGCGAAAGCATGTTACCGGGGTTAAACGGCAGTCGGATCTGTTTGAGGTGATGACCTTGGGTGATGAAGTTATCTCCGGGAAGACAGTGATCCTGGCTGCCGGCTCCAAGCCTAGGAAGCTGGAAGTCCCCGGTGAAGCGGAGTTTGCAGGCCGGGGAGTATCCTACTGCGCTACTTGTGACGGCGCCTTTTTCAGGGGAAAGAATGTGGCAGTGATCGGAGGCGGCGATTCCGCGGTGGAGGAAAGCCTTTATCTCACTCGGTTTGTCAACCGGGTAACAATCGTTCACCGCCGGGATCAGCTGCGGGCATCAAGACACCTGCAAGAGAGGGCCTTTGCCGATCCGAAGATCGAGTTTCTGTGGGATTCCGAGGTTGAAGCCATCGAAGGCGAGCAGGCTGTGGAGCAGCTACGGGTGAAGAACCGAAAGACCGAAGCTGTAACCGCCTTGCCGGTGGATGGGATTTTCATCTATATTGGCACGCTGCCCAACACCGATTTTCTCCGGGGTGTGGTGGAGCTGGATCCTTGGGGATATGTGGTGGCAGGAGAAGACACCAGAACCTCAGAGCCGGGCATATTTGCTGCCGGTGATATCAGGACTAAAGAACTCCAGCAGATCGTTACCGCGGTAGCTGATGGGGCAGTAGCGGTGATGGCGGCAGAGAAGTATCTCTGGGAACAGGGCTTATAAAGGCTTCGCCGATAATAGACGTGGATGGGGAGGTTGGTTGCCATTGGCAAGAGATAGGGTAGACAGCATTTTGGACCTGGTTGGCGGGACTCCCATTGTTAAGCTGCAGCGTTTGCCCCGGCCCGATGGGGCACAGGTCTATGCCAAACTGGAGAGCTTCAATCCCGGGGGCAGCGTCAAAGACAGAATTGCCCTGGCCATGATCCGGGCAGCAGAACGGAGCGGGAGGCTGAGGCCCGGGGGCACCATTGTGGAGCCAACCAGCGGCAATACAGGGATAGGCCTGGCCATGGCATGTGCCGCCTTAGGCTACCGGCTGATTCTCACCATGCCCGAGACCATGAGCTTAGAACGGCGGCGGCTCCTTTCTGCCTATGGAGCGGAGCTGATCCTAACTCCGGGCACGGCGGGGATGCGGGGGGCCATCGAAAAAGCAGAAGCGCTGGTGAAAGAGAATCCCGACTACTTCATGCC